>NZ_LMQK01000011.1:0-44810 GCF_001424525.1 Methylobacterium sp. Leaf399 | reverse complement strand
TCGACGTACTGGGCGTCGGCCTCGACGCCGACCACCAGGCCCGAGCCCGGGGTGAACTGGTAGTTGTAGCCGACCTGGCCGCCGCCGGTGAAGCCCTCGTTGGAGCTGTTGGAATAGGCGACCTGCGACGGGCCCACACCACCGGTGACGAGGTTCGGGAAGACGTTGTCGTAGACGTTACGGTCCTGCTTGCCGGTGTCGAAGCCGTAGCCGGCGTTGATACCGAAGTAGAAGCCCGTCCAGGTGAAGACCGGGACCGGAACGAAGACCGGCGGCGCGGCGCGGCGCGGAAGGTCNTCGAAGCCGTAGCCGGCGTTGATACCGAAGTAGAAGCCCGTCCAGGTGAAGACCGGGACCGGAACGAAGACCGGCGGCGCGGCGCGGCGCGGAAGGTCGGCGGCCGAAGCGACGGCGGTGAGGCCGGCCAGAACGGTCGAGGCGAGAAGCAGTCTTTTCATGGTGTCCACTGGTCCTGGGATTGGCGAAAGCCGCCGCGCTTGTAGGTCCTGGCAGCCGCGAGGTCTGTCGCTTTCCTGCAACAAGGTCTCTGATACGGCCTCACCCGTCAATGAACGGTAAAGGTTAGCCCCAGTTGGCCGATGGGCCTGACCGTCCGTGCGTTCGCGCACATCACGCCGATCTTCACGATCGCCGGCTTGCTACAGCCTGTCACACCGCTTGAATGCTTGCTTAAGTTAACGAATTGGCAGGATCGTGCCGGTCGGGACGCGTTTCCCCGGGGGGCGTGACATCTCCTGTCCAAGGTCGGCCTGTCGGCCGTGCGGGTCCGCATGACCGGAAGACCGGCCGGACGTGCCGGTCGCGGTCACCGGAGGGCTTGGCGCAAGGCCCTGCCGCAGATCCCGCTGCGGGAGAAATCGGCATGGGGAGGTTGCGGATAACCCCGTCCCGGCGGGCAGCGCCGATTGACACGCTGTCCCAAGGCTCTAGATGTCCACGCGATGCGCCCGTGCGGCGTTGGGCGAGGCCGACGACCGGGCCGGGGCTCATCGTCGCCATCTGTGACGCTACCCTCCGCGCCGGTCCCTCGATCCACTTCCCGCGCGCAACGGTTTTTTAGAACGATATGTCCTTTGCCGACCTCGGACTGAGCGACAAGGTCCTCCAGGCCGTCACCGCCGCCGGCTACACAGAGCCGACGCCGATCCAGGCCCAGGCCATTCCGCACGTGCTCGCCCGGCGCGACGTGCTCGGCATCGCCCAGACCGGAACCGGCAAGACCGCCGCCTTCACCCTGCCGATGCTGACCATGCTCGAGAACGGACGCGCCCGCGCCCGCATGCCGCGCACGTTGATCCTGGAGCCGACCCGCGAACTCGCCGCCCAGGTGGTGGAGAACTTCGAGCGCTACGGCACCAACCACAAGCTCAACGTGGCGCTCATCATCGGCGGCGTGTCGTTCGGCGACCAGGACGCCAAGCTGATGCGCGGCACCGACGTGCTGATCGCCACGCCCGGCCGCCTGCTCGACCATTTCGAGCGCGGCAAGCTCCTCCTCACCGGCGTCGAGCTCCTCGTCATCGACGAGGCCGACCGCATGCTCGACATGGGCTTCATCCCCGACATCGAGCGCATCGTGAAGATGGTGCCGTTCACGCGCCAGACCCTGTTCTTCTCCGCGACGATGCCGCCGGAAATCGAGCGGCTGGCCGACGTCTTCCTGCACAACCCGCAGCGGATCGAGGTGGCCCGGCCGGCCTCCACCGCCGCCACCATCGTCCAGAAGCTCGTGGCGGTGGGCGCGGAAGGTCACGAGAAGCGCGAGGTCCTGCGCAAGCTCATCCGCGGCGAGGCCGAGCTCAACAACGGCATCATCTTCTGCAACCGCAAGCGCGACGTGGCGCTGCTGCAGAAGTCGCTGGCCAGCCACGGCTTCAACGTGGCCGCCCTCCACGGCGACATGGACCAGCGCGCCCGCACCATCGCGCTCGACGGCTTCCGCTCCGGCGAGGTGCCGCTGCTGGTGGCCTCCGACGTGGCGGCGCGCGGCCTCGACATCCCGGCCGTGAGCCACGTCTTCAACTTCGACGTTCCGCACCACCCGGAGGACTACGTCCATCGGATCGGCCGCACCGGTCGCGCCGGCCGCGCCGGTCACGCCTTCACCCTGGCGAGCCGGGCCGACGAACGCTCGCTCCACGCCATCGAGGCGCTGATCGGCCAGCCGATCCCCTGGGCCGAGGGCGATCTCGCCACCCTGCCGGAAGCCACCGGCGAGGAGGCGGAGCCCCGCAGCCGCCATCGCGGCAAGGCCGCCGATGCCCCCCGGCGCGGACGAGGCGGCGCGGCCAAGCGCTCCGAACCTTCGCGCTCCGAACCTTCGCGGTCCGAGTCCTCGCGGTCCGAGTCCTCCGATGCCGACATGCCCCGCTCGTCCCGCGGTCGCCGCGCATCGAAGCCCAGCATCGAGGTCGTGGAGGCGCCGGCCGCCGACGTGCAAGCCGTCGCGGAGGTCGAGCGCGACCGCAAGCCCCGCGAGGCCCAGCCCCGCCGTCGTGAGGCCCAGCCCCGCGTAGCCCAGCAACCCCGCGAGCCACGGCCCGCGGCCGCCGCTCCCCGCCAGGAGCGTGTTCGCGACGAGCGCCGCCCCCCTGCCGCCGCCCGCCGCCGCAACGAGGATGAGGACGGCGATTCGCCGGTGGGTCTCGGCGCGCACGTGCCGGCCTTCCTGCTGAGGCCCGCGCCGGTCAAGCCGCGCAAGGACTGAGCGCGACCCATATCGCTCCCCGCCCGATGCGGCGGGGAGAAGCTTGGCCGGTCGCCTTAACGCGATCTCCACCATCGTCCCACATCCTGCGGTCGACTCGAGACACGGCTCACCAACGCGCCGGATCGTCGTCAGCGGATGGTCTAGCGGATGAGCAGCGCCCCCCATGGAGACCGGGAACGAACCTTCGCCCTGGCCGAGCGGGCGAACGAACTGATGCGCGATTACGGTTCCTCCGCCACGCCACGCGCCTACACGGTCTGGTACACCTACGTCGCGGGGGCGCAGCCCCTCATGAACGATGCGATCAAGCGTCTCACCGCGCAGCAGGGCAACCTCACCGACACCGACATCGACTCCCTTTACGAGACCTATCTCGACGGCCGCCGCCTCTCCACCGAAGCCGAGCGGACGAGCACCAACGTGCTCGCCGAGATCGAGGGCATCATGGAGGTGCTCGACCTCTCCCTCGGCTCGACCGCGCAGTACGGGGAATCGCTCAAGGCCCTGTCGATCGACCTCGACGGCTCCGGCCTCAACCGCACCCGCGTGCGCGAGATCGTGGCCGCCCTGGTGACAACCACCCGCGAGGTGTCGGCCAACAACCGCACCCTCGAGGCGCGCATGCGCGACAGCCGCGGCGAGATCGAGACCCTGCGCGAGGCGCTGGAGGCGACCCGGATCGAGAGCCTCACCGACTCGCTCACCGGGCTGGCCAACCGCAAGCACTTCGAGGATTCGCTGGGCAAACTCGTGGAAGGTGCCGCCCGCCAGGGCGCGCCGGCCAGCCTCGTCGTGATCGACGTCGACTTCTTCAAGCGGTTCAACGATCTCTACGGTCACCTCACCGGCGATCAGGTGCTGCGGCTGGTGGCGATCGTGATGCGCGAGCACGTCAAGGGACGGGCGACCCTGGCGCGCTTCGGCGGAGAGGAGTTCGGCATCCTGCTGCCCGAGACCGATCGCGCCGCGGCGGTGGAGATCGCGGAAAAGGTCCGCACCAGCGTGATGGGCCGCGAACTCGTCAAGCGGTCCACCGGCGAGTCGCTGGGCAAGATCACGATCTCGCTCGGGGTGGCGACCGCCCGCAGGGGAGAGACGCCGGCCTCGCTCCTGGAGCGGGCCGACATCTGCATGTTCCTGGCCAAGCGCGACGGCCGCAACCGCACGGTGGACGACACCGCCGCGCCCGAATCCCTCGACTTGCCCGACGTGGCCTGACGCCGGTCAGGCGAAGGCGCGCATCATCTCCGGATTGACCGGCGTGATCGCCACGGACTCGCCGCAGCCGCAGGCCGAGGTCTGGTTCGGGTTGTTGAACACGAACTGGGACGACAGCTTCGAGGTCTGGAAGTCCATCTGCGTCCCGAGCAGGAACAGCAGCGCCTTGGGGTCGACGAACACGGTGACGCCGCGATCCTCAACCCTGTCCTCGCCGGGGTTGGGGCCGTCGGCGTATTCCATCGTGTAGGACATGCCGGCGCAGCCGCCGTTCTTCACGCCGACGCGCAGGCCGGCGATGGGCCGGTCGGCATCGGCGATGATCGCCTTGATGCGGTCTGCGGCCGCGTCGGTCAGCGACAGGACCTGGAACTTGGAAGCCATGGTGTCTCTCCGGCAGCCGGGTTCAAGGTCCGGGCGGTTGAGGGTGATCGTCCATCCCGCAAGATAAGGATCGCGGATGGCGCGGTCCACTGCCGTGATGCGGCAGACGTCGCCGCCTTGTGGTATCGTCCACCCGTGGTGGGAGGACCTTATGGCAGACGCCGCGCGCCGAATCATGACGCCAGAGGAATTCTTCGCCTGGCAGCGCGACCAGGACGAACTCTACGAACTCATCGACGGCCATCCCGTACCCCGGCACCGCATGATGACGGGGGCGAGCCTGCAGCACGACCAGGCGACGGTGAACATCATCATCAGTCTGGGAACGCAACTGAAGGGCACACCCTGCCGGCCGACGACAGCCGATGTCGCGATCCGCACCAGCATCATGGACCTTCGACGGCCCGACGTGATGGTGGAATGCGCGGCTCTGGTCCCCGACACCTACGAGGCCCGGGAACCGAAACTCGTCGTCGAAGTGGCCTCGCCGTCGACGACGGCCGTCGACCGGGCGCGCAAGCTCGAAGAGTACAAGCGCCATCCGACGCTTGCCTACATTCTGCTCGTCGAGACGCTGAAGCCCCAGGCCCTGCTCTATGCCCGCCAGGGGGATGCCTGGGCGATCGCAACCTTCGAAGGCGTCGACGCGATCATCGACCTTCCCGCCATCGGCGCGCGGCTCGCGCTCGCCGAGGTCTATGAGGGGCTGACCTTCGCGCCGCGGCGCAACGTGGCGACGGGCGCCTGAGGCCGACCCTCGCGGCTGTCACCACATGTCCAGCGCGATCCTGGCCTCATCGGACATGCGGCTCTGATCCCACGGGGGATCGAAGACCATGGTGACGGCACAGGATTGGACGCCCGGCACGGCGGCCACCGCCGTCTCGACCCAGCCCGGCATCTCGCCGGCCACCGGGCAGCCCGGGGCGGTCAGCGTCATGTCGATGGCGACCTTGCGGTCGTCGGCGATGTCGACCTTGTAGATCAGGCCGAGCTCGTAGATGTCGGCCGGGATCTCGGGATCGTAGACGCTCTTCAAGGCCGCGACGATGTCGTCGGTCAGGCGGTCGAGCTCCTCGGGCGGGATCGCCGAGGCGGTGGCGATGGCGGGGGTGTTGGCCCCGCCGGTGATGGCGGCGTCGCTCATGGTCCTGTCCTCGTGAGGTCGCGGATCGTTTGTCGATCCGCGCCGTCCGCCGCATGCGCGGCGGCGCGCTGTCGCGCGTATGGCGGGCCTGCCGCCGGGATGTCGAACGTCAGGCGAACATCATCTCGGCCTTGGCCAGGGCCTCGGCGAGGACGTCTACCTCGTCACGGGTATTATACAGCCCGAACGAGGCGCGACAGGTGGAGGTCGCGCCGAACCGGGTGAGCAAAGGCATGGCGCAATGGGTGCCGGCCCGGATCGCCACGCCGTAGCGGTCGATCACGGTGGCGATGTCGTGGGCATGCGCGCCCTTCATCTCGAAGGCGATGACGCCGCCCTTGCCCTTGGCGGTGCCGATCATCCGTACGGAGTTCATCGCCCCGAGGCGCTCCTGCGCGTAGGCGAGCAACGAAGCTTCGTGCGCCGCGATCTTTTCGCGGCCCAGGGTCATCATGAACTCCAGCGCAGCGCCGAGGCCCACCGCCTCGACGATCGCCGGCGTGCCCGCCTCGAACCGGTGGGGCGGGTCGTTGTAGGTGACGAAATCCTCCCCGACCGTGCGGATCATCTCGCCGCCGCCCTGGTAGGGGGGCAGGCGCTCCAGCCATTCCTTCTTGCCGTAGAGCACACCGATACCCGTCGGTCCGTAGACCTTGTGGCCGGTGAAGACGAAGAAGTCGCAATCGAGGGCCTTCACGTCGATGCGCCCGTGGACCGCACTCTGGGCACCGTCGAGGAGCACCGGCACGCCGTGGGCATGGGCGATGCGCACGATCTCGGCCGCGGGCGTCACCGTGCCGAGCACGTTCGACATGTGGGTGATCGCCACCATCCTGGTGCGGGGCGAGAACAGCTTCTCGTACTCCTCAATCAGGAAGTTGCCCTCGTCGTCCACGGGCGCCCACTTGATCACCGCGCCGCGCCGCTCGCGCAAGAAGTGCCAGGGCACGATGTTGGAATGGTGCTCCATGATCGAGAGGATGATCTCGTCCCCCTCCCCGATCTGGCCCATCAGGCCCATGGACGAGGCCACGAGGTTGTAGGCCTCCGTGGCGTTGCGGGTGAAGACGATCTCGTCGGTGGACCCGGCGTTGAGGAACTGGCGCGTGGTCTCGCGCGCGCCCTCGAACCCCTCGGTGGCGGCGTTCGCCATGAAGTGCAGCCCGCGATGGACGTTGGCGTAGCCCGTCTCCATGCAGGCCACCATCGCGTCGATCACCGCGCGCGGTTTTTGCGACGAGGCCGCGTTGTCGAGATAGACCAGGGGCTTGCCGTAGACCTTCTGGGCGAGGATCGGGAACTCGGCCCGGATCGCCTGGACGTCGTAGGGGGCGGATGGAACGGGTGCGTTCATGTCTCGACTTTCCAAAACAGGAGTCGGGTGACGAACCCACCCTGTCCCTCATCCTGAGGTGCTGCAAAGCAGCCTCGACCGAGGGCTTCAGAACCCCTGTGCGAACGGGCGGCCTCTTTCGAAGCCTCCGCTGCGCTCCGGCACCTCGGGATGAGGTCGCGGGGTGGGTCGGGCATCCGCAGATCGGCCTCGCTTTCGAGGTCGGTCTGCGATTTTCTCTAGCCCCGCGCTTTCAGCCACGCCTCGACGGTTCCGATCAGCGCATCACGCGCGCCTTCGTGGCTCACCGACTCGATGGCGGCGCCCAGAAACGCCTGCACGAGCAGGCTCTCGGCTTCCGCCTTCGGCAGCCCGCGCTGCATGAGGTAGAACAGGAGGTCGTCGTCCAGGGCGCCGCAAGTGGCGCCGTGGCCGCAGGCGACGTCGTCGGCGAAGATCTCGAGCTCGGGCTTGTTCATCATCTGGCCCTCGTCGGACAGGATGAGACAGGCCGACATCATCTTGCCGTCGGTCTGCTGGGCCGCCTGCTGGACGATGATCTTGCCCTGGAACACGCCGGTGGCGGCCCCGTCCACCACGGTCTTGAACAGCTCGCGGCTAATTCCTCCGGTGGCGGCGTGGTCGGCGAGGAACGTGGTGTCGGCGAGCTGCTTGCCGTTGAGCATGGCAGCACCATTGACCACCGCGCGGCCATCGGCTCCCGCGAAGTTCAGGTAGACCTGATGGCGCGAGAGCACGGCGCCCACCACCACGTTGACGGTCTCCACCGCCGAGGCGGCCCCGAGCTTGACCGACAGCGTCGACAGCGCCACCGCCTCGCGCCCTTCCGCGTTGAGGCGGGCGTGCCGGAAAGTGGCCCCATCGGCCACCACCACGTCGACGGCGTCGTTAGGCTGGTAGGCGACACCGTCCGGTCCCTCGTGGCTCTCCAGGATCAGCGCCTCGGCACCCTCCCCCAACGTCACCAATACCCGGGTGGCGGTGGAATAGGCGTCAGGCCCGGTGCCGACGAAGCGCAGGTGCAGCGGCGCCTCGACCTTGGCTCCGGCCTCCACCGCGATCAGCGCGCCGTCCGCCAGGAAGGCGGTGTTGAGCTGATAGATCGCGTTCTCCGAGGCCTGGCGCACGGGCGTCAGCTGGTCGAGGAGGGCATGCCCCTCCGTGAGGGCCCGCGTCAGCGGCGTCACGGTGATGCCGGCCGGGATGCGTCCGAGGTCGGATTCCGCCTCGATCAGGTGTCCGTTGACGAACGTGAGCCGGACCGCCTCGATCCCCGCAAAGCCCTTGGCCTCGGCGGACGCCGCCTTGGCAGTCTCGGCCGAGGGCATCTCGGCCGGGTGGGCGGCGTCGCGGAACGCGGAGCGCAGGTCCGTATACTTGAAGGCTTCGACCCGCCGGGTCGGCAGGCCCACCGCCTCGAAGTAGCGGAACGCCTCCTCGCGGGCGATCGACACGCCCGTGGGGTACTTCATCTTCGTGGCTTCGAAGAGCTTCGACAGGCCGGTCTCGGCCGCGGTGCGGAGCGGAGTGATGTCGGCCATCTCAGGCGGCCTCGCCCGTGCGGTACTCGGCGTAGCCGGAGGCTTCGAGGGCCTTGGCCAAGTCCTTGTCGCCGGACTTCACGATGCGCCCCTGCGACATGACGTGGACCACGTCCGGCACGATGTAGTCGAGCAGGCGCTGGTAGTGGGTGATGACGAGGAAAGAGCGGCCCTGCGCGCGCAGCGCGTTCACGCCTTCCGAGACGATGCGCAGGGCATCGATGTCGAGGCCGGAATCGGTCTCGTCGAGCACGCAGAACTTCGGCTCGAGGAGCGCCATCTGCAGGATCTCCATGCGCTTCTTCTCGCCGCCGGAGAACCCGACGTTGAGGGCGCGCTTGAGCATCTCCTTGTTGATCTCCAGCTTCTCGGCAGCCGCGTTCACCTTGCGGATGAAGTCGGGGGTCGAGAGCTCGCCCTCGCCGCGCGCCCGGCGCTGGGCGTTGAGGGTCGCCTTGAGGAAGGTCATGGTGCCGACGCCGGGAATTTCCAGCGGGTACTGGAAGGCGAGGAACACGCCCGAGGCGGCGCGCTCGTCGGGGCTCATCTCGAGGATGTTGACGCCGTCGAGCAGGATCTCGCCGCTGGTGACCTCGTAGTCTTCCTTGCCGGCGATGACGTAGGACAAGGTCGACTTGCCCGAGCCGTTCGGCCCCATGATGGCGGCGACCTCGCCGTCGTTCACGGTCAGATTGAGCCCGTTGAGGATCTGCTTGTCCTCGATGGCGACGGTGAGGTTCTTGATTTCGATCATTGAAGTTTAGTCCCGATTTCGATGCATGACGCCGACGCGCGAATGGGGTCGAAGCGTCAGAAGAATTTTTGAAGAGCCGCGATCACGGCGACAGCAGCGCCAATAATCGCACCAAGCTTCACGGTCATTCGGAGTTCGAGTTCGCGCAACGATGCGTCGATCTCTTTCTTCAGTTCGTTCAAATCCGCCTTGGTGGCGGAGTCAGCAAGGATCATGTCCCGCGCCAACTCGGCATGAGCAATGGCCTGCTCGCGCCCGACACCCACCTGTTCGAGGCGCTGGGTGAACTTGAGGGTGTCGAACGCGAAGGCCATGGCGTCCTCGTCAGCCCACCGAGCCTTCGAGGCTGATCGAGATCAGCTTCTGGGCCTCGACGGCGAACTCCATCGGCAGCTGCTGCAGCACGTCGCGGACGAAGCCGTTGACGATGAGCGCGGTCGCCTCCTCGTTGGAGAGGCCGCGCTGCTGGCAGTAGAACATCTGGTCTTCCGAGATCTTCGAGGTGGTGGCCTCGTGCTCGAACTGCGCGGAGGAGTTCTTCGACTCGATGTACGGCACGGTGTGCGCGCCGCACTGGTCGCCGATCAGCAGCGAATCGCAGTTCGTGAAGTTGCGCGCGCCCGTGGCCTTGCGGTGCGCGGACACCAGCCCGCGATAGGTATTCTGCGAACGGCCCGCGGAAATCCCCTTCGAGATGATCCGGCTGGTGGTGTTCTTGCCCAGATGGATCATCTTGGTGCCGGAATCGACCTGCTGCATGCCGTTCGACACCGCGATCGAGTAGAACTCGCCCCGCGAATTGTCGCCGCGCAGGATGCAGGACGGGTACTTCCAGGTGATCGCCGAGCCGGTCTCGACCTGCGTCCACGAGATCTTCGAGTTGGCGCCGCGGCAATCGCCGCGCTTGGTCACGAAGTTGTAGATGCCGCCCTTGCCTTCGTTGTCGCCGGGGTACCAGTTCTGCACCGTCGAGTACTTGATCTCGGCGTCATCGAGCGCCACGAGCTCGACCACGGCGGCGTGGAGCTGGTTGTCGTCGCGCTTCGGGGCGGTGCAGCCCTCGAGGTACGAGACGTAGGAGCCCTTGTCGGCGATGATCAGCGTGCGCTCGAACTGGCCGGTGTCGCGCTCGTTGATGCGGAAATAGGTCGACAGCTCCATCGGGCAGCGCACGCCCGGCGGAATGTACACGAACGACCCGTCGGAGAAGACCGCCGAGTTGAGCGTCGCGAAGAAGTTGTCCGTCACCGGCACGACCGAGCCGAGATACTTCTTGATGAGGTCCGGGTACTCGCGAATGGCTTCCGAGATCGGCATGAAGATCACGCCGGCCTTCGACAGCTCGGCCTTGAAGGTGGTGGCCACCGAGACCGAGTCGAACACCGCGTCGACGGCGACCCGGCGCTCGGGGGCGATGCCCTCCAGCACCTCGACCTCGCGCAGCGGAATGCCGAGTTTTTCGTACGTTTTCAGAATTTCTGGATCGATTTCATCCAAGGACATGGCGGCAGGCCGCTTCGGGGCCGCATAGTAATAAATATCCTTGTAGTCGACCTTGTCGTAGGAGACGCGGGCCCAGTCGGGCTCCTGCATGGTCTGCCAGCGCTTGTAGGCGTCGAGGCGCCAGGCCAGCATCCACTCGGGCTCTTCCTTCTTGGCCGAGATGAAGCGGATCACGTCCTCGGAGATGCCCTTCTCGGACTTCTCCATCTCGATGGTGGTCTCGAACCCGTACTTGTACTGGTCGAGGTCGATCGAGCGGACCCGGTCGATGGTTTCCTGCACTGCAGGCATGTGACGTCTCCTGACCGCCCCGGCTTCAAGGGCCGGGGGTTTGCAAACGGATGGCGTGGACGGCGGCGATCATGCCGCGCGGCCCTGCCGGTGATATAGGGCGGCGATGAGCCGTTCTAAGGTGACAAGGGCGCGCGTGACGTCGCTTTCCACGCTGTTCCACCCGAGACTGACGCGCAGCGCCCCCGCGGCCAGCGCAGGGCCGACGCCCATCGCCGCGAGCACGTGGGAGCGTGCGACCTTGCCCGATGCGCAGGCCGAGCCCGACGAGACCGCGAGCCCGGCGAGATCGAGGGCGATGATCGCGGACTCCGCCGTGAGACCCGGCACGGCGAACTGAAGCGTGTTGGGCAGGCGTGGCGCGCCCTGGCCGAACACCACGAGGTCCGGCGCCAGGGCGTACAGGCCCGCCTCGATCCGATCGCGCCAAGCCGGGATGTCGGCATCGGGGCCCGCCAGCCGCTCGCCGGCGAGCCGGGCCGCCACGCCGAGACCGACGATCCCCGGCAGGTTCTCGGTGCCCGCGCGCAGGCGCCCTTCCTGACCGCCGCCGCGCAGGAACGGGCCGTCGAGGCCGACGCCGTCCCCGAGCACGATCGCCCCGACCCCCTTGGGGGCCGCGAATTTGTGGCCCGACAGCGTCAGCGCATCGAGACCCGCCGTATCGACCGGGATCTTGCCCACCGCCTGGACCGCGTCGCTGTGGACGAGGGCGCGCCCGTGGGCGCGGGCGAGCGCAATCACCGCGTCGAGGGGCTGGATCACCCCGGTCTCGTTGTTGGCGGCCTGGACGGAGACGAGCACGTCCTCGCCGCACCACTCCGCGAGCGCCGCTTCCAGCGCGTCGAGGCGGATGAGACCGGCGGCGTCCACGGGAATCACCCCGACCCGGGCGGGCGCGAAGCGGTGGCCGTGCAGGACGCAGGGGTGCTCGGTGGCGCCGATTAGGAGCCGGGTCGGGGCGATCCCGTTCCGGCGCACGAGGGCGCCGGACAGGACCGCGTTGGCCGCCTCGGTCCCGCCGCTCGTGAACACCACCCGCTTGGCGGCCGCCCCGACCAGGGCCGCCACCGCGGCGCGGGCCTCCTCCAGGGCGGCGCGGGCGGCGCGGCCCTCCGCATGGATCGAGGACGGGTTCCCGGGCATCGCCAGGGCGCGCGCCACCGCCGCCGCGACCTCCGGGTGAACCGGCGAGGTCGCGTTGTGGTCGAGATAGGCCCGGGGAAGACGGGAAGCCTGCATCGCGGTCCGAACCGACAAATCCTTGCTTTCGACCCCCGCGACCATGCTAAGGCCCGCGGGACACCACCGACGGTCCGTTTCTGCGGACATCGGCGACCGAACGACCCCACGGACGGGGCCTGTCCAGTCTAGAACGATTCCAATCGTCTGGAATTATTCTAAGCGTGCTTTTAGGAACGTCGCCCCGCGAGTCAAGGCGGGGCGCCGCCGCGCCTCGCGTCCGGGCTACGGCGTCGTTCCCCGGCGGCGGCGACAGGAGTTGTGAGAAGAGCCATGCCCGAAGTCATCTTCACCGGCCCGGCCGGACGTCTCGAAGGACGCTACCAGGCCCCCAAGAGGAAGGGCGCCCCCATCGCCATCGTGCTGCATCCGCACCCGCAGTTCGGCGGCACGATGAACAACCAGATCGTGTACAACCTGTTCTACACGTTCGCGAACCGGGGCTTCGCGGCCCTGCGCTTCAATTTCCGCGGTGTCGGCCGCAGCCAGGGCAATTTCGACCACGGCACCGGCGAGTTGTCGGATGCGGCCTCCGCCCTCGACTGGGTGCAGGCGGTCAATCCCGAGGCACGGGCCTGCTGGATCGCCGGCGTCTCCTTCGGCTCGTGGATCGGGATGCAACTCCTGATGCGCCGGCCCGAGATCGAGGGCTTCATCTCGATCGCGGCCATGGCCAACCGCTACGACTTCACCTTCCTGGCGCCTTGCCCCTCCTCGGGCCTGTTCGTCCACGGCTCCGAGGACCGGGTCGCCCCGGCCCGCGAGGTGATGCCGGTGATCGAGAAGGTGAAGACCCAGAAGGGCGTCATCATCGAGCACCAGATGGTGGAGGGCGCCAACCATTTCTTCGATGGCAAGGTCGACGAGTTGACCCAGACGGTGGACACCTACCTCGACAAGCGGCTGGGTCCGAAGGATCAGGTGGGGTGAACGACGGCGGTCAGGCCGGTGTGTCGCGCCAGGGGTTGAGCAGGACGGCGCCCGTCCGCGCGTAGTCACCCGTGTCGCGGGTGACGAGCGTGAGCCCGTGATGGATGGCCGTCGCCGCAATGATCAGGTCGGGCTGAGAGAAGGTATGGCCGGTCTTCCGGCCTTCCTCGACCAGAAGCCGCCACCGGAACATCACGTCCTCGGTGATCCCGAGAACCCGTCCCTCGAAAAGGGGCCGGACCTTCAACGCGAGCCAGTCGTTCAGCTCGGTCCGGCGCCCGATGTCGGCGACGCGCTCGATGCCGAAGCGGATCTCGGCGAGCGTTGCCGTGCTGACGTAGAGCCGGTGGAGGGGTTCTCCGGCGACGAAGGCGATCACCTTCGCTTCGGGCCTCGGGCGTCTCAACTCCGATAGGACGTTCGTATCGAGCAACCAGCCTGTCACAGGACCACGTCGCGTACGGGCATGACGGTCCGGTCCGGCTCGATGTCGACCTCGCAGTGTGGTGAGGCCTGCATCGCGGCGACGAGCGCCTCGCCGGTGCGATCCCCCTTCAAGCTGTGAAACTCTTCGACGGAGATGACCACGACCTCGTCACGTCCATGCACCGTGACGTGTTGTGGACCTTCACTGCGAACGCGGCGCACGAGTTCGCTGAACCGGGCCTTGGCATCCTGTAGCGGCCAGCGCCCGGACTGGCGTACTGAATCGAAGGAGCCGAGCGATCTGGTCATAACGACCAGATTATCACGGCCCGGATGATCGGCCAACACGACGCCCTGGGGTCCGATCACCTCTCTCCCCGTCGCAGGACTGCGCGCTGTACCCGCTTGCCAGTCGCTCCAAAACCGTCTTTCGCCCCTGTGCCTGTATCGACCGTCATCATGTGACGGCACGGATCTGGTTCCGCCGATGGTGAGGCCACCCGTCCGCGGCTGGTCCGTCTCTCATGCCGCCCCGTGCACCACCGGGACCGCCGGCGCGCCCTCCCATTCCGAATGCGCGGGGATCGACTCGCCCTTCATGACGATGGTGAGCGGGCGCAGGCGTGCGTAGTCGCCGACCTTGGTGTCGTAGAGGACCGTCGAGAAGGCGCCGACCGAGACGCCCGTGCCGACCACCACCCGGCCGACCTTCATGATCCGGTCCTCGTAGAGGTGGGTCTGGAGCGCCGAGGTACGGTTGATCGTGCAGTAGTCGCCGATGGTGACGCAGTCGAACTCGGTGATGTCGGTGGTGAGCATGCACACGCCCTTGCCCACCTTCACGCCGAGCAGCCGCAGCATCCACGGCAGGAACGGGGTGCCCTGGAGGTGTTCGAGCAGCACCTTGCCGGCCAGCCCCCAGTAGAGCACCGCCACGGCCTCGGTGCGCATCGCCCACCACGACCACATCGGCTGCATGCCGGGCTTGTAGACGCCCATGAGCAGCCATTTCACCGCGATGACGGTGAAGGACTGGATGAAGGCGATGGCGACGCTGACGGCCACGAAGCTGACGGCGAGCCCGGTCCAGTCCTGCGCCAGGATCGCCGGGTAGAAGTAGAAGTCGATCGCCGAGATCGCCAGGGTGATGAACAGCATCGGCGAGAACGAGGTCGAGAGCGCCTCGAAGGCGCCGCGGCGCAGCTTGGGCCCCCACCCCGGCTCGTAGGTTTGGGCGAGCGAGCCGAGGTCGACCCGCTGGCGCGAGGGCAGCTTGATCGGTGGCGA
Organism: Methylobacterium sp. Leaf399; assembly: GCF_001424525.1. Classification (NCBI taxonomy): domain Bacteria; kingdom Pseudomonadati; phylum Pseudomonadota; class Alphaproteobacteria; order Hyphomicrobiales; family Methylobacteriaceae; genus Methylobacterium; species Methylobacterium sp. Leaf399. Next base: position 30,002 of record NZ_LMQK01000011.1, on the reverse strand, counting down.
GCCGAACCAGGTGTCGCCCGGCGCCATCATGGCGTTGGCCGGGGGCTTGGACTTGATGCCGATCAGCACGTCGTCGGGGATGATCGCACCCGGCGGCACCACCGCGTCGTTGCCCACGAAGACGCGCGCCCCGGTGCTGACCTCGTGCAGGTGCATCCAGCCGCGGCGGATCTCCTCCTCGCCGAACACCACCTCGTCGGCGATGAAGTTGCGCGCGCCGATGTCGGCGAGGTCGTAGCGGCCGGCCAGATTGGTGGAGATCTCCGCCCCCTGCCCCATCCGGGCGCCCATCAGCCGGTACCAGGTCCGCATGTAGACGGTGGCGAAGAGCGAGGAGAGGGTCTCCAGCGTCACCTCGGCGGCCAGCGCCACCAGCCACTTGCGCAGGTAGAAGCCGCTGTGGATCGAGTGGGTGCCCGACGAGACCCGCGGCAGCACCACCCAGCGGATGCCCGCGATCAGGAGCACCGTGCCCGCCGTCATCAGCATGGCGGTGGGCCAGGTCAGCAGGGGCAGGTACCAGTGGTAGTCGATGTCGGTGAGCGTGCCGAGGGAATCGCTCATCTGGTCGAAGATGTAGAAGGCCGGGAAGATCGGCAGCAGGCCCACGGCCGGGATCGCCGCGAGGAGGAAGGCGTAGACCAGCGCGAAGCCGGCCCGGCGCCGGGCCGAGGCCGGCGCCGCCTCGGGCAGGGCGGAAGGGTCGGCCATGCCGACCTTGGCGCCGGGCGATCCGTCCCAGATCTCGGCCGGCCCGACCACCGTGCCGGTGGGGACCGTGGTGAGGTCGGCGATCTCGGCGTGGTCGCCGATCACCGTGCCGGGGCCGATGACGCAGGAGGTGCCGATGGCGACGTCGCGGCCGATGCTGACGGTGCCGATGACGAGTTCGTCGCCCACCACCTCGGCGTTGGCGACGACGAGGCGCCCGCCGAGCGACGCCCCGGCGCCGATGCTGAGGAGATCGGGCGCACCGACCTCGATGTCGGAGATCAGCGCGTCCCGGCCGATCCTGGCGCCGAGCAGGCGCAGGAACAGGACGATGGCCGGCGAGCCCTGCAGCCACTTGATGTGGACCAGCGGCACCAGGCGCTGAGTCAGCCACCAGCGGTAGTAGTAGACGCCCCAGAGCGGATAGCGCCCCGGCTTTGTGCGCCCGAGGATCAGCCATTTGGCCGCCACGGCGATGCAGGCGGTGACCGCGTTGATGCCGACGTACACCAGCAGCATCACGGCGAGTTCGCCGAAGAATCCCATGCCGCCGCCGGTGAGCAGCAGGTAGGTGACGAAGATGCCGAGCCATTGCGCGGTGGCGAGCGCGATGACGAAGGGCAGCGCCGCGGCCTGGGCCAGCCCGCACAGGGCGCGCCGCAGGAGGGGCGGCGGCGCGAAGGACAGGTCGCGCGCCGCCATCTGCGTACCGGCCCCGCCGGTGCGGACGATCAGCGCGTCGGCGATCGCCCGCAGGGTGCGCCGGGCATAGACGTCCTGCAGGGTGATCGCGGCCAGAGCCGGCGCCTCGCGCACGGCGCCCACGAAGCGGGCGGCCAGCAGCGAATGGCCGCCGAGGTCCGTGAAGAAATCCGCCTCGAACGGGATCGCCTGGTTGCCGAAGACCTGGGTCGCGGCCGCCAGCAGGGCGGCCTCGGTCTCGTTGGCGGGCGGCTCCTGCTCGCCCGAGACGTCGGCGACGGTCAGGGTCGCTGCCCGCAGGGCCTTGCGGTCGACCTTGCCGGAGGTCAGGCGCGGCAGCACCTCCACCACCTCCACGTGCCCGGGCACCATGTAGGGCGGCATCTGCTCTAAGAGCGTCCGGCGCAGCTGCCCGGTATCGATGACGCCGCCGCGCTCGGGCACCAAGAAGGCCACCAGCCGGTCGATGCCGTCGTCGGCGCGCAGCACCACCGCCGCCTGGTTGATGCCGGCCTGCGCCTGGATGCGCGATTCGATCTCGCCGAGCTCCACCCGGAAGCCGCGAATCTTGACCTGGTCGTCGATGCGGCCGTGGAAGACGATGCGGCCGGCGCCGTCGAGGGAGACGGCGTCGCCCGAGCGGTAGAGGACCGGATCGATGCCGCCCTCGGAAAACGGGTTGGCGACGAACTTCTCCGCCGTCAGCTCGGGCCGCTGGAGGTAGCCCTCCGCGACGCCGGGGCCGCCGATCAGCAGTTCGCCCTGCTGGCCGTGCCCCAGCAGGTCCAGGGCCTCGCCCACGACGTAGACCGAATAGTTCGGGATCGGGCCGCCGATGGTGACGGGCTCGCCCGGCCGCATCTCCGCGGCCGTGGCCACCACCGTCGCCTCGGTCGGCCCGTAGGTGTTGAACAGTTTTCGCGACCCCGTCGCCCAGCGCGCGATCAGGGGTTCCGGCAGGGCCTCGCCGCCCAGCAGGATCAGGCGCACCGTGGGCAAATCGTGCGAGAGCATCGCGAGCAGGGTCGGCACGGTGTCGAGGACGGTGACGCCGCCGCGCGCGATCAGCCCCGGCAGCGCCTCGACGTCGCCCATCATCGCGGGCGAGGCCACGAACAGGGTCGCGCCCACGAGATAGGGGACCCAGATCTCCTCCATCGAGAGGTCGAAGGCCACCGAGGCGCCCTGGAACACCACGTCGTCCGGGCCGATGCCGTAGAGCGCGTTTCCCGAGCGCAGGAAGTGGCAGATGTTGGCGTGGCTGATGACGATGCCCTTGGGCACGCCGGTCGAGCCCGAGGTGTAGATGAGGTAGGCCGGGTGTCCCGAGGTCAGGCCGGCGGCCCTGGCATCGGCGGGGGGCGCGTCCGCCGGGGTGGCGGCCAGAAGCGCCGCCACGGTCAGGGCCGGGGCGGCGTCCGGGGCCTGTCCGGCGAGGGCGTCCGAGACCAGCAGGGCCTTGGCCGCGGCGTCGGCCAGGCAGATCCCGACGCGGTCGGCGGGGGCTTCGGCGTCGAAGGGCAGCCAGGCCGCACCCGACAGGGTGATGCCGATCTGCGCCACCAGCAGCTCCGGCCCGCGGGCCATCCACAGGCCGACCACGTCGCCGGGGCCGATGCCGCGATGGGAGAGCCCCCTGGCGATGGCGCCCGCCTGCGCGGCGACCTCGGCATAGGAAAGGTTCGGATGGCGGCCGTCCGCCCCGTGCCGCGCACCGTCGACGAGGGCCGGATGGCCCGGCCGCGCCCGCGCGCTGGCGAGGAAGATCTCGGCCAGGACCTCGTCGCGGATCAGGTCGGGGCGGGCCTCGCCGTGCAGAACGGCACGGCCGGTGATGGGCGCCGATACCGTCCGGCTCGTCTCGGCGAGGTCGCTCATCCGCTGCTCCGCTCGACAACCACCGGATGTCCGGCGGCGTCCACTGGTCGTCCGGGCCGTGCCCCGTCAAGGGCGCCACGACCCCCGGCGCCGCGCGTCTAGCACGTTTGCACGTCGCTCCAGAACCAAAGGTGAGGCGGGATTCAGGCCCAGCGCCAGCCGGTGCGATCGAGCACCAGCACGCCGCCCTGGCGGATGCCGATGCGCGGCGCCTGCCCGATGCCGAGATAGCCGAGGCTCACCAGCACGGCCCGCGCGATGCCGCCGTGGGCCACCATCACCGTGGTGCGGTCCAGTGCCGCCAGGGCGGGGGCGACACGCTCGGCGAGCATGGCGTAGCTCTCGGCCCCCTCCCCCGGCGGCCGGTAGCCCCAGCGGTCGCGGTCGCGCGCCAGAGCCCTGGCGCGGTCCCAGCGCCGGATCTCCGACCAGGTCGAGCCTTCCCAGGCGCCGAAGCTGATCTCCTTGAGGCGGTCGTCGGTGCGGTAGGCGGCGGGGTCGAGGGCGAGGTGGCCGCGCAGGGCCTCCATCGTCCGGCGGGTGCGCGCGAGCGGGCTCGCCACGTAGTCCGCCCCGTCGAGGGCGTCGCCGGCGACGCCGCGGAGGCTGGCGGCGGCCTCGGCGGCCTGGCGCAGCCCTTCCGCGTTCAAGGCGATGTCGCGCTGGCCCTGTAGCCGCCCTTCCGCGTTCCAGTCGGTCTGGCCGTGGCGGACGAAATAGATCGTCGGTCGCACGCTCACGGCGCCGGTCGCCCGTCCCGAACGCCGGAACGGCCGGGCGCGATTCCGGAACGGCCAAGCCTGTCGGTCGTTGTCACCCTCGCGTCCCTCTTCGATTCTCGCCACCGACGCGGTGATGGGGGTGAGCGCGAGTCTCATGATGTCGGGCCGGTGCGGCAAGCGCCAAACCGGCCTCATCAACGTGAAAGCCGACCCCATGCCGCGACAGGGTGATGCATCGCACAAACACGGCAGGCCGGGCGGCAGGCCGCCCTCCTCCGCGGAATGGGCGCGGGCGATGGCGCGCGAGGCCGCCCTGGCGCCGGACGCGATCCCGGCGCCGGCGGTGGTGCCCGCGGTGCCCGGCAGCGTCCTCGCCTGGCCCGGCCGGCGTTTCGATCTCGCCACGGTCGACCCCGATGCCGACGGCGGCCTCGACAAGGCCGAGGCCAAGGCGGCGCTCGGCGCCGAGCGCGAGCGCATCCGCACCCTGCAGGAGCGCCTCTACGCCGAGCGCCGCCAGAGCCTGCTCGTGGTGTTCCAGGCCATCGACACCGGCGGCAAGGACGGGACGATCCGCTCGGTGTTCGAAGGCGTGAACCCGCAGGGGTGCCGGGTGTGGTCGTTCAAGGTGCCGAGCTCGGAGGAGCGCGACCACGACTTCCTGTGGCGCTACCACCACAAGGCCCCCGGCCGCGGCATGATCGGCGTGTTCAACCGCAGCCATTACGAGGACGTGCTGGTGGTACGGGTGAAGGATCTCGAGCCGGAGGCGGTCTGGCGCCCGCGCTACGGGCTCATCAACGCCTTCGAGCAGATGCTGACCCTGTCGGGCACCACGGTGCTCAAGTTCTTCCTGCACATCTCCAAGGACGAGCAGAAGGAGCGCCTGGAGGCCCGTATCGCCGACCCCGAGAAGCACTGGAAGTTCGACGCCGCCGACCTCGTGGAACGCCGCTCCTGGGACGCCTACCAGACCGCCTTCGGCGACGCCCTCGGCCTGTGCTCGACGCCCTACGCGCCGTGGCGGGTGGTGCCGGCCAACCGCAAGTGGTTCCGCAACCTCGTCATCGCCCGCACCATCGCCGACACCCTCGAGGCGATGGACCCGCATTATCCCGACGCGCAGGAGGGTATCGCGGGGCTGACGGTGCCGGATTGAAGGATGCACCCAGATGGACGTGCGGCTATCCGATCGCGTGACGCGGCTTCAGCCGCACGAGGCGGGCCGGCAGCATCCGGTCGATCGCATGTCCGATCCGGGCGCTGTGGCGCTGGTAGAGGAGGCCGGCACCGATCATCGCGAGCCCGATCAGGGACAGGCCGAAGGGAAACAACAGCGAATCCGCGAAGACCCGATGGGAGAGGTGACCGAGATAGAGGGCGAGTCCGATCGCGCCGAAGAGGGCGTAGACCCGCCGCGAGAGAAAGATCGAGACCGCGACGAGGCCGGCGTTGAGGAGAGCATAGAGCGCTCTTGCGACCTCGCTCGACGAATCCTGCGCCGTGAGCGCTCCCCAGAACGTCGCGATTCCGGCGAGGTGCAGCCAGAACGCGTAGTCGGCGCGGCTCTGGCGCAGGTCGACCGCCCAGGCGAAGACGATCAGGCCGAGGCCGAACCACAGGGAGATCGCGCGGCGTGTCTCCCAGTCGCTTTGCGAGTTCGCGATCCAGACCGCGATGTCCATCGAGACGAACCAGAGCGTCACCGCCGCGACCATCGCGAGAAAACCGAAGCGGTGGAAGCGCAAGGCGAGGGCGGTGGCGGCGAGGGTCGCGATCTCCATCGGGAGCCAGCCCGCCTTGATCCAGAGGAAGAAATCCCGGTAGTTCCCCTGCCTGTCGGCCGTCCCCCATCCCCCGCTCTCCTGGATGCCGTAGACCGCGAGCGGCGTCATCGCGACGGCACAGGTGATCAGGAGACCGCCGGGGATCGGCAGCTTGCGGACATGCCAGAGATGGCGCCCGGCGGCCACGAAGGCGGCGGCATAGACGAGTGCGGTCGCGGTCAGGGCCGGGCCGCCCATGAGGCCGAAGGCGAGGGTCGAGAACAAGCCCATCGCCGCCATGACGACCAGCGCCCCGGCATACCAGAGCACGTGGGCGAGATCGAAGACCGCCCGCGCAGCCCCGGCCGAAGCGGCGAGCGCGAACGCCGGAACGGCCTGCGACGCGTAGAAGGCAGCGAGCGTCTCGGCCTGGTCGGGGGTGATGATCCCGGCCTCGGCCGCCGCCTCGAAACGCGATGGGATGGCGCTCATGTCGGAGTTCCGCGGCCGTCGGACCTCCGGCTTACGCCGCCGGCCCTCGGACGAACGAGCGAAACCGCACTTCCGTCGCCAACGATCGGCGAAGACCGTCCTCGCTCAATCCTTGTCGAGCGACAGGTCCGGCGCGTCCGGGTTCTTCATCCCCACCACGTGATACCCCGCATCGACGTGCAGGATCTCGCCGGTCATGCCGCGGGACATGTCGGAGATGAGGTAGCTCGCGGTCTCGCCGACTTCGTCGATGGTCACGGTGCGGCGCAGGGGGGCGTTGTACTCGTTCCACTTGAGGATGTAGCGGAAGTCGCCGATGCCCGAGGCGGCCAGCGTCTTGATCGGCCCGGCCGAGATCGCGTTGACGCGGATCTTCGAAGGACCGAGGTCGGCGGCCAGATAGCGCACCGAGGCCTCCAGCGCCGCCTTGGCCACGCCCATCACGTTGTAGTGCGGCATCCATTTCTCGGCGCCGTAGTAGGTCAGCGTCAGCAGCGAGCCGCCGTTGGGCATCAGCTTCTCGGCGCGCTGGGCGATGGCCGTGAACGAGTAGCAGGAGATGAGGAGCGACTTCGTGAAGTTGCCCTCCGAGGTCTCGACGTAGCGCCCGGTGAGCTCGTCCTTGTCGGAGAAGGCGATGCAGTGGACGACGAAGTCGATCCCCTCGGGGAACACCTCGGCGGCGGCGGCGAACACCGCGTCGATGGAGGCCGGGTCGGTGACGTCGCAATGGCCGACCACATGGGCGTCGAGCTCGCGCGCCAGGGGCTCGACCCGCTTCTTGAGGGCGTCGCCCTGGTAGGTGAAGGCGAGCTTGGCGCCGTGCGCGTGCGCGCTCTTGGCGATACCCCAGGCGATCGAACGGATGTTGGCGACACCGAGCACCAGGCCGCGTTTGCCGGCCAGGAGTCCGCCGACGTGATCGTGAACCGGGTTCGTATCCGCCATGAATCACCTGATCGAGGGGCCGCGGCGCATCCGGGCGGACCTCCCGCTGGTGGGCCCCCCGGAGGACCGGACGGCCCTTGCGCGAGAGGCATCCTTAGCGGACGCCCGCGGGCGACGGAAGTCCGCCCGTCGCGGTGAACCGGCAATCGGGCGAACCCGGTCGCCCCGCGCGCTCACGCCTGTCCGGCGTCGGCCCGGGCCTGGCGACGGGCGCGGGCGTAGTCGGTCAGGGCCGCGTCCTCGGCGGCGGGCAGGGCGACGGCGGTGGTGGCCAGGAGGTCGCCGCGGCTGCCGTCCTTCCTGGGCAGACCCTTGCCCTTGAGGCGGAAGGTCCGGCCCGAACTCGTCATCGCGGGCATCTTCATCTCCACCGCCCCGGTCAGGGTCGGCACCCGGATCGCCCCGCCGAGGATCGCGTCCTCGAGCGGCACCTCGACGGTGGTGCGCAGGTCCGCCCCCTCCATCCGGAAGGCGGCGTGCGGCAGGATGCGGATGGTGAGGAGCGCGTCCCCGGGCTCCGCGCGCGGGCCGCCGGGCTGGCCCAGCCCGCGCAGGCGGATCACCTGGCCGTCGCTGACGCCCTTGGGCACCATCACGTCGACCTCGCGCCCACCCGGCAGGCCCAGGCGCAGCTTCTCCTCGCTGGCGACCTGCTCCAGGGTGACGCTGAGCTCGGCGGCCACGTCCTCGCCACGCTGGGCGCCCCCGCGCGCCGCACCGGGTCCTGCCCCGCCGCCGGTGCGGAACGCCTCGCCGAACAGGTGCGAGAAGATGTCTTCGCCGATCCCGCCACCGCCACCGCCGCGCGAGCGGGCGGCGCTCTCGAAGTCGAACCCGCCGGCGCGCGCGCCCTGGCCGCCGCCGAAGCCGCCGAACCCCTCGAAGCCGGTGGCGCGGGGCTTGCCGTCGGCGTCGATCTCGCCGCGGTCGAACTGGGCGCGCTTGGCCGCGTCGCCCAGGATCTCGTAGGCGGAATTCGCCTCCGAGAACCGGTCCTTGGCCTTGGCGTCGCCGGCGTTGCGGTCGGGGTGATAGGTCTTGGCGAGCCGGCGATAGGCCTTCTTGATGTCGGCTTCGCTGGCGCCCTTGGGCACACCCAGCACGTCATAGGGATTGCGCATCGTCGCTTCTTGAATCTCTGTGCCGTTGGAAGACGGACCGACCGCGTCGAGAGAGGGGCTGCCCGTCCAACTCCCGGGGAAGTCCGTAAAACGGACCTCAGCCGGGAAGTGGGAAGCGTGTTGCTTCCATGCAACGGTCCCGGCGCCAGAATTCACCCGTCGCGGCGCGGGCGTCAACCGGGCCGGTAAAACCCGGCCCCGCGCCTCAGGCGCCGGTCTTGCCGGATCAAGGGGCCTGCGCCTCAGGCGCCGGTCTTGCCGGATCGAGGGGCCTGCGCCTCAGGCGCCGCCCGTGCCGGATCGAGGGGCCTGCGCCTCAGGCGCCGGCCTTGGCGGCCCGCAGGCGCCGCAGCTCCCATTCGCCGCCCGACAGCTTGCAACCGGTGCCGCGCACGAAGCGGCTCTTCTGCGGCGCGATCACCGAGGCGAGGAAGTCGCGGCAGACGAAGTCGCCCGCGACATAGGGAAGCCCGGTCGGGTTCACCGCCCCGCGCAGCCGCGTCTCCGGGTTGTCCCATTTCACCGGGCGACCGTTGCCCTGGGGATCGAGGGCGACGGTGAGCGCCGCGTGGGCCCGGCGCCAGTCCTCGGTGCCGAGATCGCCGCCGAAGCTCTTGGGCTGCTTGTCGATGCTGCCCGTGCTGACCGGATCGGCGACCGTGGCCGGCTCCTCGGTCTGGAAGGTGATCAGCGGCAGGCCGCAGCCCACCAGCGGCAGCACCGACAGGCCGATCCCCACGCTCGCGACGAGACGCCAGGGCCTCCGGCGTGGATCGGGGGACGGGTTCGGGCTATGGAACTTGGACCGATCGTTACGCACACGCATCACACCTGATCTCAACGACACCGGACGCTGGCGCTTGCCGCGAGCCTGGTCCCCACATTCGTCGTCGTGGCATCGATCGTCCGGGCCCCGCGCCCGCTCGGTCGATGCCCTGCCCTTGCGAGATGAACACGATGAGCCACGACTACAGCCCGGATGGGTTAACGTTCGGTGAGTCGGACGCGGAGGATTTCACCCTCCGCGACGACCCCTGGGCGCTGTTCTCGCAATGGATGAGCCAGGCCGAGCGCTCCGAGCCGGAGGATGCCAACGCCATGGCGCTCGCCACCGCCGGCACGGACGGCCTGCCCGACGTGCGCATGGTGCTCCTGAAGGGCGTCGATCCTCGCGGCTTCGTGTTCTACACGAACGTCGAGTCCGCCAAGGGCGGCGAACTGGGCGAGAACCCGCAGGCCGCCATCGTCCTGCACTGGAAGAGCCTGCGCCGGCAGGTCCGGGCCCGCGGCCCGGTCGGCCCGGTCTCGGCCGAGGAGGCGGACGCCTATTTCGCCAGCCGCGCCCGGGTCAGCCGCATCGGCGCCCACGCCAGCCGGCAGTCGCGGCCCCTGCCCGACCGCGCCACCCTGGAGGCCGAGGTCGAGGCCCTGTCCGCCCGCTTCGGCGAAGGACCGATCCCCCGGCCGGCGAACTGGACGGGTTTCCGCATCGCGCCGGTGACGATCGAGTTCTGGGAGAACGGCCCGTTCCGCCTCCACGACCGGGTGCGCTTCACCCGCGCCGGCGACGGCTGGGAGCGCGCGCGCCTCTATCCGTGAGGGGCGTCCGCCGCCGTGCTGCGGCGCGGGATCGACCCTGGATTTCCCGCGCCCCGCGGCTTAGACCTGTGCGGCGCGGCGGCGAACCGGGACGGGAGCGGCCGCCCGCGATCCCATGAGGAACGGCCTTGGCCACATCCGTCAACGAACGTCGGCGCGTCATGCTGCTCACGGGGGCGAGCCGGGGCATCGGCCACGCCACCGTGAAGCGCTTCTCGGCCGCCGGCTGGCGGGTCATCACCTGCTCGCGCCACGCCTTCCCCGAGAACTGCCCGTGGGAGATGGGACCCGAGGACCATCTCCAGGTGGATCTGGCCGACCCCGAGGACACCATGCGCGGCATCGCCGAGGTCGCTGGGCGCCTGGCCGACGAGGGCGGCCTCCTGCACGCCCTCGTCAACAACGCCGGCATCTCGCCCAAGGGCGCCAACGGCGACCGCCTCGGCGCCATCGCCACCGAGTTCGGCGACTGGCGCAAGGTGTTCCAGGTCAACGTGTTCGCGCCGCTCCTGCTGGCGCGGGGCCTGTGCGACGAGCTCACCCGCGCCAAGGGCTCCATCGTCAACGTCACCTCCATCGCCGGCTCGCGCGTCCACCCCTTCGCGGGGGCGGCCTACGGCACCTCGAAGGCGGCCCTGGCCGGCCTGACCCGCGAGCTCGCCAGCGATTTCGGGCCGCTCGGCGTGCGCGTCAACGCGATCTCCCCCGGCGAGATCGACACCGCCATCCTGTCGCCGGGCACCGACAAGATCGTGGCCGGCATCCCGCAGCGGCGGCTCGGCACGCCGGACGAGGTCGCCAAGGCGATCTACTTCCTGTGCACCGAGGCCTCGTCCTACGTGAACGGCGCCGAACTGCACATCAACGGCGGACAGCATGTCTGACCGCGGCGCCCTCGCGCTGCTGGCTGTCCTGATGTCCACCGCCGGCGCCCTCGCCGAGCCCGCCGTCACCCTCCTCGACCTGCCGTTCACGGCCCGCGCCATGCGCGGCCCCGGCAGCGCGGTCTCGGTCTCCGTGGCGACCTCGGGCCTCCTGACCCTGGCGCGTCCCAAACGTTCGGACCCTAAGGCGACGCTCGGCGCCGAGCCGGAGGACGCTCCCGTGACGGTGGTGTGGGGGGACGGCGGCGGGGCCGCCCTCAGCCTGCGGGACGGGCGCATCGAGACGACCCTGATCGGGGCCGAGGCGATCGAGGGCCTGATCGCGGCCGAGACGCCGCGGGGCGCCCTGCCCGGCTCGCGGGGGGCGGTGCTGGGGCCCGTCAGCGCCCACCTCGCCGCCAGCGCCTCCGGGCCCTCCCTGACGATCCGCGAACGCCAGCCGGTGGCCATGAGCGCCGAGCCCAAGGCCGTCCCGATCGCCACCCATCCGGTCCAGGCCGGATCCGGCGCCGCCTTCGCGCCCGCGCGTCCGCACGCGGCGCGGGCCGGCGCGGCCACCCTCGTGTTCGGCGTCATCGCGCAGGGCGACGGCGCGGTGCTGGCGGCGGTGGGCAAGACCGGCACCGGCTGGGAGGTGCTGGGACGGACGCCGCCGCAGGCCGGGGGGGACCTCGACATCGCGGCCGTGGCCGCCTCCGCGGGCGACGGCCCCGTCCGGGTCGCCACCGTGCTGGCGCCGGGCGGTCGCGGCCTGCTCCAGCTCTGGGCCTGGGAGGCGGGCGCCTTCCGCCTCCTCGGGGAAGCGCCGGGCCTGACCGACCGGGGAGCGGGCGCGGCACAAGCGGATCTCGCCGCCCTGGTGGATACCGACGGCGACGGCCGTCCCGAACTCGCGCTGGCCTCGTCCGACCGCGGTGCCGTCGTCGTCCTCGGTCTGACGGACGGGTTCCGCGAGGGAGCGCGCATCGCCCTGCCGGCGCCGGCCGGGTTCGGCTTGTCCGCCCTCGGGCGCGGCCCCAAGGCCCCGCTCCTCGTCGGGCTCGCCGACGGGCGCGTGGCGGTGATCGCCCCGTGAGCGAGGTGGACGCACGTCTGTTCCCGACCCGGCCCTTCGTGGGAGCCTCCATCGCCGTGCTGCGCGAGGGCCGGGTGCTGCTGGCCGCCCGGGCCAACGAACCCCTGCGCGGGGTCTGGACCCTGCCCGGCGGCCTCGTGGAGCCGGGCGAGACCCTGGCATCGGCCGCCTTGCGCGAACTGCGCGAGGAGGTCGGCGTCGAGGCCGAGGTCCTGGGTCCCCTCACCCCCACCGAGATCATCCTGCACGGGGCCGACGGGCGCTTGCGCCACCATTACGTGATCCATCCCCATGCCGCCCTGTGGCGCGGCGGCGAGCCGGTGCCGGGCCCCGAGGCGCTCGGTGTCCGCTGGGCCACCCTGGCCGAGGTGGCCGGCCTCGAGACCACGCCCGGCCTCGCCGAGACCCTGGGCGAGGCGTTCGCGCGCCGGGCTGCCGGCGGGGCGGAATCCCGGTGAGGAACCCGCTGGCGCTCGCATGCGTGGCGGCCCTGAGCCTCGCCCTGGCCCTGCCCGCGCCCGTCATCGCCCAGGCGCGCCCGCCGGCCCGCCAGGCGCCCAAGCCAGCCGACAATAGGCCCGCCGAGAAGGAGCCGCCACCGCAGGCCGAGCCGCCGGCGGCCCCCTACGACCGCGACCTGATGCGGCTCTCCGAGATCATCGGCGCCCTGGCCTTCCTGAGGGGACTGTGCAAGGCGCCCGACGCCGGCGAATGGCCGACCCGGATGGCGGCGCTGATGGAGGCCGAGGGCGTGACGCAGGGCCGCCGCGAGCGCCTCGCGGGCGCCTACAACCGCGGCTACCGCGGCTATGCCCTCACCTACCGGGTCTGCACGCCGGCAGCGACCCTGGCCGCCGACCGTTTCGTGACCGAGGGCGAGCGCCTGTCCCAGTCCCTGGCCGGACGGTTCGGCGGGTGAGCGAAGTGCGATGCCGGGCGCTGTGGCGCCCGTGCCACAGGGCGGTACCGTCAACACGATCCGCGCAATTCGAGCCTCGGCGTTAACCCCTTCGCAATTCCTGGCTTCCCGGCCTTCGCGACCCGGCCTATGGTTTCCGCACCGGCCGCCGACCCGTCAGGCGGCGCGAAACGATGTGGCGACCCCATGCAGACCGAAACCGCCCCTTCCCCCTTCGAGGCCGACATCGACGACAAGCGCGCCGCGCTCGGCTACGTCTCGGAAGCGTTCGCGGAAGGCTGCCTCGACGGTCTCGACGGGGACTGCATGGCCCAGGCCGCCCTGTTCGCGGCCTTCCAGGAACTGGTCACCACCTACGGTGAGGAGGCGACCGCCCGCTACGCCGAAGGGTTTCCCGAGCGCATCCGCGCGGGTGGGTTCACCACCACGCCGCAGCACTGAGGAACCGATCGGGGCGGAAATGGGGTCGGCAGGAACGGTTGCTTAACCTGAATCCCGTTTGAATGACGTCATCAAGTTGCGTCAGGCTAACGGGTGCGTCGATGCGGGTTCGCGGGACTGGTCGAGGGATGAAGACGCTGTCGCGCTTCGCTCTCATCGGAGTGATCGGCAGCGGAGCTGCCGCCTGCTCATCGGATGCTTCGCGACTGGGGGACCCCTTCGGGAATCCCTTCGCTTCCTCTTCCAGCGAGCCCGCCGCCACCGGCAGCCTGCCCGAGGAAGGGCCCAGCGCCCCGATCCGCACGGGCCGGGTCGAGTCCGAGGCCCTGGCCTCTCCCGGCATGCGGATGTCGCCCCGCCCGACGGCGACGGCACCGCTGTCCCCCTCGACGCGGGTCGCCTCCGCCGAGCCGATGGCGCCCGTGTCGGGGGGCATGGTCTCGGGCCTGAACCCCGACGCCGGCCGGACCGCGACGCGCCCCGCCCCGCCGCCGATGTCCCTCTCGCCCAAGGCGGCCGAGAAGGTCGTCGACAAGGCCGCCGAGAAGCGCGCCGCCGAGGCCGCCCGCAAGGCGGCCGAAGTCGAGCGGCTCGCCGAGGCCAAGCGCCTCGTCGAGGCCAACCGGCTCGCGGACGAGAAGAAGCTCGCCGAGGCGCGCAAGATCGTGGCCGACCGCAAGCTCGCCGAGGCCACGGCGGCCCGCAAGGCGGCCGAGACCAAGGCGGAGACCGCCAAGGAAGTCGCCAAGGACGCGGCCAAGGACGCGGCGGCCAAGAAGCACGTGCGGCCCGGCCAGGCCGTGGCCAAGGTCGAGCCGAAGGACGCCAAATCCGAGACGAAGACCGACAAGACGGTCCGCAAGATCGAGATCAAGGCCGAGCCGAAGGTCGAGGCGAAGTCGGATTCGGGCAAGTCGGATCCCGCCAAGTCCGATCCCGCCAAGGCGAAGGCCGAGGCCGCGCGCAAGTCCGCCGAGGCCGAGGCCAAGCTCGCCCGCGCCGAAGCCGCCAAGGACGCCGCCCGCAAGGCCGCGGAGGCCAAGACGGCCTCCGCCGAGGCCAAGACGGCCGCGGCCGAAGCCAAGACCGCTGCCGCCGACGCCAAGGCCGCCGAGGCCGCCGCCAAGGCGACGCCGGTGAAGGTGGCCGCCGTGGCGCCCGCCGAACCCGCCACCACGGCTTCGGTCGCCCCGGCTGCGTCCGACCAGTCGTTCCGCTGGCCGGCCAAGGGCCGCGTCATCACCGGCTACGGGTCCTCGGGCAACGAGGGCATCAACATCGCGGTGCCCGAGGGCACGCCGGTGAAGGCGGCCGAAGACGGCACCGTCGCCTATGCCGGCTCGGACGTGAAGGGCTACGGCAAGCTGGTGCTGGTGCGCCACTCGAACGGCTACGTCTCGGCCTACGCTCACAACGGCGAACTCGACGTCCGCCCCGGCGAGAAGGTCAAGCGCGGCCAGACCATCGCCAAGTCCGGCGCCACCGGCAACGTGACCTCGCCGCAGCTGCACTTCGAGATCCGCAAGGGCGCGACCCCGGTCGACCCGATGCCGCATCTGGCCAGCAACTGACAACCGCCCCCGGCCCTCGGTGGCCGGCGACGACAGACGAGAAGCCTCCGAACGGGTCCGTTCGGAGGCTTCTCGCCGTTTGCCTCGGGCCTGAGGCCGGTCCGGCGAGCCGATCCTAATCGTCGTCGTCGTCGTCGTCGTCGCGGGAGCGCCGCCGCTCGCGGCCACGATCGTCGCGGTCGCGGTCGCCGAACCGCCGGTCGCGATAGCCCTCGCCGCCGCGATACCGGCGCTGGCCGTAGCCTCGGCCGCGGTCGTCGTCGTCGTCGTCGTCATCCCCGACCAGGACGATCGGAGGGGTCGCGATCCCGTTCGCGGTGCCGGCGTCAAACGCGGGGTGGGCCGCCGTCGTCGTCAGCAGAGCTAGGATGGAACAGGCGAAGAGACGTCTCACGGATCGCGATCTCCTTTTGCGGTGGTTCGTGGAGGAGAGGGGACCACGGCGCCGATGAACCTGCCCTGAGTCCCTCCTCATGCCATTTCCGGTTGATCACGTCGTGATGCGGACATGGGCTTCGCTCAGGCGCCGCGCGGGCTCGGTGATACGGTTCTCGCTTGATGCAAGCGGCAAACCGTATCACCCCAGCGTCTGGCCCAGCCGCCCCGCCAGGTCCTGGATGTACTGGAACGCCGCGCGGCCCGAGCGCGAACCGCGGGTGGCGGCCCATTCCAGCGCTTCGGCCCGGACCGTGGCCGAGTCCGCCCGGAGGCCGTGTTGCGCCACGTAGGCCTCGATCATGGCGAGGTATTCGTCCTGGCTGCACTTGTGGAACCCGAGCCAGAGGCCGAAGCGGTCGGACAGGGAGACCTTCTCCTCCACCGCCTCGCCGGGGTTGATGGCGGTGGAGCGCTCGTTCTCGACCATGTCGCGGGCCAGCAGGTGGCGGCGGTTGGAGGTAGCGTAGAACAGGACGTTTTCCGGCCGGCCCTCGATGCCGCCGTCGAGCGCGGTCTTGAGCGACTTGTAGGAGGTGTCGTCCCCGTCGAAGGACAGGTCGTCGCAGTACACGATCCAGCGGTGCGGGTCGGCCCGCAAGGCCGCCATCAGGTCGGGCAGCGCCTCGATGTCTTCGCGGTGGATCTCGACGAGTTTGAGGGGGCGCTCTCCTTGCGAGCGGGTTGCGTTGATCTCGGCCTGGACGGCCTTGACCAGCGACGACTTGCCCATGCCGCGCGCACCCCAGAGCAGGGCGTTGTTGGCGGGCAGGCCGTCGGCGAAGCGTCGCGTATTGGCCATCAGCGTGTCGCGGGCCCGGTCGATGCCGGTGAGCAGGCCGATGGCGACACGGTTCACCCGCGGCACGGGCATCAGCCGGCGCTCGGCCCCCCACAGGAAGGCGTCGGCGGCGGTGAGGTCGGGGGGCGGCGACCCTGCGGGGGCGGCGCGTTCCAGGGCCGCGGCGATGCGTTCGAGGAGGGGCAGGAGCCGGGCGGCGAGCGCATCGCCGGGATCGTTCGACAGTGAGGCGGTCATCGTGTGGCGTCCGTGGCGCCAGGCACCCTGGCGGAAAGCCGCCTCCTTAGCGGGTCGCACCTCGGAAATCACCGGCGCCATCGCTCGGCCGGACGGGCGGCGTTGCTTTCGGGTCCCCCGTGGCTATAGTCCGCGCGCTTTTCGACCGGCCCGGCCGCCCGCCATCGGCGCGCCGCGTGGCCGGCTGTTCCCATTCATGAGGAGTACCGCGTGCTGATCACCCCCGCCTTCGCGCAAGCGGCCGGCCCCGCCGCCGGTGGAGCGGACATCGCCTTGCAGGTGGTGCCGTTCGTCCTCATCTTCGTCATCATGTACTTCCTGATCCTGCGGCCGCAGCAGCGGCGGGTGAAGGAGCATCAGGCCCTGGTGAAGAACGTGCGCCGCGACGACACCATCGTCACCACCGGCGGCCTCGTCGGCCGCGTCACCAAGGTCTCCGACGAAGCCTCCGAACTCGAGGTCGAGATCGCGCCCAACGTGCGCGTCAAGATCGTCCGCACGATGGTCTCGGAAGTCCGGGTCAAGGGCGGTCCGGTCAAGGCCGCCTGACGTTCGGCGGTCTTGAGACAGAGCCTGAGGATGCCGGCGTAACGCCCGGCATCGCCAAGAAGACAACGGAACGGGCGGATGCTGCGCTTCTCGCGAACAAAGATCGTCACGACCCTCGCGATCATCCTGATCGGGTTGAGCCTGGCCGTGCCGAGCTTCTTCTCGCCCGAGCAGCGCAAGGGCTTCATGGCCTCGCTGCCGAGCTGGTTCCCGAGCTGGATCGTGCCGACCCGGGCGATCGTGCTCGGGCTCGACCTTCAGGGCGGATCGCAGCTCCTGCTCGAAGTCGACCAGAACGACCTGATCTCGTCGCAGGCCAAGGGCCTTCGCGACGACGTCCGGCGCATCCTGCAGACGGAATCGGTGCGCGCCGAGGGCGGTATCCAGCTGCTCCCGCGCGGCGTCCAGGTCCGCATCTCGGATGCCGCGGCCCGCGCCAAGGTCATGCCCAAGCTGCAGGAACTGTCCCTGCCGATCTCCAATCCGCTGGTGGGCCAGAGCGGCGGTCGCACCGTCGACGTGACCGAGCAGCCCGACGGCCTCATCCGCCTCGTCCTGACCGACGCCGGCATCGGCGATCGCACCCGCCGGGCCGTCAGCCAGGGCATCGAGGTCATCCGCCGCCGCATCGACAGCACCGGCACGCTTGAGCCCTCGATCCAGCAGCAGGGTGCCGACCGCATTCTGGTCCAGGTCCCGGGCGAACAGGACCCGCAGCGCCTCGAGACGCTGGTCGGCAAGACCGCCAAGCTCGAATTCCGCATGCTGTCCGACAGCCCGTCGGGCGACGTCGACCTGCTGCCGTCCCGCGACGAGAAGGGCGCGAGGGTCCCGGTCGAGCGCCGGATCATGGCCGAGGGCGGCGATCTCACCGACGCGCAGCCGGCCTTCGACCAGCAGACCCAGGAGCCGATGGTCAGCTTCAAGTTCAACCTGAAGGGCGCCCAGCGCTTCGGTCAGGCGACCTCGGAGAACGTCGGCCGCCGCATGGCGATCGTACTGGACAACGAGGTCGTCTCCGCCCCACGCATCAACACCCCGATCACCGGCGGTTCGGGCCAGATCACCGGCAACTTCACGGTCAAGGACGCCAACGAACTCTCGGTGCTGCTCCGCGCCGGCGCCCTGCCCGCCAAGTTCACCGCCGTCGAGCGTCGCGTCGTCGGCCCCGGCCTCGGCAAGGATTCGATCGAGGCCGGCAAGTGGGCGACGCTGGCCGCCGGCGTCCTGGTCATCGCCTTCATGTTCGCCACCTACGGCGTGTTCGGCTTCTTCGCCAACATCGCGCTCATCGTCCACGTCGGCCTCATCCTCGGCCTGATGTCGGTGCTCGAGGCGACCATGACCCTGCCCGGCATCGCCGGGATCGTGCTCACCATCGGGACGGCGGTGGATTCGAACGTGCTGATCTACGAGCGCGTGCGCGAGGAGGTGCGGGCGGGCCGCTCCATCGTCTCGGCCCTGCAGGCGGGCTTCGACAAGGCGTTCGCCACCATCATCGATTCGAACTCGACCATGGCCATCGCCGCCGTGATCCTGTTCTTCCTCGGTTCGGGCCCGGTGAAGGGCTTCGCCGTGGTGTTCATCCTCGGCATCCTCACCACCGTCATCACCGCCGTGACCCTCACGCGCATGATGATCGCACTGTGGTACAACTACGCCCGGCCCAAGGCCCTGCCGTTCTAGACGGCGGACGGCTTCCTCGGGCAGGGGCCTGCCTCTGCCGGGACGCCGCGCCGTTCTGACCCGCGGGCGTTTCGCCCCATTGATGGAGGAGGGGCACCGCCCACATCCTCGCTGACGGACTCGAGACCGACCATGCGCCTGCTCCGCCTCTGGCCCGATGAATCGCACTTCGACTTCATGCGGTTCCGGCGTTTCACCTTCCCGCTCTCGGCCTTCATGTCGGTGGCGACCGTGGTCCTGTTCCTGACGATCGGGCTGAACTTCGGCATCGACTTCAAGGGCGGCACCCTCGTCGAACTGCAGGCGAAGTCGAAGACGGCGGACGTGGCGGCCGTGCGCCACACCGCCAACGGTTTCGGCTTCGGCGAGACCGAAGTCCAGGAACTCGGCGGCGAGGGCCAGATCCTGGTGCGCTTCCCGCTTCAGCCCGGCGAGCAGGGGCAGACCGCCGTGATGCAGAAGGCGCACGCGGCCTTCGACGCCGATTTCGAGTTCCGGCGCACCGAGACCGTGGGGCCGCGCGTCTCGGGCGAACTCGTTCAGTCGGGCACCCTGGGCGTCGTGCTCTCCGTCCTGGCGGTGCTGCTCTACCTGTGGTTCCGGTTCGAGCGGGAACTGGCGCTGGGCGCCATCGTCGGCACGCTCCACGACATCGTGCTGACGCTCGGTGTCTTCGTGATCTCCCGCATCGAGTTCAACATGACCTCGATCGCTGCGATCCTCACCATCGTCGGCTACTCGCTCAACGAGACCGTCGTGGTGTTCGACCGGACCCGCGAGCTCATGCGCCGCTACAAGACCATCCCCACCGTCGAACTGCTCAACCTGTCGATCAACTCGACGATGTCGCGCACCGTGATGACCGGCACCTCGGCCTTCCTGTCGCTGCTGGCCCTGGTCCTGTTCGGCGGCGAGGCGATCAACGGCTTTGCCGTGGTCATGCTCGCGGGCGTGGTGATCTGCACCTATTCGGCGATCTTCGTCTCGACGCCGGTGCTGATCTACCTCGGCCTGATGCTGTCGGGGGTGAAGGCCCAGGCGCGGTCGACCACCCGCGTGCCGCAGGCGGCGGAGTAGCCGGGGCCATGGCGTCCGGCAGCCTCCTCGACGGCTTCGTCCCCGGTCGCCACCTCATCGACGCCTACGGTAACGGCGGCTTCCGCTTCGCCGAGATGTCGCATCGCGGTTCCATCCTGATGCTGCCCTCCGGCGTCAGGGCCTGGGACGTGGCGGACGCCCGCACCATCGACCGCGACGCCCTGCGCCCGGTCCAG
Source organism: Methylobacterium sp. Leaf399 (assembly GCF_001424525.1). Taxonomy (NCBI): domain Bacteria; kingdom Pseudomonadati; phylum Pseudomonadota; class Alphaproteobacteria; order Hyphomicrobiales; family Methylobacteriaceae; genus Methylobacterium; species Methylobacterium sp. Leaf399. The sequence continues at coordinate 10,190 of NZ_LMQK01000011.1, read as the reverse complement.
CTGGCGGCCGGCGAGGTCGAGCTCCTCCTGGTGGGCACCGGCCTCGACATCGTGCCCCTGCCCGAACCGCTCCGGCGCTGGCTCAAGGACGCCGGGGTCGGCCTCGACGTGATGCAGACGGGGGCGGCGGCGCGCACCTACAACATCCTGATGGCCGAGAACCGCAAGGTCGCCGCCGCCCTGGTGGCGGTGCCATGACCACGAAAGCCGAGACCGCCGGTGCTGCCGGCGAGGGCCTGGCCTTCGCCTTCCGGCACTGCGAGGACCTGGTCCGCGAAGGCGACCCCGACCGCTATTTCGCCACCCTGTTCGCCCCGGCGGCGTTCCGGCCGCATCTGTTCGCGATCTATGCCTTCAGCCTCACCATCGCCCGGGTGCGCGAGGCGGTGACCAACCCGATGGCCGGCGAGATCCGGCTGCAATGGTGGCGCGACGCCCTCCAGGGCGAGGCCCGCGGCGACGTCAAGGCCAACCCGGTGGCCGCCGCCCTCGACGACGCCATCGTCAAGCGCCGCCTCGGGCGACAGCCCTTCGTCGATCTCATCGATGCACGGGTGTTCGACCTCTACGACGATCCGATGCCGCGGGTGAACGACCTCGAGGGATATTGCGGCGAGACCGCCTCCTCGCTCATCCGGCTGGCCAGCCTCGTCCTTTGCGACGGGGCCGAGCCGGGGGGAGCCGCCGCCGCCGGCCATGCCGGCGTCGCCTACGGCGTCACCGGCCTGCTGCGGGCCCTGCCGTGGCACGCCCGCCAGGGCCAGGTCTACGTGCCCGCCGACATCCTCAGGCCCTACGGCGTCACCCGCGAGGACATCGTCACCGGCCGCGGCGGGCCGGGGCTCCTGCGCGCCACCGCCGACCTGCGGGCGCTGGCCCGGCGCCACCTCGACGCCCACGCCGCCGGCCTGGCCGGCCTGGCGCCGGCCGCACGCGCCGCGTTCCTGCCGGTCGCCCTGGTCGAGCCCTACCTCGCCGCGATGGAGCGACCGGGCTACGTGCCTCTCAACACCGTCGTCGCGATCCCGCGCTGGCGCCGCCTGTGGCGCCTGTGGCGGGCGGCGCGCAGGGCGCGCTGAGGCGCCGGCGGGACAGGTGCATACAATTTCCTCCCCGGCGAACATCCGTCGTTGAGCCGCATAACCTCCTCTGGTAGCACCCCGACCGGCGCCGCGAGGACGGCCCGCGTCGGGAGGAGTCACGGCTTTGCAAACCTGGAATCAAGTCTACGATCCGTTCGGGAGCCCCTGGCTCTCGACCTTCGCAGCCTCCCTGCCGGTCATCGCGCTGCTCGGCATGATCGCCAGCGGCAAGGTCAAGGTGCACATCGCGGCGGTGCTCTCGCTGGTGATCGCGCTCCTCGTCGCCATCGTCCTGTTCGGCATGCCCACCGACCTCGCCCTGCGCGCCTCGGCCTACGGCGTGGCGCTCGGCCTGTTCCCCATCGGCTGGATCATCCTCAACGTCATCTTCCTCTACCGGCTCACGGTGGAGAAGGGCTGGTTCGCGATCCTGCAGCAGTCGGTGGCGGGCATCACCACGGACCGGCGCATCCAGCTCCTGCTCGTGGCCTTCGCCTTCGGTGCCTTCTTCGAGGGTGCCGGTGGGTTCGGCACCCCGGTGGCGGTCACCGGCGCCATCCTGATCGGTCTCGGCTTCTCGCCGCTGGCGGCCTCCGGCCTCTCGCTCATCGCCAACACCGCACCCGTCGCCTACGGGGCGCTGGGCGCCCCCGTGGCCGGCCTCGCCTCCGTCACCGGCTACGACCCCTACGTGCTCGGCGCGATGATCGGGCGGCAGCTGCCGTTCTTCTCGGTGATCGTCCCGTTCTGGCTGATCTGGGTGTTCGCGGGCTTCCGCGGCATGATCCAGGTGTGGCCGGCCATCGCGGTCTGCGGCGTCTCCTTCGCGGTGGCCCAGTTCGCGATCTCGAACTACATCAACCCCTGGATCGTCGACATCGGTGCTTCGCTGATCTCGATGGGCGCCCTCGTGCTGTTCCTCAAGGTGTGGAGCCCGGCCACGCCCTGGACCTCGCCGGCCCTGCGCGGCAACGACCCCTCCATCGGCTACATGGCCGAGCGCCGCCCGGCGGCCCTGGGTGCCGGCGTCCCCGGCGCCGAGGTGCCGAGCTTCAACGCGGGCACCCGCACCGCCACCTCGCGCGAGATCTTCATGGCCTGGGTGCCGTGGATCATCCTCTCGGTGATCGTCGCGATCTGGGGGACCGGCTGGTTCAAGGGCATCGTCAACCCGATCTTCACCTGGAAGTACGAGGTGCCGGGTCTCCACAACGTCATCATGAAGGTGCCGCCGGTGGTGGCCACGGCGCACCCCGAGGCGGCCGTCTTCAACTTCACCTACATGTCCTACACCGGCACCGGCGTGCTGTTCGCCTCGATCATCTCCGGCCTGCTGATGCGGTTCTCGCCCTGGCGCCTGGTGACGGCCTATCTCGAGACGATCTGGGTCCTGCGCTACTCCATCATCACCATCGCGGCGATGCTGGCGCTGGGCGTGCTCACCCGCTACGCGGGCGTGGACGCCACCCTGGGTCTGGCGTTTGCCGGAACCGGCATCCTCTACCCGTTCTTCGGCACCCTGCTCGGCTGGCTCGGCGTGGCGCTGACGGGCTCCGACACGGCCTCCAACGTGCTCTTCGGCGGCCTCCAGAAGATCACGTCGGAGCAACTCGGCCTGTCTGGGATCCTGATGGCCTCGGCCAACTCGTCGGGCGGCGTCATGGGCAAGATGATCGACGCCCAGTCGATCGTCGTCGCCTCCACCGCCACGGGCTACTACGGGCAGGAGAGCAAGATCCTGCGGTTCGTGTTCTGGCACTCCATCGTGCTCGCCTGCCTCGTGGGCGGCCTCGTGATGCTCCAGGCCTACGTCTATCCGTTCACCGCGATGGTGATCCACCCGTAAGGGCATGGCCCGCCCCGGTCCGACGGGGCGGGCCACGACCGAGGGGAAGGCGGACGAATCCGCCTTCCCCAAACCGCGGCCATGCCCCACATGGACGCCATGTTCTTCAAGACCCTCGCCTCGCGCTACACCTTGGCCAATCTGCCCGTCGTCGAGACGGAGCGGTTGAGGATCGCGGGCCTCGTGCCCGCCGACGCGGGCGCCGTCCAGGCGATCACCGCCGATCCGGCCATCACGGGCGCGGTGGACTTCCTGCCCGACCCCTTCACCCTCGACCATGCCCGGCGCCTTGTCGGCGGCAAGAAGCCGATCAAGGACCGTTTCCTAGGCGTGCGCCGCAAGGACGGCGTGCTCGTCGGGATCGTCGGCACGCACCTGCGCGGCGACCAGGCCGTCGAGATCGGCTACTGGATGGGCGGCGCCCATCGCGGCCAGGGTCTTGGCAGCGAGGCGGTCTCCGGCGTGCTCGGCCTGCTGCGCGAGCGCTTCCCCCATCGCATCGTCGTCGCCGAGTGCAGGCCCGAGAACACGGCCTCGCTCGGCCTGCTGCGCAAGGTCGGCTTTCGCGATACCGGCGACGAGGGCCACCGACCGGGCCGGCGGATCTACGTGATCGAACCGAGTTGACGGATCGCGGCTGCGATGACGCTGTCCCTGCACAGATCGCGGCTGTGGCCGCGGCCCTCATCGTCGGCGGGCTGACGGCGCTCAAGCTGGCAGCCGACAGCTTCGACCGGCGCCATCCTCCGCAAAGCCGGTTGCCTCCGCAGGACTGATGCCGACGGGCGGGGGCTATTCCGCCGCCACCCTCGCCGGCGCCCATGAGCCGGTCCAGCCCGCCAGGTCCGCCCGCGCCCGGTCGGTGAGTGCGCGCTTCTTGGCCACCGCCTTTTCCGGCCCGCGCAGGCGGCGGCCCTCCTCGCCCTTGATCGCCTCGGTGAGCGGCGGAAACAGGCCGAAGTTGACGTTCATCGGTTGGAACGAGCGCGGGCTGCCCGCTTCCTCGACGCCGATGTGGCCGCCGGTGATGTGGCCGATGAGGGCGCCCAGTGCCGTGGTCGCGGGCAGGGGCGGCAACGTCCGTCCCTCGATCTCGGCCACCGCGAACAGGCCCGCCACGAGGCCGGTGGCGGCGCTCTCGACATAGCCTTCGCAGCCGGTGATCTGGCCGGCGAACCGCAGGCGCGGCTCGGCCTTCAGGCGTAGCGTCGCGTCGAGCAGGCGCGGGCTGTCGAGGTAGGTGTTGCGGTGCAGGCCGCCCAGCCGGGCGAACTCGGCGTTCTCGAGGCCCGGGATGGTCCGGAACACCCGCACCTGCTCGGCATAGGTCAGCTTCGTCTGGAAGCCGACCATGTTGTAGAGGGTGCCCAGCGCATTGTCCTGGCGCAGCTGCACGATGGCGCAGGCCTTCACGGTGGGGTCGTGCGGGTTGGTGAGGCCGACGGGCTTCATGGGGCCGTGGCGCAGGGTCTCGGGGCCGCGCTCGGCCATGACCTCGATCGGCAGGCAGCCGTCGAAATACGGCGTCGAGGCCTCCCATTCCTTGAAGGCGATCTTGTCGCCGCCGACCAGCGCCTGGATGAAGGCGTCGTATTGCGCGCGGTCCATCGGGCAGTTGATGTAGTCTGCGCCGGTGCCGCCGGGCCCGACCTTGTCGTAGCGCGACTGGAACCAGGCCTTGCCCATGTCGATGGACTCGCGGTGGACGATCGGCGCGATGGCGTCGAAGAAGGCGAGCGCGTCCGAGCCCGTCAGCCCGCGGATCGCTTGCGCCAGGGCCGGCGACGTCAACGGCCCGGTGGCGACGATCACCCGACCCCAGTCGGCCGGCGGCAACCCGTCGATCTCCTCGCGGGCGATGGTCACCAGCGGGTGGTCTTCGAGGGCGGCGGTGACGGCCCTGGCGAACCCCTCGCGGTCGACGGCGAGCGCCCCGCCCGCCGGCACCTGGTGCGCGTCGCCCGCGCGCAGGATCAGCGATCCGAGGGTGCGCATCTCCTGGTGCAGCAGGCCGACGGCGTTGCCGTTGGCGTCGTCCGAGCGGAACGAGTTCGAGCAGACGAGTTCTGCGAGATCCTGGCTCTGGTGCGCCTCGGTGCCGCGCACGGGCCGCATCTCGTGGATCACGACCGGATGGCCGCTCTGCGCGATCTGCCAGGCGGCTTCCGAACCGGCGAGCCCGCCGCCGATGATGTGGATGGGGTGCGTCATGGCCACGGGATAGCTCCCTCGCCGGACCGGGGCAACCGCCGCTCCCTTCCCCGACCCCGTCACGTCTCCAGTGCAGGCCGCCGGCTGCGTCAGTGCAGGCCGCCGGCTGCGTCAGTGCAGCTGCGGGCTCACGAGGAAGCGTTCGCGGTTGCCCGAGGTGACCGAGAGCTTGAGGGTCTTGCCGTCGCGCTGGACGGTGAGCGGTACCCGCACCCCGGCCTCGCCGAGCGCCCAGACCTGGCGGAAGAACCCGGCCAGGTCCGCCACCGGCTCGCCGGCCACGGCGACGATGGCGTCGCCCGCCCGCAGGTCGGCGCTCTCGGCCGGGCCGTCGTCGGCCAGCCCCATCACCACCACCGAGCCCTCGCCTTCGCTGGCATAGAGGCCGAGCCAGGGCCGGGCCGGCCGGTCGACGCGCCCGCGCCGGGTGAGGTCGTCGAGGATCGGCGGCAGCAGGTCGATGGGCACGATCATGTTGATCGCCCGGGGTCCGCCGGTGCCGCCCTGCTGCAGCTGCAGCGAGCCGATGCCCAGGAGCTGCCCTTCGGCCCCCAGCATCGCGGTGCCGCCCCAGTGCGGATGGGAGGGCGCGGTGAAGACCGCGTCGTCGAGGAGGTATTCCCAGTAGCCGGCGAACTCCTGCCGGGCGACCACCTGGGCCGCGACGCTGCGCTGGCGCCCGCCGGCCCCGGCCACCACGGCCTTGTCGCCGACCTTGATCGCATCCGAGCGCCCGAGAGCCAGGACGGGCAGGCCGAGCTCTCCCAGGGCCTGGACGAGGCCGAAGCCCGTGACCGCGTCGTAGCCGACCACGTGGCCGGGCAGCGAGCGGCCGTCGTGGGTGGTCAGCCACACGGTCTCGGCCTCCATCACCAGGTAGCCGATGGTGAGCACCAGGCCGTCCTCTCCGATCACCACGCCGTTGCCGGCCCGCTCGGTGCCCAGGGTCTCAGCGGAGAAGGCCTCCGGCGGCACCCGCGTGGAAAGCGAGACGACGGCGGTGAGCGCCCGCTCGAGGTCGTATCCGTAATCCGCAGCCTTGGGCTGCACGGCGGCGGGAATCTTCCAGTCTCCCTGCGTGGCCATGCCGTTTCGTCTCCCTGCCCGATCCCGCCGATTTGTCGTCCGATCCCCCAAGGTAGGTCGCCGGTCGCCGCAGCGACAGGCGCGCCGCCGACGCGGCCCCGGAAAATTCCATTGCCGGCCATCGACCGCGCCCATGCCGCCCACACCGGATCGGCGGCGGGACGGTGGCGGGAGGGCCACGCTTGCCCTACCTTGACCGTGACGACGAAGCCGGACACGAGACGGCCGGCGGCCGTGGCAAGTCCGGGTCGTCCGATCGCGCCCGGCGAGGCCGATCGTCGTGTGGGAGAGGATGGTTCGCCCCGTGCGTGACGATGCCACGCTGCTCCGGCTGATGAGCGCGGTCGCGCAGGGCGACGCGCAGTCCCTCAAATCCCTCTACGATCTCACCGCGCCGAAACTTTACGGTGTGATCTCGCGTATCCAGAGGGATCGCGCCGCGGCCGAGGACGTCCTCCAGGACGTCTACCTGCGGGTCTGGCAGAGTGCGGGATCGTACGACCCCCAGGCCGGCAGGCCGCTCGCGTGGTTGTGCGCCATCGCCCGCAACCGGGCGATCGACGTCGTCCGCCGGAAGGGCGAGGTCCAGGGGCCGGTGACCGAGGACGGGGAGGACTGGGTGGAACGGCTCGCCGACCCTCACGACAGCGAAGGCGCGATCCTGGGCCGGGACGCCCTGCGCGCCTGCCTGCAGCGCCTCGACGAGACGCAGCGCGACTGCATCGTGCTCGCCTATTGCGAGGGCTATTCGCGCGAGGAACTCGCCGCGCGCTACGACCGGCCGGTCAACACCATCAAGACGTGGCTGCACCGGGGGCTCGCCGCCCTGCGCGGCTGCCTGGAGCCGGCCTCGTGACCGGGGGGGGCGACGACGAGCGCGACCTGCGGGCGGCCGAATACGTCCTGGGCACCCTGCCCGCCGCGGAGCGGGCCGCCCTCGACCTCGAACGCACCCTCGATCCGGCGACGGAGGCGGCGGTGCGCGGTTGGGAGCGGCGGCTGGCCCCGCTCGATTCCGTCGGTCCGGACGTGGTGCCCGATGCCGGGATCTGGCCGCGGATCGCCGCGAGCCTGCCCGGGCGGCGCCGCACGTCGGCCGCCAACGACAACCGAGTCGCCGCCCTCGCCCGCCAGGTCCGCCTCTGGCGCGGCGCCGCGCTGGCCGCTGGCGGCCTCGCGGCGGGCCTGGCGCTGTTCGTGGCGGTCGGCGCCTGGCCCGTGGGTCGGGGGGAGCCGCGCTACGTCGCGGTGGTCAGCCGCAGCGGCGAGTCGCCGGCCCTCATCGTCAGCGTCGATCTCGCCGCCGGCACCGCGCAGGTGCGGCCCGTGGCGGCCGAGACACCGGACGGGCGCAGCCTCGAACTCTGGTACGTGGAGGGCGGCGCGCCCAAGACCCTCGGGGTGATCGGGGGATCCGCCCGCAGGGTGACCCTACCGAAGGGAGAGGCGAACCCAGACGGGCTCTTCGCCGTATCGGTGGAGCCACCGGGCGGCTCGCCCACCGGCCAACCCACCGGCCCGGTGATCTACTCGGGCAAGCTGATCCGCGATTAGGACTCCACCCACCCCCCGTCCGCGCCGGAGGCGATCCCGATGCCGCGCTTTGCCGCCAACCTCACCTTGATGTTCACGGAGCATCCCTTCCTCGACCGCTTCGCGGCGGCGGCGCAGGCGGGATTTTCAGCGGTGGAATGCCTGTTTCCCTATGCCGAGGCGCCCGGGGCGATCGCCGCGCGCCTCGCCGAGCATCGCCTGGAACTCGCCCTGTTCAACATGCCGCCCGGCGATTGGGCGGCGGGCGAGCGCGGCCTCGCCGCCCTGCCGGATCGGTTCCCGCAGGTGACGACGGGGGTCGAGGCGGCGCTCGCCTACGCGCTCGCCATGGGCACCCGGCGCCTGCACCTGATGGCCGGCCTCGCCGACCGGCGGGATGCGGCGGCATCGGGCGCCTACCGCCGCGCCCTGCGCCATGCCGCCGGCCGGCTCGCGCCCCACGGCATCGACCTCCTGATCGAACCGATCAACCGGCGCTCGATGCCGGGCTATTTCCTCGACGACGTCGAGGCCGCCGCCGACCTCGTGCGGGAGCTGCGGGGAGAGGGGCTGGCCAACCTCAGGCTCCAGTTCGACGTCTTCCACGCGCAGATCCTGCACGGGGACGTGACGACGCGGCTCGCCCGGCTTCTGCCGCTGATCGGCCATGTCCAGGTGGCGGGCGTACCGGCCCGCAACGAGCCCGGTACCGGCGAACTCGACGACGGCTTCGTCTTCTCCGAGCTCGATCGCCTGGGCTACGACGGGCTCGTCGGCTGCGAGTACAACCCGCGGGCGGGGACCCTGGCGGGACTGGGTTGGTTCGCGCCCTGGCGGGACGCCATTGGCTGACGCCGTCACGATCAGACGACCGGCTCGCCGCAGCGGGCCGGTCCTAAAGGGTCAATCGTCGGCGTCCTCCCCCTCGTAGGGGGCGTAGCTGCGCAGGCGGCGGCCGTCCGGCAGCTCGATGGTGCGCGAGCGGATCACGAGGTAGCCGGCCTCTTCCGCCGCCCTGATCCGGGCCAGGCGATCCCCCCTCCCGTCGTCGCGGAACCGACCGACCGGCGGCACCTCGGCGAGGATGCGCCGCCGTGACGGCGCGACCGCGACGGGCGCGCGGCGCGAGGGGGGCTGGGCGAGCCGTTGCCGGCGCGCATCCCGGTTCGGGCGAGAGGCCTGCCGGGGCCGAACGGCCCGCGTGTCCGCACGGGTGGCCCGGGGAGCGGGCGCGGCGGCGGCGGGTGCGGCCTCCGCCTGCGGTGCGACGGGTCGAGAGGGCGTGGCCGGCGTGGGAGCGGGCCGTACCGGACCCGCTTGGGCCGGGCCGTCCCGCGACGGCGGGTCGGTCCACGGCCGCTCGCCGCTCGACGGCACCTCCGACTGCGCGAGCGCGGCCGGCAGACCGAGAAGGAGGCTCGCCGCCGCCAGTCCGAAACGCCAACTCGGTCGGATCGTCATCGCGCGGCCCCCGGGCTGTCTCGAAGCGGTCGCCGGAACCCGATGTGCCCCTGTGCCGTCCTGGCCGCCGACCTTAGGGAGTTCGGGCCGTCGCGTCCAGAATCGCGGGCGCGGGGCCTCCGGGCGTTGCCCTCGCCCGACCGTGGAGCCACATGAGCGGCCCGTGGCGGCCACCGGCCCGGGCGCTGCGCCGATGCGGACAGGAGAAGACATCCATGATGACACACGCCATGCCGACGGTCGTTCGCGGCGCCCTCGGCGCTGCCTTCGCAGCCGGGCTGGTCGCGATGCCCGCCCTGGCCCAGACGCCTCCGCCCGCGATCCCCACCGTCGAGAGCGACGTCGTCGACGGCAAGGGCGAGGCCATCGGCCGGATCGTGATCCGCGACGGGGCCAACGCCCTGGTGCTGCGCCTCACCATCCGGCCGGGCGGGCTGCCGCCGGGCTGGCACGGCCTGCATTTCCATGCGGTGGGCGATTGCTCGGACCCCGAGGGCTTCGCGAAATCGAAGGCCCATGTGAACCACGACCAGAGCAAGCACGGCCTGCTCAATACGGACGGGCCCGACGAGGGCGACCTGCCCAACGTCCATGCCGCCGCCGACGGGTCCGTGAACGCCGAGGTGTCGAGCGATACCCCACTGACCGGCGAAGGCGGGCTCAAGGACGGAGACGGGTCGGCCCTGGTGATCCATGCCAACGAGGACGATCACACCACGCAGCCGATCGGCGGTGCCGGCGCGCGGATCGCCTGCGCGGTCATCAAGTAGGACGCGCTGAGGCGTCCCGCGCCTCGCGGGACGCCTCAGCGCGGGCGTCGCCCCACCGAGACGACGTTGCCGCCGCCGTGCGCCTTGCGCTCGGGCAGGGCGCTGGTGACGGCCTTGACGATGCCGTCGGTGTCGAGGCCGGCCTGGGCGTACATGCGCTCGGGGGTGTCGTGGTCCTGGTAGACGTCGGGCAGGGTCAGG
>NZ_LMQK01000010.1:0-54076 GCF_001424525.1 Methylobacterium sp. Leaf399 | reverse complement strand
AGGACCTTCGTGATCGCCGCCGTCAGCGACGTCTTGCCGTGGTCCACGTGACCGATCGTGCCGATGTTGCAATGCGGCTTCGTGCGAGCAAACTTCTCTTTGGCCATTGCCGAGATACACCTGTTCCAGGTCGAAATTCGGCGCCCGCTTACGATTCTTCGCCCGGTTCCGCAAGGGCCACGTCGGTGGGTCCCTCGACCGGAGCGATGTCGGACCGCCGCGGTCGCTACGATCGAGCGTGGCGGTGGTATCGTGTCGGGGTTCGACGGGCGGTTCGGCCCGGTGGTCGAGCCGCGTCGAACCCCCGGGGACCGAGGCCTGCCGATGGAGACCCTCACCTACGCCGTCGGCGACATCCACGGCTGCCGCGATGCCCTCGACCGGCTCCTGGCCGCGATCGGGTGCCACGGCGCCGGGCGTTGCCGCCGGCTCGTCTTTCTCGGCGACTACGTCGATCGCGGGCCCGATAGCGCCGGGGTGGTCTCCGCCCTGAGGGACCTGCAGGCGCGCGAGCCGGACGCCGTCACCTGCCTCATGGGCAACCACGAGGCCCTGATGGCCGAAGCCTATCGCACCGGGCTGGGGACCACGACCTGGCTCGAGAACGGCGGCATCGCCACCCTCGCCTCGTTCGGCATCGACGATCCGGATGCGTTGCCTCACGACGTCCTCGGTTGGATCGCGCGGTTGCCCACCGTCCACGAGGATGCCCGGCGTTATTTCGTCCACGCCGGCTTCCGGCCGGAGCGCCCCGGCATCGACCCCGACGTCCGCACCCGCCTCTGGATCCGCGAGCCCTTCCTCGGGACCGATTTCGACTTCGGCAAGCACGTGGTCCACGGCCACAGCCCGCAGAAGTCCGGCCGACCGGATTTACGCCGCCACCGCAGCAACCTCGACACCGCCTGCGTGTTCGGGCGGACCCTGACGGCGGCGGTCTTCACCGACGCCGAGCCGGCGCCGGTGGACATCCTGCAGGTCGACGCGCGGCTTTGACCGCCCGTCCCGATCGACCCCGCATGGCGCCTGTGCCGGCCGTTCCGCGAACCGTTGCCGGCGGTCGCGATCACGACGGCCCTCGGAACAGTTCCTCTCATCCCGAGGTAACCCTTTCACGGGACCAGTCTCGTTGTGAAAGGTCATAACCTATGTTTATGCGCGTCGATCGCTTACAGGCCGAGCTACCCGAGCCGAAGAGAGCCGATCCCAATGCAGCCGCAGCCTTGCAGGAACTGCTCGGAGGCAAGTACGGGGAGATGTCGACACTTGGGAACTACATGTTCCAGAGTTTCAACTTCCGCAACAAGACCAAGCTGCGCCCATTCTATAGCCTCGTATCGAGCATCTTCGCCGAGGAGCTGGGGCACGTCGAACTCGTGTCGACCGGCGTGTCGATGCTCAATTGCGGGCCTGGCGACGATACCAAGGACGTCGATATCTCCAAGGCGCCGTTCAAGGACATGCAGGACATCCGGCTGGCCGGAAGCTTCCTCAGCAACGGCGGCGGCGCGATGCCGATGAACAGCAACGCCGCGTCCTGGAACATGGACATGGTTACCACCACCGGTAACCTGATCATCGACCTGCTGCACAACTTCCATCTCGAATGCGGCGCCCGCCTCCACAAGCTGCGCGTCTACGAGACGCTGACCGATCCCACCGGCCGTGAGGTCTGCGGCTATCTCCTGGTCCGTGGCGGTGTCCACGCCCACGCCTACGCGCTGGCCATCAAGAAGCTCACCGGCGTCGAGATCGAGAAGATGTTGCCGACGCCCAACATCAACCTCAGCCGCATTCCCGAGTGCCAGAAGTATCTCGACGAGGGCAGCCACCGTCGGCTCTACCATTTCAGCCCCGACGACTACCGCGAGGCCGCCGGCGTTTGGTCCAACGACGAGGTGGCGCTTCCGGGCGATCCGCCGGGCAACCTCGAGATCGTCGACGGCCACCCCGAGGGCGGCAAGATCCCGGAACTCGACGGCAACTACGGTGCCTTCGCACCCGATTACGCGCCCGAGGAGATCTTCGAGATCGCGAGCAAGCTCTACAAGAAGGGCCGCTGAGACGGCGCACCGACGATTTGGCGCAGGCTGAGAAGCCCGCGTGACCACATCCCGGCGTATCGGACCCGATCCGATGCGCCGGCATTTCGTCTGGCAGGATCGAGGATCGGTTGAGGCGCTTGGTGGGGGAAGTAGGACTCGAACCTACGAAGCTTACGCAGCGGATTTACAGTCCGCCCCCTTTGCCGCTCGGGACATTCCCCCAAACGCGTGTCCTGGTGTCTGTCGAGACCCCGGTCCGCGGCGGTCCTTATGGTGAGGGCACGGGCGGGTGTCAACCGTATCGGTTGGCGTCCGCGGCAGGCGAGAGATCGCAGATTCGGACCTGGGCCCGCTCCGTGCCACGCCAACGGTCGCAGCTCAGCGTGCCGGCGACGTGGAATTCCTGGCCGATCCCCTGGAGGATCGCCTGCCCCAGGGGGCCCTGCGCCGCCCGGAACGAGATGGCGCCGATGGTCTGGCCGTCGCGGCTGCGCAGGCGCGACCGGACATGGCCGGTGCCGACGATGCCGGCGTCGACGATCCTGTGCCGGGGCAGCGCGAAGACCGGCTCGGGCGCACCCTGCCCGAACGGCCCGGCCCGCTGGATCGTTCGGACCATCTCGGCGGTGGCGCCCCCGGCACTGACGGTCCCGTCGAGGAGCAGCGCGTCCACGGTCCGCGCCTGCGCCACGGCGGTGCCGAGGCGGTCGCGGAGATGGTCGCGCAGCCGCGCGAGATCCGTCCCGGCCATGGTAACCCCCGCCGCCATGGCGTGGCCGCCACCCTTCACGGCGATCGCCGCCGCCACCGCCGTGCGCACCGCCTCGCCGAGGTCGGCCCCGGCGATCGAGCGGCCGGACCCGACCGCGCTGCCGTCGGGCCTGAAGGCGAAGGCGAAGGCCGGCCGCCCGAAACGCTCCTTCAGGCGGGCGGCGATGAGGCCGACGATGCCCGGATGCCAATCGGCCGAGCCGGTCACCAGCACCGGCTGGTCGGGATCGAGGCCGAGCGCGCGGTCCATCTCGGCCTCTGCCTCGTCCACGGCCTGCGCCTCGACGACCTGGCGCTCGCGGTTGAGCCGGTCGAGTTCGGCGGCGATGCGCGTCGCCTCGGCGCCATCCCGCGTCAGGAGGAGGCGCGCCCCGAGGGAGGCGTCCCCGATGCGTCCCCCGGCATTGATGCGCGGACCGAGGAGATAGCCGAGATGCCAGGCTTCCGGCGGCTCGGTCAGGGCCGCCGCGTCGAGGAGGGCGGCGAGCCCGAGCCGCCCCCGCGCCCGCATGACGGTGAGCCCCTGCACCACGAAGGCGCGGTTGAGCCCGTGCAGCGGCACCACGTCGGCGACGGTGGCCAGGGCCACGAGGTCGAGCCCGTCCTGGAGGTCGGGCAGCCGGGTCGCCGGCATGCCGGCGCCGCGGAGGAACCGGTTCAGGGCGACCAGGGTCAGGAAGACGACGCCCGCCGCGCAGAGGTGGCCAAGGCCCGAGAGGTCGTCGAGACGATTGGGGTTCACGATGGCCCGGGCCTGCGGCAGATGCTCGGGCGCGCCGTGGTGGTCGAGTACGACGACGTCGAGGCCGAGCCTCGCCGCGGCCTCGAACGGCGCGTGGCCCGCCGTCCCGCAATCCACGGTGACGAGCAGCGTGGCGCCCGCCTGCGCCAGATCGGTGACGGCGCCGACATTGGGGCCGTAGCCCTCGGTGATCCGGTCGGGGATGTGGATGCGGGCCTCGACGCCGAGATGGCGCAGGTAGCCGGCCAACAGGCTGGCGCTCGCGGCCCCGTCGACATCGTAGTCGCCGAAGATCGCCACGGTCTCGCCGGTCCGGCAGGCCCGGGCGAGGCGCTCGACGGCCGGGCCCATGTCCACGAGGCAGGAGGGGTCGGGCATCAGATCGCGCAGGCGCGGCTGCAGGTGCGCCTGAGCCTGCGCCGGCCGGATGCCGCGACCGGCCAGGACCCTCGCCAGGAGGTCAGGCAGGCCGTGCGCCTGCGTCATGGTGGCGGCATCGGCCTGAAGGGCGGCATCGGCGCAGCGGTCGCGCCAGGTCCGCCCCAGGACCGATGCGGAGACGTCGAGGAAGGCGCGGGGCGGGGCGAGGATGGATGCGGCTGACACGGGCGCCACCCTACCCGCTCGGACCCGTCCGGCGCCACCCGGCCGGTTCCTGTCGCCCATGGCCGGCGGTCGCTCGACACGGTGGGCCGCATCGGCGACCGACGCGGCACCCGAGCCAAGGCCCTATCCGCATCGCGGAGTGACCGACGGCAGACGGCCTGAGCCGTCGACCCCGCCGAACGACGAAGGGGCCGGCATCGGTTGCCGGCCCCTTCTCGTGTTGGAGTCGTTGGGCAGGTCTTCCCCTGGGATCGCTCAGAGGTTCTTGAGGATCGAATCCACGACCTTCTTGGCGTCGCCGAACAGCATCATGGTGTTGTCGCGGAAGAACACCTCGTTCTCGACGCCGGCATAGCCCGAGCCCATGCCGCGCTTGATGAACAGCACGGTCTTGGCCTTCTCCACGTCGAGGATCGGCATGCCGTAGATCGGCGAGGCCTTGTCGGTCTTGGCGGCGGGGTTGGTGACGTCGTTGGCGCCGATCACGAAGGCCACGTCGGCCTGCGGGAACTCGCCGTTGATGTCCTCGAGTTCGAACACCTCGTCGTAGGGCACGTTGGCTTCGGCGAGCAGCACGTTCATGTGGCCGGGCATGCGGCCGGCGACGGGGTGGATCGCGTACTTCACGTCCACGCCCTCTTTCTTGAGCATGTCCGCCATCTCGCGCAGGCTGTGCTGGGCCTGGGCCACCGCCATGCCGTAGCCCGGGACGATGATGACGCGCTCGGCGTTCTTCATGATGTAGGCGGCGTCGTCCGCCGAACCCTGCTTGACCGGGCGCGTCTCGACGGCGCCACCGGCGCCGGCCGCCACGGCGTCACCGCCGAAGCCGCCGAGGATCACCGAGATGAACGACCGGTTCATCGCCTTGCACATGATGTAGGACAGGATCGCACCCGAGGAGCCCACCAGCGCGCCGGTGATGATCAGCGCGAGGTTGCCCAGCGTGAAGCCGATGCCGGCCGCCGCCCAACCCGAATAGGAGTTGAGCATCGACACGACCACCGGCATGTCGGCGCCGCCGATCGGGATGATCAGGAGTCCGCCGAGCACGAAGGACACCAGCACGATGAGCCAGAACAGGAGCTTGCTCTCGGTGCCGATGAACATCGCGATCATCGCCACCAGGACGATCGCCAGCACGATGTTGATGGCATGGCGCTGGGGCAGGATGATCGGCTTGCCCGACATCCGCCCGGAGAGCTTGGCGAAGGCGATGACCGAGCCCGTGAAGGTGATGGCGCCGATGGCGACACCGAGCGCCATCTCGAACAGCGACTCCTTGTGGATGTGGCCGTTCTCGAGGATGCCGACCGCCTGGGGCGCGTAGAGGGTGCCCGCCGCGCCGGCCACCGCCGCGAGGCCGACCAGGGAGTGGAAGGCCGCCACGAGCTCGGGCATCGCCGTCATCGGCACGCGCTTGGCGATGAGGGCGCCCGCACCGCCACCGATGGCGAGGCCGAGGAGCACGATCAGCCAGGCACCCGCACCCGAGGGCGGATGGCCGACGAGGGTGGTGAGCACGGCGAGGCCCATGCCCACCATGCCGTAGAGGTTGCCTTGCCGGGAGGTGGTCGGGTGCGAGAGCCCCCGCAGCGCCATGATGAACAGGATGCCGGCGACGATGTAGAGCAGGCTGGAGACGTTCTGGGACATCGTCTCAGGCCTTCTTCTTGTACATGGCGAGCATGCGTTGGGTGACGAGGAACCCGCCGAAGATGTTCACGCTGGCGAAGACGATGCCGAGAAACCCGAAGAAGCGGGCCCAGCCGGTTCCATGCTCGATGAGCGGCACGCCGGCGGCCAGGATGGCGCCGACGATGATCACGGAGGAGATGGCGTTGGTCACCGACATCAGCGGCGTATGCAGGGCCGGGGTCACCGACCAGACCACGTAGTAGCCGACGAAGATCGCCAACACGAAGGTCGCCAGCTGGAAGACGAATGGGTCGACGGCCCCGTGGGTCACGGCCGATAGGCCGTGGCCGATGCTGTCGGCGATGCTCTGCGCCTGATCGGCGTTCTGGCGGGCGATGTCGGCGGCGGTGCGCGCGGCGGCGGCGGCGGCGCGCGCCTGTTCGGCCGCCAGGTCTGGTGGAAGCGTGGCCATCTAGGGTCCTCCGACGGGATCAGGCTTTGGGCTGGAAGGCGGCGTGGACCACCTGGCCGTCGCGGGTCAGGTTCGTGGCCTTGACGAGTTCATCGTCCCACTTGACGGCCAGGGTCTTGGCTTCCTTGTCCACCAGCGTCTCGACGAAGGCGTAGAGGTTGCGCGCGTAGAGGCTCGAAGCGGTGGCCGCGAGCCGGCCGGGCACGTTGAGGTGACCGACGATCTTGGCGCCGTTGCCCGTCACCACGATCTCGCCCGCCTTGGCGCCCTCGACGTTGCCGCCGCGCTCCACCGCGAGATCGATCAGGACCGAGCCCGGCTTCATCGAGGCGACCATCGCCTCGGAGACGAGTTTGGGGGCGGGCCGACCCGGGATGAGTGCGGTGGTGATGACGATGTCCTGCTTGGCGATGTGGGTCGCCACGAGGTCGGCCTGCTTCTTCTGGTAGTCGGCCGACATCTCCTTGGCGTAGCCGCCCGACGTCTCGGCCTGCTTGAACTCGTCGTCCTCGACGGCGACGAACTTGGCGCCCAGCGACTCGACCTGCTCCTTGGTGGCCGGACGCACGTCGGTGGCGGTGACGACGGCACCCATGCGGCGGGCGGTGGCGATGGCCTGCAGGCCGGCGACGCCGACGCCCATCACGAAGACACGGGCGGCGGGCACGGTGCCGGCGGCCGTCATCATCATCGGCATCGCGCGGCCGTATTCCGAGGCGCCGTCGACCACGGCGCGGTAGCCGGCGAGGTTGGCCTGGCTCGACAGGACGTCCATCACCTGGGCGCGGGTGATGCGGGGCATCAGCTCCATCGCGAAGGTGGACAGACCGGCCTCGGCCATCGCCTTGAGGGCGTCCTCGTTGCCGTAGGGGTCCATGATCGCCACGACGGTGGTGCCGCTCTTGTAGAGCGCCAGCTCGTCGGTGGCGGGGCGGCGCACCTTCAGGACGAGGTCGGCGTCGCGGGCGGCGTCTTCGGCCGAACCGGCGATGCTGGCGCCGGCCGCCTCGTAGTCGCCGTCGGGAACGCCGGCTTTGGTGCCGGCCCCCGACTGGACCACGACGGTAGCGCCGAGGGCCGTGAATTTCTTCACCGTTTCGGGGACCGCCGCGACCCGCGGCTCCGCGGGATCCGTCTCACACAGGACAGCGACGCGCATTCAACGATTCCCTCGGGATGAAGACCGTGATCGTGGCCGGGTAGCGGCGGCGTCAGGCGAAGGCGAGATACAGGGCGAGCAGGATGCCGACCGCGAGGGGTCCCTTCCAGCCGACCGCCGGGGACAGGGCGCCCAAAGCACCGGCCGCGCCCGACAGGAAGACGCCGAAGATGGCCATCAGCCAGGCTTCACGGATGCCGCCGACGGCCAGGGCGAGGACCCAGCAGAGTACGACGCCGGTGCCGATTTCCACGAAGCGGACGAAGCCACGATAGGTCTGTTCGTGCGTTTTGTCGTCCATCGCCGGGCTGTAGGTGAAACCGGACGTGGTCTTCGTATCGGCCATCTGATGGTCGTCCCCGTGGCGTCGTCTTGATTGGTTCCAAGGGGATTTAGCGCAAGCCTAGGCGGCCCGCAATCGAGTTGCGGACGGCTTGGAATACCAGGCCGCGGTTTTTGTGGGGATTCGCAGTGAGCGGGGCGGGTCTCAGAGCGGGTCGGGCAGGCCGGCGACGGCCAGGGCCTCGCTCTGGCGGACCGCCAGCTCGTCGAGGCTGAAGCGGTCGATCTCAGCCTCGAACAGCCTGTGGTAGTTCAGTTCCGAGCGCAGGTGCAGGAAGACCGCGCCGAGGCCGACGGCGGCCCGGTCCATGAAGACGAATTCCTGCGGGACCGTGACCGGGCCTCGCTCCTTGAGCGCCTGGTGCACGGCGAAGGCCTGGCGGCGGCCGTATTCGCCGGGCTTGACGCCATCGGCTACCGTGCGCGTCCGGTCTTCCAGGAGCGGGCCGTAGATGAAACGGGCCCAGATGTTGAGGATGTCGATGAGTTCGCGGTTGAGGTTCTTGAATCCCCAGGTCTCGTAGGCGTGGACGATGCGGGAATGGTCGTCGGTGAGGAGGCCGCGATAGAGGTCGACCACGCCGCCGACGAAGCGGGGGTGGAAGATCCGTACGCAACCGTAGTCGAGCAGGTTGATGCCGCCGGGCCGTCCGTCCTCGGAGAAGACGGTGTAATTGCCCAGATGCGGGTCGCCGTGGATGACGGCGGCCCGGCTGAAGGGATGCCACCACGCCTTGAACATCGACTGGGCGAGGTGATTGCGCGTCTCGATCGGCCCATCGGCGAAGTTGAGGATCTTCTCGCCCTCCAGCCAACCGAGGGTGAGAAGCCGCTTGGTGGAGAGGTCGTGGTGGATGGCGGGCACCCGCACCACCTCGATGTCGCGCAGCACGTTGCCGTAGAGGACCGCATGCTTGGCCTCGCGCTCGTAGTCGAGCTCCTCGCGCACCCGGGCACCGATTTCTTTGGCGATCTCGCGGGTGTCGAGCCACGAACTCAGGCGGCGATGCAGGGCGAAGGCGACCTCCAGCTGCTTGAGGTCGGCCTCCACCGCCGACTGCATGTCGGGATACTGGAGCTTGCAAGCGAAGGGCGTGCCGTCGAGGCCGACCGCCTTGTGGACCTGGCCCAGGGAGGCCGCCGCGGCGGGCTTGAGGTCGAAGCTGGCGAACCGCTTCTGCCAGTCGGGGCCGAGCTCGGCCATCATCCGGCGCTTGACGAAGGCCGCGCCCATGGGCGGCGCATCGGCCTGCAGCTTCTGCAATTCGGCGGCGTATTCGGGGGGCAGGAGGTCGGGCACGGTGGCCAGCAGCTGCGCCACCTTCATGATCGGCCCCTTGAGCCCCCCCAGGGCCTGGGCCAGGGCGGCGGCGTTGCTCGGCGTCTCGCCGCCCTTCGCACCGAACAGCTTGGCCCCTGCCATGCGCGCGGCGACGCCGCCGACATTGGCGCCGACGCGGGCATAGCGGCTGGCGCGGGCGGAGAAGCGATTGGCTTCGCTGTCGTGGTCGGCCATCGACGGGTGTCCGCTCTGAGGAATGACGCTTCGCACATAAGCCGTCCGCCCGCCGATGTCAGGGCGCTGAGGCGGCGGGTCGCGGCGGCTCAGGCTGCCGGCCAGTTATCCCTGATCCAGCGCGTGAGGCCGGTTTCGTCGACGTCGCCGGCGGCCAGGGCCAGGACGATCGCCGTCGCTTCGACCGGATCGGGCGCGAAGTCGACTTCGTTCAGGATCAGGAAGCCGAGCATAGCCATGAAACCGGCACGCTTGTTTCCATCCATGAACGGATGGTTGCGGACGATGCCAAAGCCGTAGGCAGCTGCCAACTCGGCGAGTTCGGCGTTCTCGTATCGCCATCTGTTGATCGGTCGGCCAAGAGCGGATTCAAGTGCGCCGGGGTCTCGAATCCCAGGCGCACCACCGAAGATGCGGAGTTGCCGCGAATGAGCGTCCACGATGTCCTCGATGGTCAGCCATTCCGGTTCCTCGGACGTAGCGCCGCCCATCATTTCGCCAGTTCGGCGAGCGTCGTGCTGTACCGGCTCATGATGTCGTCCATGATCGCCGAAACCTTGTCGCGATGCTCGCTGCCATGCTCGCCAGGCAGTTCCCAGATCGTGCCGGATTTTACGAACCGTGCTTTGCGCACCCGGCCACGGCGTTTTTCTCCCCGCGCATCGCGCGCGATGCGGAACCCTCGCTCGGTCAGCAGATCGCCGATCAACGCGCCGGACGATTGGATCGCATGCTGCCTGGTCCCAGCATCGAATTGCTCGATGATGGGTTCGATGTCCCAGATTGCAGCCTGAACGGCAGGAATCTCGAGGCGGCTCAGAAGCTCGTATTGAGCGAGTAACTCCGGGCGGGTCAGGGCTCTCTTCAAGGCGAGAGCCTCAGGGCGATCGAAGAAGGCAGCGTGACTGGGATTCATAAGCGTCCTCCCTCAGGAAGGCGCGTGCATAAACCGCCGCTTTCCTTCTGTCAACGTTGCGGTGTGCAACGTTGACAGAAGGCTAGTCTTCGATCGCCTCCAGCTCCGCGATCATCCCCTCGATCATCCCCAGGCCGATCTGCCAGAAGGCCGGATCGCGGGCGTCGAGGCCGAAGGGAGCCAGCAATTCGCCATAGGGCTTCGAGCCGCCCGCCGAGAGCAGGCTGAAATACCGGTCCACGAAACCGCCCTCGGCACTGGCGTAGACGCCGTAGAGCGAGTTCACGAGGCAGTCGCCGAAGGCGTAGGCGTAGACGTAGAACGGCGAGTGGATGAAGTGCGGGATGTAGGCCCAGAACGGCTCGTAGCCCGCGTCGAGGGCGATGGCCGGTCCGAGGCTCTCCGCCTGCACCGACATCCACAGGGCGTTGATGGCTTCCGCGGTGAGCTCGCCCTGGCTCCGAGCAAGGTGGACCTTGCGCTCGAAGGCGTAGAACGCGATCTGGCGCACCACCGTGTTGATCATGTCCTCGACCTTGGCCGCCAGCATCGCGCGGCGTTGCGCCGGTGCGGTGATGCCCGAGAGCAGGCGACGGAAGGTCAGCATCTCGCCGAACACGCTCGCGGTCTCGGCCAGCGTCAGGGGCGTCGGCGCCATCAGGGCGCCGTTGGGCGAGGCCAGCACCTGGTGGACGCCGTGGCCGAGCTCGTGCGCCAACGTCATCACGTCGCGCGGCTTGCCCTGGTAGTTCACCAGCACATAGGGATGCGCCGAAGGCACGGTGGGATGGGCGAAAGCGCCCGGCGCCTTGCCCGGCCGGGTCGGCGCGTCGATCCAGCGCCGGTCGAAGAACGTCCTGGCGATGTCGGCCATGCGCGGCGAGAACGCGCCGTAGGCGTCGAGCACCGTGTCGCGGGCCTCCGCCCAGGGAATGGTGCGCTGCTCGACCCGCGGCAGCGGCGCGTTGCGGTCCCAGTAGGGGAGCGCATCGACGCCGAACCACTTGGCCTTCAGGCGATAGTAGCGGTGCGACAGGCGCGGATAGGCGGCCTGCACCGCCTCGACCATGGCCGCCACCACCTCCGGCTCGACGCGGTTGGCGAGGTGGCGCGCGTCGGCGACGTCCGAGAACCCGCGCCAGCGATCGGCGATCTCCTTGTCCTTGGCCAGGGTGTTGGTGATCAGCGTGAAGGTGCGCAGGTTCGCCCGGAACACCTCGCTCAGGGCCCCGGCGGCGGCCTTGCGGACGGAGCCGTCCGAATCCTGGAGCTTGTTGAGCGTCGGTTCGAGGGTGAGCTGCTCGCCCTGCACCGTGAACCGCAGGGAGGCGATGGTGCCGTCGAACAGCCGGTTCCAGGCGGCCCGGCCGGTGACGGATTTCTCGAGGAACAGCTTTTCGAGGCGGTCGTCGAGCTGGAACGGCTTTTCGCGGCGGAGGTCCTCGACCCACGGGCGGTAATGCGCGAGCGGCCCCGCCGCCATCGCTCCATCCATCACCGCGTCCTCGACCCGGTTCAGTTCGAGGGTGAAGAACAGGAGGTCGCCGGCGGCCTTGGTCAGGCGCTCCTGGGTGTCGCCGTAGAACTTTTCCCGGCGCTCGTCGGTGGTGTCGCCGGAATAGACGAGGCCGGCGAACGACATCAGGCGGCCGAGCAGATCCTCGACCCCCTCGTATTCGGCCACCGCCTCGCCCAGCAGAACCGAGGCATCCGGAGTGCCCGCCAGGACCGCGATCTTGCCCGCATAGCGCTCCAAAAAGGCCTTGCACCGCGCCTCGGCCCTGGCGAGGTCGGCCCGGAAATCGTCCGACTCGATGCCCGCGTAGAGATCGGACAGGTCCCATTCCGGCAGGGCGCCCAGGTCCACCGCCAGGGCGGCCGCCCGCGCGGCGTGCGCTCCCTCGGATTGCCGCACCGGGGCCGGCGGCGTGGCGTTGGCGACGGATCGGCTCGACATGCTGACCTACTTTTCCCTGGCGGCACCCGGGCGCCGCGACGTCGTTCCGGCGATCGAGCGCCGCGCGCGATCATATCGAACGCCGGCGGTCCGCGATCAACCGATCGGGCAGCCCCAATCGCCAGGGGCAACCGGTCGCAGGCATCGGCGAGGGACGGCGAGGGGCGGGCACGACCGTCATTCGTCGTTAAGGCCAGCTTTACGGTCTTGCGCCACGGTACGCTTCGAAACGAAACAGCGGCCGGCCGGTGTCACGCGGAGGTTCCTCCTCGCGCTCACCGCTGCGCCCGAGCGGACCCGGGGCTTCACCGCATGTCGACAACCGTCCTCATCGTCGACGACGACCCGGTGCAGCGGCGCCTCGCCGAGGCGATGGTGCGCCGCCTCGGTTTCGAGGCCAGGGTCGCCGAGGGCGGCGAGCAGGCCATCGAGATGCTGAAGACCGGCGAGCCCATCGACGTGGTGCTGCTCGACCTCGTGATGCCCGGCGGCCTCGACGGCCTCGGCGTCATGGCCGAGCTGCGCAAGTCCGGAATCGACACCCCGGTCATCGTCCAGACCGCCAACGGCTCCATCGATGCCGTGGTCACGGCGATGCGCGCCGGTGCCATCGACTTCGTCGTCAAGCCGGCGGGCGCCGAGCGCCTCCAGGTCTCGATCAAGAACGCGCTGAAGGTCGATCAGCTCGAAGAGGAGGTGCGGCGCATGCGCCGGCGGGCCTCCGGCTCGCTGACCTTCAAGGACCTCGCCTCCAAGAGCCCCGACATGGATCGGGTCATGCGGCTGGCCGAGCGGTCCGCCAAGTCCAACATCCCGGTGCTGATCGAGGGCGAATCCGGCGTCGGCAAGGAGGTGCTGGCGCGCGCGATCCAGGGCTCGGGCGACCGGCGCGGCAAGGCCTTCGTCACCGTCAACTGCGGCGCCATCCCCGACAACCTCGTGGAATCGACCCTGTTCGGCCACGAGAAGGGGGCCTTCACCGGCGCCACCGAGCGCCACACCGGCAAGTTCGTGGAGGCCTCGGGCGGCACGCTGTTCCTCGACGAGATCGGCGAGCTTCCCCTCGACGCCCAGGTCAAGCTCCTGCGCGCCCTGCAGGAGGGCGAGGTCGATCCGGTCGGCGCCAAGCGCAGCGTGCGGGTCGACATCCGCCTGATCTCGGCGACGAACCGCTCCCTCCTCGACCTCGTCAAGCAGGGGCGCTTTCGCGAAGACCTCTACTACCGCCTCAACGTCTTCCCGATGACCCTGCCGCCCCTGCGGGCCCGGCGCGAGGACATCCCGGATCTCGTGCGCTCGTTCTGCGCGCGCTTCGCCGCCGAGGAAGGCAAGCGGGTGCGGGCGGTGACCCCCGAGGCGATGGCGCTCCTGACCCGGTACGGCTGGCCCGGCAACGTCCGTCAGCTCGAGAACGCCCTGTTCCGTGCGGTGGTGCTCGCCGACAGCGACGAACTGACGGTGGCCGAATTCCCGCAGATCGCGGCGCAGGTGGCAGGGTTCGACGTGCGCATCCCGGCCGCACCCAGCCAGCCGATGGTGCAGCCCGGCATGCCCGACCCCGTCCGCGAGATCGTCCGGGTGGAGGTACGCGATCCCCACGCCCTCTCGCTGGTGGTCGAGGAGACCGGCGAGATGAAGACGATGGACGTCGTCGAGAGCGAGACCATCCGTTTCGCGTTGCAATTCTATCGCGGTCGCATGTCGGAGGTGTCGAGGCGGCTCGGCATCGGGCGCTCGACGCTGTATCGCAAGCTCAAGGACCTCGGCCTCGACGCCGAGGACAAGCCCGACGAGGCCGCGGCCTGAGGACTCCCGCGATGGTCGGACCCGCGAGGGCCTGCCGCTGCCGTGCCGCGGTCGTGCGTTTAACGTGTGGTTGCGCACGGCCGAGATTGATATGATGGTCTCTAACCTGGAACGGGCCGGCTGGCCGGATTCCGAGGAGCTTTGGTCATGGGCGCATCCGTCACCGGCGCTTCGCGTCCCGCCGCCGTGGTTCTGGCCGCTGCCCTGAGCGCCTGCATCGGTCAGGCGGTGCTCGCCCCGGTCGCCCACGCCCAGGTCGCCCAAGCCCAGGTCACCCAAGCCCAGATCACCGGGACCCAATCGACCGATCCTCAGCCGGTCGGGGTTTCGCAGGGCACAGCGCCCGCCGAGCCCTCGACGGAGCCGCTGCGCCCGTCCCTCCCCCTCCCGGCCGATGGCGCGGCGTCCGCCTCGCCGCCGGCGCCCGACGCGCCCGCCCAGGTGACGGCCGTTCCGCCGCCGCCCTCGGATCCCCTCGCCGCCGCTGTCGCCGCCCGCCTCGCCGATCCGGCGCCGCTCCTCGCACGCCTGACCACCAAGGAGCGCGAGGCGATCCAGGCGTTCTATGCGCTCGGCGCCTTCAAGCCGGCCTGGATCGTCGACGGCGCCTTCTCGGCGGCGGCCAAGGCGGTCATGGGGCGCCTGGCGCAGGCCGGCGAGGACGGCCTCGACCCCCTCGCCTATCCGGCCCCGGTGCTCGGCACCGCCAAGCTCACCGAGGCCGAGGTGGCCCAGGCCGACCTGAAGCTGTCCTCGGCCGTCGTCCTCTACGCCCGCGACGCCCGCGGCGGCCGCATCTCCCTGGCCAACCTGTCCCGCCTCATCACGCCGACCCTCGACCTGCCCGCGCCCGACGCTGTGCTGGGGCGCCTCGCCACCGCCGGCACCGAGGCCGGGGCGCTGCTGCAGCGGTTCAATCCCGACCAGCCGGGATACCGTGCCCTCAAGGCCCGCCTCGCCGCGGGCCGCGGCCACAGCCAGCCGCCCGTCTCCGGGACGCTGCGGCTGCCGGCGGGGCCGGTGCTCAAGCTCGGCATGCGCGATCCGCGGGTGCCGGCCATCCGCACGCATTTCGACCTGGAGACCCGGACCGCCGGAACCCTCGATGCCGCTCCGGGCGAGCCCGACGCTTACGACCAGGCCGTAGTCGCCGCCGTCGGCGCGTTCCAGAAGCGCCGCGGCCTCCCGGCCAACGGGCACCTCACCGCCCAGACGGTGGCCGCCCTGGCGTCGTCCGAGGGGGTGGCCCCCACCGGAACCGCCGACGAGGCCGCGCTCATCGTCAACATGGAGCGCTGGCGCTGGCTGCCGTCGGACCTCGGTCCCGACTACGTCATGGTCAACATCCCCGAGTTCCGCTTGCGCGTGGTGCGCGACGGGCGCCAGCGCGACGAGGCGCGGGTGATCGTCGGCAAGACCGAGTCGCCGACCCCGATCTTCTCGGGCGCGATGGAATATGCGGTGGTCAATCCGTCCTGGCACGTGCCGCCCTCGATCCTCAAGAACGAGTTCCTGCCCGGGCTCGCCCGCGACCCCAACTACGCCGCCCGGCGCGGCTATCAGGTCGTCTACAGCGGCAAGACCGTGTCGGTGCGCCAGCCACCGGGCGAGCGCAACGCGCTGGGCTTCATCAAGTTCATGTTCCCCAACAACCATGCCGTCTACCTGCACGACACGCCCAACCGCTCCCTGTTCGCCGCCTCGCAGCGGGCGTTGAGCCACGGCTGCGTGCGGGTCGACGATCCCTTCCGGTTCGCCGATTCCGTACTGCCGGAGGAATGGTCGAGTTCGCGGCTGAAGGGCCTGATCGGCAAGGGCGAGCGCACGATTCGGCTGACGCAGAAGCTGCCGGTCCACCTGGCGTATTTCACCGCCTACGTCGACGACGGCGGCGCCTATCGCACCCTGCCCGACCTCTACGGCCACGATGCCCGCATGAAGGCCGCCCTCGGCCTCGGCGGCGCCGGGCCGGCGATGGTCAAGCTCTCGCCCGAGCCGCGCCGGCGCCCGGCCCAGGTGGCTCCTACTCAGGTGGCGCGGCCGGTCGCCGACCCGGCTCCCGCCTCCGTCCCGCGCCGCTCGGCCCGGGCCGCCACCGCCGAGCGACCGTCCAACGACTTCGGCGAGCCCGGCCTGTGGACGCCGGCACCGAGCCGTCCGCGCTCCTGGTGGTGACTGGCGGACGGAGGGGGCGCCCCCCTCCAGTCCGTATAGTCCACATCTCAGTCGGAAGCGTGCGACAGAGCCTTCTCCGCCCGCTCGCATGTCCCGACAGACGGAAGTCTGGAGTTGAGGGCAACTTCTGTCGTCTACAGGGATGGGCGTCGAGGCTTGGGGCCCGCTCCGGCGCATTCTGGCAACGACAACGACCGGCCATGGCAACGGCCGCTATCCCTCGCGGCGGCCGGCGATTCCCGTCCTGACAACCCTCCGCCCGCCCCATCGGGGCGGAGCGAAGGGCCGCCCTGTCCAATCGGCCTCAGTTGTCGAGGAAGCTGCGCAGCTTCCGGCTACGGCTCGGGTGCTTGAGCTTGCGCAACGCCTTCGCCTCGATCTGCCGGATGCGCTCGCGGGTCACGGAGAACTGCTGGCCGACCTCTTCGAGGGTGTGGTCGGTGTTCATGCCGATGCCGAAGCGCATCCGCAGCACCCGCTCCTCGCGGGGCGTGAGCGAGGCGAGCACGCGGGTCGTGGTCTCGCGCAGGTTCGACTGGATCGCCGCGTCGATGGGCAGGACGACGTTCTTGTCCTCGATGAAGTCGCCGAGATGCGAGTCTTCCTCGTCGCCGATGGGCGTCTCCAGGGAGATCGGCTCCTTGGCGATCTTGAGAACCTTGCGGACCTTCTCCAGGGGCATGGCCAGCTTCTCGGCCAATTCCTCCGGGGTCGGCTCGCGGCCGATCTCGTGCAGCATCTGGCGCGAGGTCCGGACGATCTTGTTGATCGTCTCGATCATGTGCACCGGGATGCGGATCGTCCTGGCCTGGTCCGCGATCGAGCGGGTGATGGCCTGCCGGATCCACCAGGTGGCGTAGGTCGAGAACTTGTAGCCGCGGCGGTACTCGAACTTGTCGACCGCCTTCATCAGGCCGATGTTGCCCTCCTGGATCAGGTCCAGGAACTGCAGGCCGCGGTTGGTGTACTTCTTGGCGATGGAGATCACGAGGCGCAGGTTCGCCTCGATCATCTCCTTCTTGGCCTGGCGGGCTTCGCGCTCGCCCTTCTGGACCATGTTGACGATCTTGCGGTACTCGCCGATCTCGAGGCCGGTCTCGGAGGCCAGGGTCAGGATCTGCTCGCGTAGGTCGCCGACCTGCTTAGCGCCCTTCTCGACGAGGTTCTTCCAGCCCTTGCCGCCGAGTTTGCCGACCCGCTCCATCCAGTTCGGGTCGAGCTCCCAGCCCTGGTAGTGGCGCAGGAACTCGTCGCGGGCGACGCCGTGGGTCTCGGCGTAGCGCATCAGGCGGCCCTCATGGCTGATGAGGCGCTTGTTGATGTCGTAGAGCTGCTCGACCAGGGCCTCGATGCGGTTGGCATTGAGGGACAGGGACTTCACGTCGGCGACGACGGTGTCCTTGAGCTCGGACTGCTTCTTGCCCTGAGCCGCCGTCTGGGTGCCGCCGCCGGCCTTGATCTCGCCGTGCTCGTTCTGGAGCTTGCGCAGCTTCTTGTAGTTGTTGGCGATGTTGTCGAACGTCTCGAGCACGCGCGGCTTGATCTCGGCTTCCATCGCCGCGAGCGAGACGTTGTTCTCCATGTCGTCGTCGTCGTCGCTGCCCTCGGCGGGGATCGGCGCCTCGGCCTCGGCTTCCTCGCCCTCTTCACCCTCGGCGATCTGCGGCGCGTTCTTGGCGTCCGGCCCGGCGTAGGTGGCCTCGAGGTCGATGATGTCGCGCAGGAGCACCCGGCCGTCGACGAGTTCGTCGCGCCAGATGATGATCGCCTGGAACGTCAGCGGGCTTTCGCACAGGCCCGCGATCATCGCCTCGCGACCGGCCTCGATCCGCTTGGCGATGGCGATTTCGCCCTCGCGGGAGAGCAGCTCCACCGAGCCCATCTCGCGCAGGTACATGCGCACGGGATCGTCCGTGCGGTCGGTGGGCTCCTTGGTGGTGGTCTCGCGCAGGGCCACGGCCTTGGCCGGCGCGATCTCGGCGACCTCGGTCCCCTCGGCGGCCTCCTCGTCGTCGGAAGCCTCGCCGTTGGCGGGCTTCTCGGTCGTGGCGTCCTCGGTCTCCTCGGCCTCGACGACGTTGATGCCCATCTCGGAGAGCTGGGACAGGACATCCTCGATCTGGTCGGGGTCAGATTGCCCGTCGGGCAAGACCTCGTTGATCTCCTCATAGGTGATGTAGCCGCGCTTCTTGGCGAGCTTCACCATCCGCTTGACGGAGGCATCCGTCAGGTCGAGGAGCGGTCCGTCGGTCTGTTGCTCGGGGGCAGCATCCGTCTCGTCCCGTTCCGTTGCCTTGGTTGCCATGATCAGCCTATTGTTGCCGCACGTACGTCGAGCGGGAGCGAGAACGCCCCACGCGGTCGATGCCGCACTTTCATATTGGTCTGCGGAGGCTCGGATGCGACCGCGTCGATGTCAGATCCCGGTATGCAAGCAAGACGCTTGACCGATTGTTAACTATGGCCCGCGATCGGGCGGCCGCCACGGCGTTCGCCGAAGGCTCAAAGCCTGGGCGGATCGCCCTCCTCCGGCACATCCGCTTCCGCCTCGGCCCCGGCGATCACCGCCAGACGGTCCTTCACGTCGCATAGCCAAGCAAAATTGGCCTCGGTCGGGTCTTCGGCCAGGGCCCGCTCGGCTTGGCGGAGTTCGCTATTTAGCGCGCCTGACTTGCAGTGCAAGATCACGGCCTGACGCAATGCGTCTTCGAGCCGCACGGAATCCGCGTGCGGATCGAGGGCCCAGCGGTCTCCGGGCCTGACGTGGGAGGATAGCCGGGTCACGGCGGCCTGCAAACCCGCCCGCTCGATGCGGTTGGCCAGAACCTCCACCTCCGGTTGGTGCGCCTCGGCATGGGCGTCGAGCAGGAGCGAGCGCAGGGCCTGGGCGTCCGGATCGTCGAGGACCAGTGCGGAGAGGTCCTCGGCCTCGATGCCGAGCAGTTCCGGGTGGACGAGCAGGCTCGCCACGATCATGGCCTCGCGGTCGCGGAAGGCGGCATGGCCCGAGGCGCCGGTGGCCCCGGCAAAGAGCGGGTTGAAGGTGGTGGTGATCCGCGGCGAGGGCGCGGGCTCGTCCATGCGCCCGCGCCGCGGGCCGCCGCGCGGCTGATACGGCGCTCGCCCGTCGTCGCGGCGCCGGGCCGGGCCGCCCTGCGGCGAGAGACTGCGCAGGCGATCCTCGATCTCGTCGCGATAGAACCGCCGCACGGTCTCGTCGCGGATGCCGGCCACCATCGCCCGCACCGCCTTGGCGAGGCCCGCCCGGCGCTCGGGCGTGTCGACGGGGCCTGCTTCGAGGGCGCGCGACCACAGCACCTCGACGAGGGGGCGGGCGCCGGCGAGCACCGTGTCGATCGCGGACGGGCCGCCCGACCGCAACAGGTCGTCGGGGTCCTGGCCCTCGGGAAGGAGCGCGAACCGCAGCGACTTGCCCGGCTCCAGGGACGGCAGGGCGGTCTCGATCGCCCTGAGCGCGGCGCGCTGGCCGGCGGCATCGCCGTCGAAGCACAGGATCGGCTCGTCGGCATGGCGCCAGAGCAGGGCGAGCTGCTCCTCGGTCAGGGCCGTCCCCATCGGGGCCACGGCGTTGGCGTGGCCGGCCATGGTCATGGCGATGACGTCGACATAGCCCTCCACGGCGACGATGGTGCCGCGGTCGTGGGCGCTCTTGCGGGCGCCGTGCAGGTTGTAGAGCACCTGCCCCTTGTGGAAGAGCGGCGTCTCCGGCGAGTTCAGGTACTTGGCCTTGGCCTCCGCCTGCATCGCCCGGCCGCCGAAGGCGATGACCCGGCCGCGGCTGTCGGTGATCGGGAAGATGATGCGGTCGCGGAACTTGTCGAAGGGGACGGCGATGTCGTCGCCCGAGACCAGCAGCCCGAGTTCGGCCATCAGCTCCTTCTCGACGTCCTTGGCCGCGAGGTGGTCGCGCAGGCCGTAGCGGTCGCCGGTGGCGTAGCCGAGCCGGAAGCGGGCGCGGATCTCGGGCGTGAGGCCGCGGCCGTCGAGGTAGGCGCGGGCCGAGGCGCCGGGGCGCCCGCGCAGCTGCTCCTCGAAGAAGGCGGCGGCGAGTTCCATCACCTCGAAGGCGCCCTTGCGCTTGGTCTCCATCGCCCGGGTGTCGGCGCTGGGGCTGGGCAGTGCGACGCCGGCCTCCGAGGCCAGCCGCTCCACCG
The DNA here is from genome assembly GCF_001424525.1 of Methylobacterium sp. Leaf399. Taxonomy (NCBI): domain Bacteria; kingdom Pseudomonadati; phylum Pseudomonadota; class Alphaproteobacteria; order Hyphomicrobiales; family Methylobacteriaceae; genus Methylobacterium; species Methylobacterium sp. Leaf399. The sequence continues at coordinate 33,756 of NZ_LMQK01000010.1, read as the reverse complement.
CTTCGGGGAAGCTCAGCCCTTCCGTCTCCATCAGGAAGGTGAACACGTCGCCGTGCTTGCCCGACGAGAAGCAATGGTAGAACTGCTTCTGGTCGTTGACGTAGAAGGACGGCGACTTTTCCGCGTTGAACGGCGACAGCCCGCGCCACTCGCGCCCGGCCTTCTTCAGCCGCACCCGCCGCCCGACCACGTCGGAGGCGGGCAACCGCGCTCGGATCTCTTCGAGGATGTGGGGCGGGTAGCGCATGGGCCTTCGAGATGGTCGACGGTGGGCGTCCACCGACCCAACCCTTATCGCATGGACCGTTCCCAAGTCGTAAGCTGGCCCTCCAGATCGGTCCACGATCGCGGGTCGGCGCGACCCCGTCGGACGTCTTGCTCTCCGAACTCGACCGGTGTATATACGTTTGTATTGATTGTCTCGGCCTTGTGAGAGATCGAGCATCATACAGTTTGGTGTCGATTGATCGCGTAATCAAACTCTATTTTTATGAAACAATTGCGAGTTTTTCCATGATATATTGACTTCATCATCGATCGAACGGCATCGGGAAATTCTTAGATGGAAGATATTTCCTACGAATGGAATGAAGAAAAACGAAACGGTAACCTCATAAAGCACGGTATCGATTTTAGAGACGTGATCTCTGTATTCAGCCGCCCGCATTTGACATTTCCCTCGATGCGTGGAGACGAGAATAGGAATGTCACCCTTGGGGTGCTTGGGCTTGGCGCACCCGGATCGGGCGTCATCGCCGTGGTCTGGACGGATCGCGGCGGTGTGAGGCGAATCATCTCTGCGAGAAGGGCAAGGCGAAATGAGCGAGACATCTATCACGCGGGTCGGTCCGCTTGACGAGCGCCCCGTGGGCCTGACCGACCTGGCACGGTTGGAGGCCTTGTCGGACGAGGATATCGCGGCTGCGGTCGCGTCCGATCCCGACGCGGCGCCCCTCGACATCGACTGGTCGCGGGCGCAGCTGGTGATCCCGCAGCGCAAGGCTCCGATCTCGATCCGGCTGGACGAGGACGTGCTCGATTTTTTCAAACGCGGCGGAGCCGGCTACCAGAGCCGGATCAACGCCGTGTTGCGCAGCTACATGCGTGCGAAGGAAAGCGAGCCCGGCCCGGCGGCATGAGGACGATCCTCACCCCTTGGCGTTCAACGCCTCCTTCACCAGCCCGCTCGCCCGCCCGAAATCCATCCGGCCGGCGAACTGGCCCTTCAGGGCGGCGATGACCTTGCCCATGTCCTTGGGGCCGGCGGCACCGGTCTCGGCGATGGCCGCGTCGATGGCGGCCCTGGTCTCGGCCTCGTCCATCTGCTGGGGCAGGTAGGCGGCGATGATCGCGGCCTCGGCGCGCTCGGCCTCGGCGAGCTCGGGGCGGCCGCCCTGGTCGTAGACGCCGGCCGATTCGTTGCGCTGCTTGATCATCTTCTGGAGCAGCGCCAGGATCTCCTCCTCCGAGGCCGGCTCCTTGCCGAGCCCGCGCGCCTCGATGTCCTTGTCCTTGAGGGCGGCCTGGATCATCCGCACGGTGGCGAGCTTGGCCTTGTCGCCGGCCTTCATGGCCTCCTTCATCTCGGTGGTCAGGCGGGCACGCAGCATGGTCGTCTCCTGTCGGGCGTCGACATCGGGGGTGGTGTGCGAATCGGGGCGGTTGAGCCGGGCGGCGGCCGGGGCCACATTGACCCCGTCGACGCCCGCTCGGTATGAGCACGGCACGACGATGCCACCCGCACGCGCCGTCTTCGACGGCGCCGGGAATGGCCGGACATAAGCGAGATCGAGCCGATGCTGCAAGACGACGGCGCCACCGCCCGCGCACCCGCTCCCTGGGCCGAGCCGGTGCCCACCGCCCTCCTCGTCCTCGCCGACGGGATGGTGATCGAGGGCTTCGGCATCGGCCAGACCGGGATCGCCGATGGCGAGGTCTGCTTCAACACCGCCATGACGGGCTACCAGGAGATCCTGACCGACCCGTCCTATTCCGGGCAGATCGTCACCTTCACCTTCCCGCACATCGGCAACACCGGCACCAACGACGAGGACCTCGAGAGCCTGGCCGATGCCCCGGCCTCCGGGGTGCGCGGCACCGTGGTGGCCTCGGCGGTGACCAACCCGTCGAACTGGCGTTCGTCGCGCCATCTCGACGCCTGGCTGAAGGCCCGCGGCATCGTCGGCATCACCGGCGTCGACACCCGGGCCCTGACCGCGCTGATCCGCGACAACGGCATGATCAACGCCGTGATCGCCAACGACCCGGACGGGTCGTTCGACCGCGATGCGCTCAAGGCCCGTGCCGCCGCCCTCGCCCCGATGGAGGGCCTCGACCTCGTGCCGCCGGTCACCAGCACGCAGGCGAGCGACTGGTCGCAGACCGCTTGGGACGTGAAGGTCGGCTACGGCAGCCGCGCCGCCGGGCAGGGCCTGAAGGTCGTGGCCATCGACTACGGCGTGAAGCGCAACATCCTGCGCCTGCTCGCCGAGGCCGGCTGCGACGTCACCGTGGTCCCGGCCACCACCTCCGCCGAAGCGATCATGGCGATGAAGCCGGACGGCGTGTTCCTGTCCAACGGACCGGGCGACCCGGCCGCGACCGGGCACTACGCGGTGCCGGTGATCCGCGCGCTCCTCGACGAGAGGGTGCCGACCTTCGGCATCTGCCTCGGGCACCAGCTCATGGGCCTGGCGCTCGGCGGTCGCACCGTGAAGATGGCGCAGGGCCACCACGGCGCGAACCACCCGGTGAAGGACAAGACCACCGGCAAGGTCGAGATCGTCTCGATGAACCACGGCTTCGCGGTCGATCCCGCGAGCCTGCCGGCCACCGCGGTGGAGACCCACGTCTCCCTGTTCGACGGCTCGAACTGCGGCCTCACCCTCACCGATCGGCCCGCCTTCTCGGTGCAGCACCACCCCGAGGCCTCGCCCGGCCCGCGCGACAGCCACTACCTGTTCGAGCGGTTCGTGGCGCTGATGCGGGCGGGCAAGCCGGAAACCGTCTCGCCCTCCTCCCCGTGAGCGCGGCGAGTCACAAAAAATCCCGTTTTTCCCGCCATTGGGCGGCCCGTTAATGAAGCGATAACGGTGTCGGACGAAAGCTCCCACACCACGCTCGGACGGTGCCGCTCAGGGGTTGACGATGACGGTGGATGACGTGCGCGACGACTTCTCGCGCCTGCATGGGATCTTCACGTTCCATTTCGGGGTCGCGGTCGGCCTCTCCTGGATGACGTCGCTGTATTCGGCCTGCTACGCACCGTGGGTCCGCAACATCCGCGCCCTGATCGATCCGACGGCGGGCCTCGACCGGATCGAGAGCACCTGGTCGTTCCTGTTCGCGATGCCGGTGGTCCTCACCGTCGCCTGGGTCAGCTTCCACTTCGGGCGCGAGATCATGCGCCGGTCGCAGGCGCTGCCGAACGTCGCCGTGGAGTTCGCGGCCGCCGCCCTCGTCGCCTTCGGCGTGTTCTACCTGTCCATCGACCGGGCCGTCTCCGCCCTCTACCTCGGCCTCTGACGGCCGACCGCGCGCAGCCGCCCCCGCAAAGACCGGGATCGGATCGCAGCGGGCGCCATCGCCCGGACGGCACTCCCGCCCCTTCCCGGGTCGCGCGCCCTTCCAAACCGCGCGTCCGCCGTGTAAGGCCAAATTCCAACGACAATCCCGGCCGCCAGCGCCCCTTTGCCCGTGCCGCGTATCGGCGCCCGGCGAGGTCGGGTGCGCGCGCCCGCATCCAAGGCGTCCGATGCCGAAGCGCACCGACCTCTCCACGATCCTGATCATCGGCGCCGGGCCCATCGTGATCGGGCAGGCCTGCGAGTTCGACTACTCCGGCACCCAGGCCTGCAAGGCCCTGCGCGAAGAGGGCTACCGGATCGTCCTGGTCAATTCGAACCCGGCCACGATCATGACCGACCCGGACATGGCCGACGCCACCTACGTCGAGCCGATCACGCCGGAGATCGTCGCCAAGATCATCGAGAAGGAGCGCAACGTGCTCCCCGGGGGCTTCGCGCTGCTGCCGACCATGGGCGGCCAGACCGCACTCAATTGCGCGCTCTCGCTCAAGAAGATGGGCACCCTCGAGAAATACGACGTCCAGATGATCGGTGCCACCGCCGAGGCCATCGACAAGGCCGAGGACCGCCACCTCTTCCGCGACGCCATGACGAAGATCGGGCTGGAGACGCCGAAGTCGGCGCTCGCCAACGCCTCCGCCGCCAAGAAGGCCGACCGCGAGCGCTACCTCGGCGAGATCGCCAGGATCGAGGCGACCACCCCCGAGGACGAGCGCGCGGGTGCCCTTAGCGCCTTCGAGAAGAAATGGCGGTCCACCGAATCCGAACGGCGCAAGCGCTACGGCGAACACGCCATCGGCCAGGCGCTGATCGCGCTGGCCGAAGTCGGCCTGCCGGCCATCATCCGGCCGTCCTTCACCATGGGCGGCACCGGCGGCGGCATCGCCTACAACCGGGAGGAATTCCTCGACATCGTCGAGCGCGGCATCGACGCCTCGCCCACCAACGAGGTCCTGATCGAGGAATCGGTCCTCGGCTGGAAGGAATACGAGATGGAGGTCGTCCGCGACAGGAACGACAACTGCATCATCGTCTGCTCCATCGAGAACATCGACCCGATGGGCGTCCACACCGGCGATTCCATCACCGTCGCGCCGGCCCTGACGCTGACCGACAAGGAATACCAGGTGATGCGCGACGCATCCCTCGCTGTCCTGCGCGAGATCGGCGTCGAGACCGGCGGCTCCAACGTGCAGTTCGCCATCGACCCGGCCACCGGCCGGATGATCGTCATCGAGATGAACCCGCGCGTCTCGCGCTCGTCGGCGCTGGCGTCCAAGGCCACAGGCTTTCCCATCGCCAAGGTCGCGGCCAAGCTCGCGGTCGGCTACACGCTGGACGAGATCGCCAACGACATCACCGGCGGCGCGACCCCGGCTTCCTTCGAGCCCACGATCGATTACGTGGTGACGAAGATCCCCCGCTTCGCCTTCGAGAAATTCCCCGGCGCCGAGCCGACGCTCACCACCGCCATGAAGTCGGTGGGCGAGGCCATGGCCATCGGCCGCTGCTTCGCCGAATCCCTGCAGAAGGCCCTGCGCTCCCTGGAGACGGGCCTCACCGGCCTCGACGACATCGAGATCGAGGGGCTGGGCAAGGGCGACGACCACAACGCCATCAAGGCCGCCCTCGGCACGCCGACGCCCGACCGGCTGCTCAAGGTCGCCCAGGCCCTGCGCCTCGGCGTCAGCCAGGAGGAGGTCTACGCCTCCTGCAAGATCGATCCGTGGTTCCTCGAACAGCTCCAGGGCATCATCGATCTCGAGAACCGGGTGCGGGCGCACGGCATCCCGACGACGCCGGGCGCCCTGCGCCAGCTCAAGGCGGCCGGCTTCTCCGACGCCCGCCTCGCGGTGCTCGCCAGGACCGACGAGGACGAGGTCCGCCGCCAGCGCCGCGCCCTGGACGTCCGTCCCGTCTTCAAGCGCATCGACACCTGCGCGGCCGAGTTCAAGGCGCCCACCGCCTACATGTACTCGACCTATGTCGCCCCCTTCGCCGGCGCCGTCGCCGACGAGGCGCGCCCCACCGACGCGAAGAAGGTCATCATCCTCGGCGGCGGCCCCAACCGGATCGGCCAGGGCATCGAGTTCGACTACTGCTGCTGCCATGCCTGCTTCGCGCTGACGGAGGCCGGCTACGAGACCATCATGGTCAACTGCAACCCCGAGACCGTCTCCACCGACTACGACACCTCCGACCGGCTGTACTTCGAGCCGCTGACCGAGGAGGACGTCCTCGAGATCATCGCGACCGAGCGCCAGGCCGGCACGCTGCACGGGGTCATCGTGCAGTTCGGCGGCCAGACCCCGCTCAAGCTCGCGCGCGCCCTGGAAGCCGCCGGGGTCCCGATCCTGGGTACCTCGCCGGACGCCATCGACCTCGCCGAGGATCGCGACCAGTTCAAGCGCCTGCTCGACAAGCTCGGGATGAAGCAACCCAAGAACGGCATCGCCTATTCCGTCGAGCAGAGCCGGCTGGTGGCGGCCGACCTCGGCCTGCCCTTCGTGGTGCGCCCGAGCTACGTCCTCGGCGGGCGCGCCATGGCGATCATCCGCGACGAGGCCCAGTTCGCCGACTACCTCCTCGACACCCTGCCGAGCCTGATCCCGTCCGACGTCAAGTCGCGCTATCCCAACGACAAGACCGGACAGATCAACACGGTGCTGGGCAAGAACCCGCTGCTGTTCGACCGCTACCTGTCGGACGCCACCGAGATCGACGTCGACGCCATCTGCGACGGCACCGACGTGTTCATCGCCGGCATCATGGAGCACATCGAGGAGGCGGGCATCCACTCGGGCGATTCCGCCTGCTCCCTGCCGTCGCGGTCGCTCTCGCCCGAGACCATCGCCGAGCTGGAGCGCCAGACCAAGGCGATGGCGCTGGCCCTGCGGGTCGGCGGCCTGATGAACGTGCAATACGCGATCAAGGACGGCGCGATCTACGTGCTCGAGGTCAACCCGCGCGCCTCGCGCACCGTGCCGTTCGTCGCCAAGGTGATCGGCGAGCCCATCGCCAAGATCGCCGCCCGGGTGATGGCCGGCGAGAGCCTGGCGAGCTTCGCGCTCAAGCCGAAGGTGCTCGACCACATCGCGGTCAAGGAGGCGGTGTTCCCCTTCGCGCGTTTCCCCGGCGTCGACGTGCTGCTCGGCCCCGAGATGCGCTCCACCGGCGAGGTCATCGGCCTCGATGCCGGCTTCGGCGTCGCCTTCGCCAAGAGCCAGCTCGGTTCGGGCACGAACGTGCCCCGGAGCGGACGGGTGTTCGTGTCGGTGCGCGATGCCGACAAGGTGCGCATCCTGCCGGCGATCAAGCTCCTGTCCGGGCTCGGCTTCGAGATCGTGGCCACGAGCGGTACCCAGCGCTACCTGGTGGAGAACGGCGTGCCCTGTGACCGCATCAACAAGGTGCTGGAGGGCCGGCCGCACGTGGTCGACTCGATCAAGAACGGCGACATCCAGCTCGTCCTCAACACCACCGAGGGCGCCGGCGCCCTGTCGGACTCCCGGTCCCTGCGCCGGGCGGCCCTCTTGCATAAAGTGCCGTACTACACCACTCTAGCCGGAGCCATGGCGGCGGCCGAGGGCATCGAGGCCTATCTCGAAGGCGATCTTCAGGTCCGCGCCTTGCAGGAATACTTCGCGGCTTGAAATAGTGCGCGCAGGCCGTCCTAGCCTCGCCCTTCCAGGGGCGGCGAACGGGACATGTTTCATTTGGCCCGGAGGGAGCGGCAGCGTTCCCGACCGGGCCTATTCATTGTGGCGCGAGACGATGACGATAGACAAGGTTCCGATGACGGTGCGGGGCTTCGCGGCCCTGGAGGCCGAGCTCAAGCATCGCCAGCAGGTGGAGCGCCAGCGCATCATCCAGGCCATCTCGGAGGCCCGCGCCCTGGGGGATCTCTCGGAGAACGCCGAGTATCACGCCGCCAAGGAGGCGCAGTCCCACAACGAGGGCCGCGTCCTCGAATTGGAGAGCATGATCTCCCGCGCCGAGGTCATCGACGTCACCAAGCTCTCGGGCACCAAGATCAAGTTCGGCGCCACCGTGAAGCTCGTCGACGAGGATACCGAGGAAGAGAAGACCTATCAGCTCGTCGGCGAGCCGGAGGCGGACGTGCGCTCGGGGCTGGTCTCGATCACCTCGCCGATCGCCCGCGCCCTGATCGGCAAGGGCGTGGGCGACACCGTCGAGGTGACGACGCCCGGCGGCGGCAAGTCCTACGAAGTCGTCGCCGTCCAGTATGGTGGCTGAGGCCTTCGCACGCCTTGGCCGGATCGGCGTGCCGCGGATCGCCCTGACGCTCGCCGTCCTGCTGGCTGGCGGGATCGGCCTCCGTGCCGAGGGCCTCGCCGCCCTCGCAGGCGGCCGGGTCTCGGCGATCCGCGTCGACGTCCGCCCCTTCCTGGCGAAGGGCGGCGGCGCCGAGGCGGAGGCCCTGCAGGCGGATCTCCTGGCGGCGTTGCGCAGGAGCTTTTCCGACCGCCTCGGCGGCCAGGGGCCTGCCCTCGTCGTGGTGGTCCGCAGCCTGTCGCTGACCGCCTACGTCGGTTCCGAGGGACGCCGCTTCGGCGGCGGCGGCCAGACCGACTACCTCGACGGCGAGGCCCTGCTCCTGGGCCGTCGCGGCGAGGTCATCGCCCGGCATCCCCAGCTGTCCGCCCTGCCGGCGAGTTCGGGCGGCGCCTGGTACGATCCCGAATCCGAACGTCGCCGGGTTACGGCCATCGCCGAGCATTACGCGCAATGGCTGCGCCGCGCGTTGCCCGACGGGTGAAGGCCGGTTCCGCGGCCCCGCCGCCGGACATCGCCCGCGCCCGGTCCTGGGTGATCACCGACGGCAAGGCCGGCGACGAGACCCAGTGCCTCGGCCTCGTCGAGACCCTCGGCCTCCGGGCCGACGTCCGTCGTATCCCGGGCCGCGCGCCGTTCTCGTGGCTGGCTCCGTGGGGGCCCGTCGACCCCCGCCATGCCCCCGGCCGGTCCGGCGGCGCGCTGGCCGGTCCCCTCCCCGACCTTCTCCTCGCCTCCGGCCGGCAGGCGGTGCCCTACCTGCGGGCCATCCGCCGGGCGAGCGCCGGCCGCACCTTCACCGCCTTTCTCAAGGACCCCCGCACCGGACCGGAGAGCGCCGACTTCATCTGGGTGCCGGATTACGACGACCTGCGCGGTCCGAACGTCCTGACTACGCCGACGCCGCCGCATCGCGTGACGCCGGCGCGCCTGGCGGCCGCCCGCGCCGCGCCCGACCCGCGCCTTGCCGCCCTCCCCCGTCCGCGCGTCGCCGTCCTGGTGGGAGGCGATAGCCGGCACCTGCGATTTTCCGCGGCGGACACCGCCCGCCTGCTGGCGGAGCTGTCCGCCATGAGCGAGGCGGGGGCCTCCCTCATGCTCACGGTCTCCCGGCGCACGCCTCCGGCACTCCGCGCGGCGCTGGCCGTCCTCGCGAACGACAGGCCCGCCTTCTTCTGGGACGGTCGCGGCGAGAACCCCTACGTGCCGATGCTGGCGCTGGCCGAGGCGGTGGTCGTGACCTCCGATTCCGCCAACATGGTCGGCGAGGCGGTGAGCACCGGCGTCGCCGTGCTGCTGTTCGAACTCCCCGGGACCTATGTCCGGCATCGCCGCTTCTTTGCGGGATTGCAGGCGGCCGGCGCCCTGGCGCCGTTTACGGGCCAACTCGACATGTTGCATTACGCACCCATCGACGCGACACCGGAGATCGCGCGCCGCCTCGCCGATGCCTACATGCGTCATCAGGCACGGATCGCTCTCTCCCGCTGATCGCCACCAGGAGTCGTTCGCCATGGCCCACCGTCACGCCCGCCTCGTCATCGTCGGCTCGGGTCCGGCCGGCTACACGGCGGCGATCTATGCCGCCCGCGCCATGGTCGCGCCGCTGATGATCTCCGGCTTCCAGCCCGGCGGCCAGCTCATGATCACCACCGACGTCGAGAACTATCCGGGTTTCGCGCAAGCCATCCAGGGCCCGTGGCTGATGGAGCAGATGCGGCAGCAGGCCGAGCACGTCGGCACCGAGGTGCTGGCCGAGTACATCACCAAGGTCGACCTCAAGAGCCGGCCGTTCCGGCTCGAGGCGGACTCCGGCGAGACCTACTCCTGCGACGCGCTGATCATCGCCACCGGCGCCCAGGCGAAGTGGCTCGGCCTGCCCTCGGAGGCGGCGTTCCAGGGCTTCGGCGTCTCGGCCTGCGCCACCTGCGACGGCTTTTTCTTCCGCGGCAAGGAGGTCGCCGTGGTGGGCGGCGGCAATACCGCCGTCGAGGAGGCCCTCTATCTCGCCAACATCGCCGCCAAGGTCACCGTGGTCCACCGCCGGGGCGAGTTCCGGGCCGAGCGCATCCTGCAGGAGCGGTTGTTCAAGCACGCCAACGTCGAGGTGCTCTGGCACCACGCGGTGGAGGAGATCTGCGGCACGCAGAAGCCGCCTTCGGTCACGCACCTGCGGCTCAAGGACGTGCGCAGCGGCGAGATCGTCGAGCGCAAGGCCGACGGCGTCTTCGTGGCGATCGGTCACCAGCCCGCCACCGGCCTGTTCGAAGGCCAGCTCGACCTGCGCCAGGGCGGCTACATCACGGTGCGGCCCGGCACGACGGAGACGGCGATCCCCGGCGTCTATGCCGCCGGCGACGTCACCGACGACGTCTACCGCCAGGCCATCACCGCCGCCGGCATGGGCTGCATGGCGGCCCTGGAGGCGGAGAAGTTCCTCGCCGCCCTCGACGTCGGCGAGACGCCGCAGCAGGCGGCGGCGGAATAGCGGCCGGCCCTCGTCGTGGCGTCGTGGTTGCCCCGAAAGCCGGTATCCCCCTTTCGGTCCGACGCTCCAGCGTTTTCCCGTGTGTCGCGCTTGCACAGGAGTGCAACACAATCGCAAGATCGACGCCGTAGTTTAGGGCGGATGCCGCCAAAGGCGGCAAGGTCTTTCCGCACGAAACGGGTCGGCGACGGATTGCGTTCGGGAGTGCTTCGGCCTTGGACTGGGATAAGATCCGCATCTTCCTCAATGTCGCAGAGGCCGGGAGCTTCACGCGGGCGGGCGACGACATCGGCTTGAGCCAGTCGGCGGTCAGCCGCCAGATCAGCGCGCTGGAGCGCGAGCTCAAGGCGCCGCTGTTCCACCGCCACGCCCGCGGCCTGATCCTCACCGAGCAGGGCGACCTCCTGTTTCGCGCCGCCCGCGACATGAAACTACGCCTAGAGAACACCCGCGCCCGCCTCGTGGAGACGAGCGAGCGGCCGTCGGGCGACCTCAAGGTGACCACCACCACAGGCCTCGGCACCTCCTGGCTGTCGCAACGGGTGGCCGAGTTCCTCGACCTCTATCCGGACGTGCGCGTCGAGCTCATCCTCACCAACGAGGAACTCGACCTCGCCATGCGCGAGGCCGACGTGGCCATCCGGATGCGCCGCCCGGCCCAGCCGGACCTGATCCAGCGCCGGCTGTTCACGGTCCACTACCATGCGTTCGCCAGCCAGGATTACGTCAAGCGCTTCGGCGAACCCAAATCCATCGCCGACCTCGACGAGCACCGCCTGGTCTCGTTCGGCGGCAACGAGCCGTCCTACCTGCTGGCCACCCACTGGCTCGCCACGGTGGGCCGCGAGGGGCTGGAGCGCCGGACCATCCACTTCACGGTCAACAACATCGCCGCCCTGCAGAAGGCGATCGAGACCGGAGCCGGCATCGGCATCCTTCCCGATTACGCCGTCGACGGGCAGGACGGGATCGTCCAGGTCATGCGCGACAGCGAGATGCCGCACATGGAAAGTTACCTCGTCTACGCCGAGGAGATGCGCACCGTCGCCCGCGTCCAGGCGTTTCGCGATTTTCTCGTCGCGAAGGCGCAGCGCTGGATTTATTGAGCGGGGGCGGACGCCCCTGGCCGGTCGAATCCGACCCACCGTGACGGAAGGTCATCGGGACACCGCCCATCGATGATCACGGTCGATCCGTCGAAGCGTGATAGGACCTTGATCGAACGAGGCCTCGATTTTCGGGCGGCGGAACCCGTCTTCGCGGGCCCGGTCTATGAATTCGAAGATCTGCGGGCCGCATACGGCGACACTCGTATCGTCACGGTTGGGCGTTTCACCGGCCGGATGGTCGTCGTCGGTTGGACCTCACGTGGCGAGAGCCGTCACGTCTTCTCGATGAGGATGGCCAACGCTTGCCGTCCGCCTGATCGACGGCGAGCCTGTTCCCGATGGCCACGATGAAACCGGGTCAAAGTAGCCGGTTACCCTGCGCCTCGATGCGGACGTCATCGCGCGCTTTCGTGCGTCGGCTCCCGGCTGGCATGACCGTGTGAATGCCAGCCTCCGCCGCGCCTTGGGGTGAACTCCATCCGGGCGGACGTCCCTCATACCATTTCCACATCACTTCGTGATTTGGAAATGGGCTTCGCTCAGGCGCCGCGCGGGCTCGGTGATACGGTTCGCGCTTGATTCAAGCGCAAACCGTATCACACGAACAACCGTTCCTTCTCCAGACCCTTGTAGAGCCCGGCCACCTGCTCGCCGTAGCCGTTGTAGATCAGGGTCGGCACGCGCTGGTCGGTGCCCAGGACCCGCTCGCTGGCCTGGCTCCAGCGCGGGTGCGGCACGGCGGGGTTCACGTTGGCCCAGAAACCGTACTCCTGCGCCTGCAGCCCCTCCCAGAAGGTCTTCGGGCGGGCTTCGACGAAGGACAGCTTCACGATCGATTTGACCGACTTGAAGCCGTACTTCCACGGCACCGCCAGGCGGATCGGGGCACCGAACTGGTTGGCGAGCGGCTTGCCGTAGACGCCGGTGGCGATGAAGGCGAGGTCGTTGGCGGCCTCCTCCATCGTCAGCCCTTCCGTGTAGGGCCAGGGATAGATGAACTGGCGCTGGCCCGGGGCCACGGCCTTGTCCATGAAGGTCTGCATCTGCACGTATTTCGCGCCCGACAGGGGCTTGGCGAGCGCCACGAGCTTGGAGAGGGGAAAGCCCGTCCAGGGAACGGACATCGACCATGCCTCGACGCAGCGGTGGCGATAGAGGCGTTCCTCGAGGCCGATCTTGCTGATCAGGTCCTCGACCGCGATCTCGAACGGCTTCTCGACGAGACCATCGATCTTGATGGTCCAGGGCTTCGTCTTGAGGGCATTGGCCTCGGGCAGCACGGTCTTGGACGTGCTGAACTCGTAGAAGTTGTTGTAGTTCGCGCTGTATTTCTCGGCCGTCACCGGCCGGTCGAGGGTGTAGGCCTCGTTGCGCGGTGCCGGATAGCCGCCGTCTGCGGCGAAGGCCGCCGGACCGCCGAACGCCGATCCGGCCGCGAGGCCGGCGGCACCGCCGAGCAGGGCGCGTCGGTTGAGGAAGACGCTCTCCGGGGTGGCCTGGGTCTCGGGGATCTCCCATCCGCGGCGGCGCTTGACGTACATCGTGACTCCTCGGGGCTTCCTGCGGTGCGGGCCTGGCGGCGCGCTTGCCGACGAACATCGGCACGCCACCGTCCCTCGGCAAGCGCGCTCGTCTCCATTCGGCGCGACCGCCGCCGCGGTTACGGCCGCTCGGACAGCCCCGACGGCCTCACACCGGGCCGGTTTCGTCCCTGAGGGCGCGGCGCAGCACCTTGCCGACGTTGGTCTTGGGCAGAGTGTCGCGGAAGACGATGCGCCGCGGCACCTTGTAGCCGGTCAGCTGCGAACGGGCGTAGGCCCGCAACGCCTCGGCGGTGAGGGCCTCGTCCTTGCGCACGACATGGGCGACCACCGTCTCCCCGGTCTCCTCGGATTCGGCGCCCACGACGGCGCATTCGAGCACGCCGGGATGGCCCGCCAGGACATCCTCGATCTCGTTGGGATAGACGTTGAACCCCGAGACCAGGATCATGTCCTTCATCCGGTCGACGATCCGCACCTGGCCGTCGGCCCCGAGGACCGCGACGTCGCCGGTGCGGAAGAAGCCGTCGGCGGTGGTGGCCCGGGCGGTCTCGTCGGGCCGCTTCCAGTACCCGGCCATGACCTGGGGGCCGCGCACGCAGAGTTCGCCCGGTTCGCCGAACGGCAGCTCGCGCCCGTCAAGGTCCCGGATGACCAGATCCGTCGACGAGAGCGGATAGCCGATCGTGCCGGACCATTGCGCGAGGCCGGGCGGGTTGACGCAGACGACCGGCGAGGTCTCAGAGAGGCCGTAGCCCTCGATGATGGCGTGGCCCGTCACCGCCTGCCAGCGGGCGGCGACCGGGGCCTGTACCGCCATGCCGCCCGCGATCGTGAACTCGACCCGGGAGAAATCGACCTGATCGAACCCCGGCGTGTTCAGGAGCAGGTTGAACAACGTGTTGACCCCCGACAGGTGGGTGAAGCGGGTGCCCTTGAGCGTCTTGACGAAACCCGCCGCATCGCGCGGGTTGGGGATCAGCAGGCAGCAGCCGCCGACCTTGAAGAAGAAGAAGAAACAGGCCGTCAGGGCGAAGATGTGATAGAGCGGCAGCGCCGTGACCATGACCTTGCGGCCGGCCTTGCTCCGGGCCACCCCGAGCCAGACCTCCGACTGCGTGACGTTGGCGACGATGTTGCGATGGGTCAGCATCGCGGCCTTGGCGATGCCGGTCGTCCCGCCGGTGTATTGCAGGAAGGCGAGGTCGTCGGGCGAGACAGCGACCTCGGGCGGCTTGCGGCCGTGGCCGTCCTTCAACGCCGCCTCGAACCGGATCGCCAGGCCGGCCGGGAAGGAATAGGCCGGCACCGCCTTTTTGATATGGCGCGAGGCCAGCCCGATCAGGCGCCCCTTCAGCCCGAGCCCGTCGCCGGGACCGGCCACCACGACCCGGTCGAGGGCGATCTCGGGCAGGGCATCCGCCACGGTGTGGGCGAAGTTCTCGAGGACCACGAGAATCCTCGCGCCCGAGTCGTTGAGCTGGGCGGTGAGTTCCCGGGGCGTGTAGAGCGGGTTGACGTTGACGACGGTGCAGCCGGCCAGGAGCACCCCGAAGATCGCCACCGGGTAGGCCGGGACGTTGGGCATCATCAGGGCGACGCGGTCGCCCTTGCCGAGGCCCTGCGCCGCCAGCCAGGACGCGAGGTCCCGGGCCGATTGCCCGACCGCCGCGTAGCTCATCTGGGCCCCGAAGCACTGGACGGCCGGACGGTCCGCGAACTGCGACAGGCTGGCCTCGAACAGGTCGACGAGGGTGCCAAGGCGGTCGACCTCGATCTCGGCCGGCACATGCGGCGGATAGGACGACAGCCACGGTCGCGCGGGTGTCCGGTCGGTCAGCATGGCGTCCTCCCTGTGGTGACGCGGCGTCTTTTGTCAGTCGCCTTCGTTCACATCTGAACCATCTAGCGACATCCCGCCGCGCCGATCAAGCCGGTGCGCCCTCCGCCGCCGGTCGAAACGGCCGTCATGTCACGACACCGGCGGGGCGGACCTCTTCCGCCCCGGTCCGCCACGCCACCAGCAGCGCGTGCGGCAGGAAGGCGACGACGACGAGCCCCGCGGCGATGAGGGCATCGCCGGCCGTCAGCGCTCGCCGCGGCCACGGCCCCAGGCCGGCCGCGTGGGCGAGGCCGAGGACGGCGAAGGCGAACCAGAGGGCGAGGAAGGCCGCCAGGGCGGCCGGGAGGGTCCGCCTCGCGAACCGCCGCAGGGAGACGCGCCGGGCCGTCATCGCGATCACGCCGAGGCCCATCGCCGTCCCGAACAGGGCGGCGCCCAGGGCCGAACCCAGCGCGTACGCCATCCCCATCGGCTGCTGGTTCAGGAAGGCCATGCTGCCGCTGCCGAAGGCGCCCCGCAGAATGAGGCCGCCGAAGGTCGGATAGAGGCTCAATGCGAGCAGCGTCGCGGCCCCGACGGCGAGGCCCGCCGCGCGACGAGGAAATCCGGCGGGTCCGGGTGCCGTCGCGGCGGCGATCAGCCGGGCGAGCCCGTAGACGATGGCCACCGCGAACAGCGGATAGCGATCGAGGAAGAAGCCGTAGGCGTAGGGCGCCAGCCCCGGCGGCAACGCGCTGTTCTGGTCGAGCCCGCCGAGGGTCGCGGCGAGGATGCAAGCCAGCGCCGCCGCGAGGGGAAGCCCGGCGGCGGCGAAGGAATTCATGATTCGTAGTTGTCGCGCACGAGGCGGTCGAGGAGCCGCACGCCCCAGCCCGCCCCCCAGGAGCGGTTGATCTCGCTGCTGCTCGACGACATCGCGACGCCGGCGATGTCGAGGTGGGCCCACGGCACGTCGTTGACGTAGCGCTTGATGAAGGAGGCGGCCGTGGCGGCGCCGCCGTGCCGGCCACCGGTGTTCTTCATGTCGGCGAACTTCGAGTCGATCGCCTTGTCGTAGGCCGGGATCAGCGGCATCCGCCACACCGTTTCGCCGGTGGCCTCCCCGGCCGCGGTGAGCTTGGCCGCGAGGGCGTCGTCGTTGGAGAACAGCCCGGCGATGTCCTGCCCCAGGGCCACGATGATGGCGCCCGTGAGGGTGGCCAGATCGACCATGATCTTGGGCTTGTAGGTGCCCTGGACGTGCCAGATCACGTCGGCCAGCACGAGGCGGCCTTCCGCGTCGGTGTTGATGACCTCGATGGTCTGTCCCGACATCGAGGTGACGATGTCGCCGGGGCGGTAGGCGTTGCCGTCGGGCATGTTCTCGACGAGGCCGATGGCGCCGACCACGTTGACCTTCGCCTTCCTGGCGGCGAGCGCATGCAGGGTGCCGACGACGCAGGCCGCGCCGCCCATGTCGCCCTTCATGTCCTCCATGCCGCCGGCCGACTTGATCGAGATGCCGCCCGAATCGAAGCACACGCCCTTGCCGATGAAGGCGATCGGCGGCTCGGTGGAATCGGGTGCGCCGTTCCAGCGCATGAGCACCACGCGCGGGTGCCGGGTGGAGCCCTTCGCCACCGCCAGCAGCGCGCCCATCCCGAGTTCGGTGAGTTCCTCGAGGCCCAGCACCTCGACCTCGACGCCGAGCTTGGTCAGGGCCTCGGCACGGTTGGCGAACTCCTCCGGATAGAGGACGTTGGGCGGCTCGTTGACGAGTTCGCGGGCGAGGAGGACGCCCTCGGCGACGGCCTCCGTCGCGGCGGCGGCCGCTCGCGCGGCGGCGGGATCCTCGACCATCACGGTCAGGGTGGTGCCCCTGGGCTCCTCGCCCTCGGGCTTCTTCTTGGTCTTGTAGCGGTCGAAGCTGTAGTGCCGCAGGCGCGCGCCCAGCGCGACCTCGGCGGCGTTCGCGGCGGTGACACCCGGCCACAACAGGGCGAGATGGGCGGTGCGGCCCGAAACCTTGGAGGCGGTAAAACCGCCGAGCGCCGGCCAGTCGGTCTTGGCCCGGTCCTTCTCGGAGCCGAGGCCGACCACCACGAGACGGTCCGCGGCGAGGCCGGCGGGCGCCGGCAGGACGAGGGCGGAGAGGGACTTGCCCTTGAACCGCTCGCTGGCGGCGGCCCGCGCCACCAGGTCGGCGGCGCCCTGCCCCACGGCCTCGATCACGGCGGGCGACAGCACGAGGTCGTCGCCGACGAACACGACCAGATCGCCTTGCAGATCGCCTTGCAGATCTGCCTGGCCCACCGGGCCGAGCGGCCCGAACGCGATCGTGATACCGTCCGCCATGACGTTCGCTTTCCACTCTGTCCGGATGTGTGCCGCGGCACGCACCGTTCAGGGCGTGCTCGCGCATCCTGTGTACTGATCGGGCTTCAGAACGCAACGTGACCGCGGTGCCGCGAAACGGCCCCGATTGGCGCGCGCAACCGCCACCGGCAGGCCGCCGGCCACTGCCCCCGACGCCGCATCGATCCGGCGCGACCCGCGAGAGACGATGACGCAGATCCAGCGGTACATCTTCAGGATCGCGCTGTCGGCCTTCCTGGCCTGCCTCGTCGGTCTCACCGGCACGATCTGGGTGACGCAGGCCCTGCGCGAGCTCGACCTCATCACCGCCAAGGGCCAGACCCTGGTGATCTTCTTCCTGATCACCGGCCTGTCGCTGCCGACCCTGATCACGGTGATCGCCCCGGTGGCGCTGTTCATCGCCATCGTCTACGCGCTCAACCGGCTCAACGGCGATTCCGAGCTGATCGTGATGTCGGCCGCCGGCATGGAGCCGCGGCGCATCCTGCGGCCGTTCCTCACCCTCGGATTGGCGGTGAGCCTGGCGGTGGCGTTCCTGACGATCCAGGTGATGCCGTCGAGCTTCCAGGAGCTGCGCGACGTGGTCACGCGGGTGCGCGGCGACTTCATCGCCAACGTCGTCAAGGAAGGCCAGTTCACCAGCCTGGAAAACGGCATCACCTTCCATTTCCGCGAGCGCGGCCCCGGCGGCACGCTGCTCGGCCTGTTCATCCAGGACAAGCGCGAGGCGGGAAAGACCGTGGTCTACCTCGCCGAGCGCGGCCAGGCGGTGGACTACGACGGGCAGAGCTACCTCGCCCTCGAGAAGGGCAGCATCCACCGTCAGCAGAAGGACACGCGGGACGCCTCGATCATCACCTTCGAGCGCTACACCGTCGATCTGGCCGCCTTCACGCCGCCGGACGCGGAGGTGGTGTTCAAGCCCCGCGAGCGTTCCACCAGCCAGCTGCTGTTCCCCGACCGGAGCGAGGGCTACTACACCCTTCAGAAGGGGCGGTTCCGGGCGGAGCTGCACGACCGGCTCTCGGCCTGGCTCTACCCCCTGGCGATCGCCCTCATCGCCTTCGCCGCCCTGGGCGACCCGCGCACCACCCGGCAGGGCCGGGGCCTGGCCGTGGCCGGCGCCGTGATCGCGGTGGTTCTCCTGCGCATCGCGGGCTTCACCGCCACCAGTGCCGCCGTCCGCAGCCAGGGTGCCGTGGTGGCGGTCTATGCGGTACCCCTCGTCGCGATGGCGCTCTCCGCCTTGATGATCTTCCACGGGCCGGCGCTGCGCGACGCGGCGGCGCGGCTCGGGCACGGCCTGCGGGGCGTCCTCGCCCCGCGCCGCACCCGGCTCGGTTGAGGGCGCCGCCATGCTGATCGGCGCCACCCTCGGCCGCTACTTCGCCGCCCGCTTCCTGCGCACGATCCTGGGGGTGTTCCTTAC
Source organism: Methylobacterium sp. Leaf399 (assembly GCF_001424525.1). Lineage (NCBI taxonomy): Bacteria > Pseudomonadati > Pseudomonadota > Alphaproteobacteria > Hyphomicrobiales > Methylobacteriaceae > Methylobacterium > Methylobacterium sp. Leaf399. Next base: position 15,108 of record NZ_LMQK01000010.1, on the reverse strand, counting down.
GGTGTTCGCGCTGGTCTACACCCTCGATTTCGTCGAGCTGCTGCGGCGCGCGGGTGACACCGCCGGCGCCTCGGCCGGGCTGATGGCGCAGCTCTCGCTCTATCGCACCCCCGCCGTGGCGGAGGGGGTGCTGCCCTTCGCGATCCTGTTCGGCTCCATGGCCGCCCTGCTCCAGCTCTCCCGCAAGCTCGAACTCGTGGTGGCCCGTGCCGCCGGCATCTCGGCCTGGCAGTTCCTCCAGCCGGGCCTGTTCGTGGCGCTCGGCATCGGCATCTTCACGGTGGCGGTCTACAACCCGGCCTCGGCCCTCATGAAGCAGCGCTCCACCGAGATCGAGGCCAAGATCTTCGCGCGCTCCACCAAGGCGACCTCCGGCAAGGACCTGTGGATCCGCCAGCGCAGCCTCGACGGGCAGGCGATCATCCGGGCCGAGACGGCGGTGGAGGGGACGACCTCCCTGGCCGGCGTCTCGGTGTTCAATTTCGACGGGTCCGGCCGCTTCGTCTCGCAGATCGAGGCGGCGCGGGCCAACCTCCACGACGGCTACTGGGAACTCACCGAGGCCCGGCTCATGAGCGAGGGCGCGGCACCCGAGACCTTCGACACCTACCTCGTCGCCTCGACCCTGGACCCGGCCCAGATCCGGCAGCGCTTCACGCCCGCGGAATCTGTGCCTTTCTGGCAACTGCCGGACACCATCTCGCGCACCGAGCGGGCCGGCCTGGATGCCACCCGCTACCGGCTCCAGTACGGTGTCCTGATGGCGAGACCGCTCCTCTTCGTGGCCATGGTTCTGGTCGCGGCCAGCGTTTCCTTAAGGTTCTTCCGCTTTGGTGGTGTGGGCCGGCTGGTGCTCGGCGGCGTGGCGGCGGGGTTCCTGCTCTACGTCGCGCGCCAGGTCATGGAGGGCTTGGGCGCGTCGGGGATCGTCGCGCCGACGGTGGCGGCATGGTTCCCCGCCGTGGTAGGGAGTTTGTTGGGTACGCTCACGCTTCTCCATCAGGAGGACGGCTGATGCCGGGCCCGGATGGTCGTGACGGGAGCGTCGGTTGGCATGGGTCGTTGCGTCACGTCCGGTTGCGGCGGGAGTTGAGACAAGCGTTGCGTAAGGTCGCTGCCATCGCGATCGCGGCCGGTGTTCCGGCGCTGCTGACCGTCGCCCTGCCCCTGGCAGCGGCGGGTTCCGCGGCTGCCCAGACCCAACGGTCGGGAGCCGCCAAGTCGATGCCGGGCAAGCCGATTCCGGGCAAGCCGGCGGCGCCGAAGGCCGGCGAGCGCCTGCTCGTGGAGGCGGCCGAGCTCGTCTACGACAACGACAAGAACACCGTGATGGCGCGCGGCAACGCCGAGCTGAACTACGGCCCGCGCACCCTGCAGGCGGACCGGGTCCTCTACGACCGCACCACCAGCCGCGTCTTCGCCGAAGGCAACGTGCGTCTCACCGACGAGACCGGCGCGGTGCTGACGGCCGAGAAGATGGAGCTGACCGACGACTTCAAGAACGGCTTCATCGACGCCCTGCGCATCCAGCAGACCGTGGAGACCAAGGGGCAGGTCGTGCGCGCCCGGTTCTCGGCGCCGCGCGCCGAGCGCATCGAGGGCGAGCAGACGAGCTTCGACTACGGCACCTACACCGCCTGCGAGCCGTGCAAGAACCGCCCCGAGACGCCGCCGCTCTGGCAGATCCGCGCCACCAAGATCGTCCACAACAACGAGACGCACACGATCGCCTTCGAGGAATCGACGCTCGAGCTCGCCGGCATCCCGGTGGCCTACCTGCCGTATTTCGAGGCCGCCGACCCGACCGTGAGGCGCAAGTCCGGCTTCCTCACGCCGCGCTTCATCTCGTCGACGGCGCTCGGCAGCGGTATCGCGGTCCCCTATTTCTTCAACCTGGCGCCCAACTACGACCTGACCCTCTCGCCCGCCTTCCTGAGCAACCAGGGCGTGCTGGGCCAGGGCGAGTTCCGCCACCGCCTCGACAACGGCTCCTATAGCGTCCGCCTGAGCGGCATCTTCCAGACGACCCCGAGCGCGTTCCTGCCGGGCCCGCTGGGCGCCGGCGACCGCGACTTTCGCGGCGCGGTGGAATCCAAGGGCCAGTTCTACATCAACGATCGCTGGCGGGCGGGCTGGGACGTGGTCGGCGTCACCGACAAGTGGTTCCTCGACAACTACCGCATCCGCAACCAGAGCATCACCACCGACTACTTTCGCGAAGCGGTCTCCACCGCCTACCTGATCGGCCAGGGCGACCGCTCGTGGTTCGAGGCGCGGGCCTATTACTTCAAGGGCCTGTCGAGCTTCGACTGGCAGAAGGAACAGCCGATCGTCGCGCCGGTGATCGACTACGACAAGCGCATCAACGGCCCCAAGCCGCTGGGCGGCGAGGTCCGGTTCGAGACCAACATCACCCACCTGAGCCGGGAAGCCACCGACTTCCAGGGCATCCCGCGCACCGGCAGCTACCTGTTCAGCCCGAGCGCCAACGGCATCAGCTACCCGCTCTACGAGACCTGCACGACCTTCAACCGGGCCAATTGCCTGATCAGGGGCCTGGCCGGCGAGCAGACCCGCGTCTCGGCCCAGGCCTCGTGGCGCCGCACCTTCATCGACGACATCGGCCAGTCGATCACGCCGTTCGCCTACCTGCGCACCGACGCCTTCTTCGTCGATCCGAGCCGCACCGGCTTCCAGAACAACCTCGTCCAGAACATCACGACGCAGGACAACGACTTCTCCGGCCGGGTGATGCCGGCCATCGGCATCGACTACCGCTACCCCTTCGTCGGCAACTTCGGAGGCCTGGGCGTCCACACCATCGAGCCCATCGTCCAGGTGATCGCGCGGCCGAGCGAGACCAAGATCGGGCGCCTGCCCAACGAGGACGCCCAGAGCCTGGTGTTCGACGACACCTCCCTGTTCGAATGGGACAAGTTCTCCGGCTACGACCGGGTCGAGGGCGGCCTGCGGGCCAACGTCGGCGCCCAGTACTCGGTGGTGACGCCGTCGGGCTGGTACGCCAACATCCTGTTCGGCGAGTCGATCCAGATCGCGGGCGTCAACTCGTTCCGTCGTGGCGACATCGCCAACGTCGGCCTCGACTCCGGGTTGGAGCGGCGGGCGTCCGACTACGTCGGCCGGTTCCAGGTCTCGCCCAACCAGAACATCAGCATGATCGCCCGGGCGCGGTTCGACCAGCAGGACTTCAAGGTCAACCGCTTCGAGACCGGCGTGATCGCGCGTCTGGCGCCCTTCGCTCCGGTCGACCTGTCGCTGTTCTATTCCTACTACGAGGCGCAGCCGTCGCTCGGCTTCAACCACCGCCGCGAGGGCGTCTCGGCGGCGGCCACCTACCACGTCACCCCGAACTGGTTCCTCACCGGATCGGCCATCGTCGACCTGACCCACTACCTCGACGTGCGCGACACCTACGCCGACGCGCTGACCAACTACATCGCCAACCCGGTCGGCTCGGCGCCGATCTACGACCGCTCCGGCCGGTTCTTCGTCTCCGGCATGAGCCTCGGCGGCGGCTACCAGGACGAATGCACCACGGTCTCGCTCAACTACATCGTGGCGCCCACGGCCACCGCGCTCGGCACGCGCGAGCGTAACCAGACGGTGCTGCTGCGGGTCGAGCTGAAGACGCTCGGCGAGGCGGACCTGCGCCAGAACGTCAGCTCCGTCACGGCGGCTGACGGCATCGCCGCCGTGCGCTAGGGCTTGCCGGCGATCGTCGCCCTGCGGCGGCGATCGACCGGAGCCGTCATGACACCCCATGTTCCCCTCGCCCTGACGCTGGGCGACCCCGCCGGGATCGGGCCCGAGATCGCCCTGTCGGCCTGGCTGGCGCGGGACGACGGCCCCGGCCTGCCGCCCTTCTTCCTCGTCGGCGACCCCGATTTCGTCGAGCGGCGGGCGAGCGAACTCGGCCTTCAGGTGCCGGTGGCGGAGGTGGGGCCGGAGCTCGCCGTCGAGGTGTTTCCCCGCGCGCTTCCCGTGGTGGCGCTGCCGAGCGGTGCCCGCATCCTGGCCATCGCCGGCTCGCCCGATCCGGCCAACGCCGGCGCCACCCTCGAATCGATCACCGCCGCCCTCGGCTTCGTGCGCGCCGGGTCGGCCGGCGCCCTCGTCACCAACCCCATCGCGAAATACGTCCTGACCCAGGTCGGCTTCGCGCATCCCGGCCACACCGAGTTCCTCGCCGCCCTCTGCGTCGCGCCGGGCGAGACCCCGCCGCTGCCCGTCATGATGCTGTGGAGCGAGACGCTGGCGGTGGTGCCGGTGACGATCCACGTCGCCCTGCGCCGCGTGCCCGACCTGCTGACGCAGGACCTCGTCGTGCGCACCGCCCGCATCGTCGCGGCCGACCTGCGCAGCCGCTTCGGCATCGCGCGGCCCCGCCTCGTCCTGGCGGGACTCAATCCCCACGCCGGCGAGGCCGGGACCATCGGCACCGAGGACCGTGACGTGCTCGAACCGGCGGTGGCGATCCTCCGGGCCGAGGGCATCGACATCCGCGGTCCGCTCTCGGCCGACACCCTGTTCCACCCCCGCGCCAGGGCGGGCTACGACGTGGCGCTGACCCCCACCCACGACCAAGCCCTGATCCCGATCAAGACCATCGCCTTCGACGAGGGCGTCAACGTCACCCTGGGCCTGCCGTTCGTGCGCACCTCGCCCGACCACGGCACCGCCTTCGACATCGCCGGGCGCGGGCTGGCGCGTCCCGACAGCTTGATGGCGGCCCTGCGGCTGGCCGCGCGCCTGATCCGGAGCGTGCCGTGAGCGACGACGGGCTCCCCCCCTTACGCGACGTCGTACGCCGGCACGGGCTGGAACCGAAGAAGGCGCTCGGCCAGAACTTCCTGTTCGACCTCAACCTGACGGGGCGGATCGCCCGGGCGGCCGGCCGGCTGGACGGCGTCACCGTGGTCGAGGTCGGGCCGGGTCCGGGCGGGTTGACCCGCGCCCTCCTCGCCGCCGGTGCCGCCCGCGTCGTCGCCGTCGAGCGCGATGCGCGGGCGCTGCCGGCGCTCGCCGAGATCGCGGCGCATTACCCCGGCCGCCTCGACGTGGTCGAGGCCGACGCCCTGCGGTTCGACCCGCGCGGCCTCGTCGGTTCGGGGCCGGTCCGCGTCGTCGCCAATCTCCCCTACAACGTCGGCACGCCGCTGCTGACGGGCTGGCTGACCGCGCCCGAATGGCCGCCGTGGTGGGAGTCGCTCACCTTGATGTTCCAGCGCGAGGTCGCCGAGCGCATTGTCGCCGACGAGGGCGACCGGGCCAACTACGGCCGGCTCGGCGTGCTCTGCGGCTGGCGCTGCGAAGCCGAGATCCTGTTCGACGTGGCGCCCTCCGCCTTCGTGCCGCCGCCCAAGGTGACCTCGAGCGTGGTGCAGCTCCGGCCCCGCGCCGAGCCCCTGCCCTGCTCCGTGGCGGCTTTGGAGACGGTGACGCGGGCGGCCTTCGGCCAGCGCCGCAAGATGCTGCGCCAGAGCCTGAAGGGCGCCACACCGGACCCGTCCCGCCTGCTCGAAGCGGCCGGCATCCCCGAGACGGCCCGGGCGGAGGAGGCCACCGTGGCGCAGTTCGTGGCGATGGCGCGGGCGCTGGCCGGATAGGCGCGCCCGAGATCCTCCATCGAGGGCACGAAAAAAGCCGCCGGGTTGCCCCGGCGGCTTCGTTGGTCGAACGGTCGGTCGTCTCAGCGACCCTGCTGGATCGCCGAGACCAGCCAGCGTCCGCCGCGCTGGCGCACGAACGTCCACAGCTCCACCGCTTCCGGCTCGCCGGTCTCGACCACGGCGTTGCTGCGCTTGTCGAGGGTGACGTCCTTGATGGCGTAGCGCATGGCGACCGTGGCGTATTCGGTCTGGCCTTCGCTCCAGGATTCCGACAGGTCGCCCTGCAGGAGCTTCACGTCGGAGATCCGGTTGACGACGCCGCGCTGGGCGTTCGCGCGCAGCTCCTCTTCGAAGTAACCCGCCATCTCCGGTGTCGCGACGGTGCGAAGCCGGGCGACGTCCTCGCGGCCGTAGGCCTCCTGGACGTCGTTGAGGGCGAGCTCGAAGCTCTGGAAGTCGCCGGGGCCGATGGCCACCTTGCCGGTCGCCACGGGAGCGGGACCGCCCATCGCGGGGCCGGCCATGCCGGAACCACCCACGGGCGAGCCGCCCATGCCGAGGCCACGGCTGTTGCCGAGGCCGCCCCCGTTCATGCCGCCGGGGGCGCCGCCCGAGCCCATCTCGGTGCGGGCATGACCGGCCGCGGCCGGGGTGCCCTGGCGACGACGGAACCAGCGTACCGCGAAGGTCACGATCAGCACGACGAGACCGACCTGGAGCAGCAGGCCGAGGATCGAGGCGATGCCGCCGAGGCCACCGAAGAAGCCACCGCCGAGCAGCGCGCCGAGCAGGCCCGCTCCGAGCAGGCCGGCCATGAAGCCGCCGCCGAAGCGCGGACGCTGGGCCGCAGCCGGGTTCATGCCGGGGTTGCCCATGGCGGGACCGGGCTGGGTCTGGGTCCGCTGGATCGGCGCGGCGGCGCCGGGTGCGGTCGGCGTGGCCGAGGGGGCCGTATAGGTCTTCGAGCCGCGCGAGCCCATTCCCCCGCTGCTGCCCGGACGGGCCTCCACGATCGGCGCGGCCATGGCCAGCGATACGACGAGGGTCAGTAGGGTGGCCGCGCGCTTGAAGCGCGTGGTTGAGGTGAGCATGGTTTCGCCTCTGCGAAGATCGAATGAGTCCCGGCGGAAATGCCGAACCTTATATGGTGACGGGCGAGGCGGAGTTTTAGTCCATCGCGACCGGCCGCAATCGCGCGACGGCGGCCATCCCTAAGCCTTCGTTACGGCGCGCCCGTGGCCGGGAAGATCAGCCTCACCACCGTCCCCTCTCCCGGCCGGCTCTCCACCGAGACCGTTCCGCCCTGGCGCTTCATCAGGCCGTGGACGATGGCCAGACCCGTCCCCCGGCCGGCCTCGCGGCTGGTGGCGAAGGGAGCGAGCGCCCGGGCCGCCATTTCCGGCGCCATGCCAGGGCCGGTATCGGCCACGGCGATGCCCACCGCCCCGTCCGAGGGGCGGGCCATGCCGTGGTCGTGCGGGGCCACCGCGAAGGTGGAGATGGTGATGGTGCCGCCCTTCGGCATCGCCTCGCAGGCGTTGGTCAGGATCTGGGCGAGGGCGAAGGAAATCTGCGTCGGGTTGCTCATGGCGCAGGCGAGGCCCGGCCTGCACTCCACGGCCAGGGTCACCCGGGGGGGCAGGGTCGGGCGGAAGACCGCGACGAAATCGCCGACCACCGCCCCCAGGTCCACCGGCCGCACGTCTGGGGCGATCCGCCGGGAAAACGCCAGCAGCTGCCGGGTCAGAATGGTGGCGCGCTCGGCCGCGTCGGTGGAGCGCAGGATCGCCCGCTGGATGAACGGCTCCTCCCGGTCGCCGAGGCGGCGCTTGAGGCCGTCGATGTAGCCGATCAGGATCTGGAGGAAGTTGTTGAACTCGTGCGCGACGCTGTTGGTGAGCAGGCCCAGGGCCTCGCGCTGGCGCGACAGGGCGAGGGCGGCCTCGGCGTCGCGGCGCCGGGTGACGTCCACCACCTCGACCAGGCGGTAGCGGCCCGCCGTCGCCGCGTGGCACTCCACCCAGAGGGTCGCGCCGTCCTTGCGGGCCGCCAGGACCTCAATGGTGCCGCCGTCGGCCACCACGGTCGCGAGGGCGGCCTTCGCGTCACGCTCTGTCCTGGCACCGAGCAGGAGCTGCGGCGACCGGCCCAGGACCTCGTTCGCGGCATGATGCGTCAGGGCGAGGAAGGCGGGGTTGGCCGCCACGATCCGCATTTCGGGGTCGGCCGGATCGCACAGGATGGCCGGCACCGCCGAGGCCTCGAACAGCCTGGCGGCTTCGGCACCGAGCGGCGCCGCTGCCGCGGGTACGTCTGCTGCCGCCACCTCTGCCGTGTCCGGTTCGGCCGGCATCGGTCGGGTCTCCTCGCCAGCGCGACAGGCCATGTGGTCGATCCGAGGTGCCGGGGGTGCTCCCCTTCGCCGTCATCGATACCCCCGACGGCGTGTCCGGCCAAATCGGGTCGAGCGAACCGCCGGTTCGCCGAAGCGGCGGTCTGCTCGACCCCACCGCTGTCGCATGACGATGCCGGAAGAGCGGCTTCCCCTTGTCCGCATCGTGCCCTACTGGCGCACCCACATCACCCGCGCCATCCAGGCGATCTCGCCGAGGTTGACGGTCCGGTCGGGATGGGCCGCGTTGAGCGAGGCGAGTTCGATGGTCCGCGCGGTCTTGCGCTTGAGCTCCTTGGCCAGGACCTCGCCCGCCTCAAGGCGAACGACGACCCTGTCGCCCTTGCGGATGTCGGCGGTGGTCGAGACGATGAGGACGTCGCCGTCGCGGTAGAGCGGCTCCATCGAATCGCCCTGAACCTCCAGCGCGAAGGCCCGGTCCTCGCCGAGATCGGGAAAGTCGATCTCCTCCCAGCCGGGCCCGCCGGTGGGGATGCCCTCGTCGGTGAAGAGACGGCCCGAGCCGGCCTGGGTCATGCCGATGAGGGGCACGGTGGTGCGCGGCGGGCCCGACCGCGCCTCGATCAGGCGCAGGAAGTCGTCAAGGCTGGCGCCGGTGGCGGTGAGAACCTTGGAGACCGATTCGGTCGAGGGCCAGCGCTTGCGGCCGTCCGGCCCGATCCGCTTCGAGCGGTTGAAGCTGGTGGCGTCGAGGCCGGCCCGACGGGCGAGGCCGGAGGCGGACAGGCCGTAGCGTTCGGCCAGCCTGTCGATGGCGGTCCAGATCTGCTCGTGGGACAGCATGGCGGCCTCGGCCGAAGCAGCGAATAAGACATACAGCCTAGGTCTAGGAAATTAGAACTTGCCGCGGCGAAAGGCAACAGCGGTTGCCGCCATCGGCGCCGCCCTCTATCGCCAACCCTGCGCGGCCGGCCCCTTCCAACGTGCCGCGAGGACCTTCGCGATGCCGCTCATCTACAAGATCTGTCCGCGCGACCTGTGGCGCGCGGCGCAAGCCGAGGGCCGCTTCCGGGGCGCGCCCGTCGACCTCGCCGACGGCTACATCCATTTCTCGACCGCCGCGCAGGCCGTCGAGACGGCGGCACGGCACTTTTCCGGGATCGACGACCTGCTCCTGCTCAGCGTGGACGCCGATGCCCTGGGGGCGGGCCTGCGCTACGAGCCCTCTCGCGGCGGCGACCTGTTTCCGCATCTCTACGGCGACCTGCCGCTCTCGGCCGTGGTCGCGGTGGCCGACCTGCCCCTCGATGCCGCCGGCCGCCACGTCTTTCCGGCGGAGGTCTTTCCGGTGGAGGTCTTTCCGGCGGGCTTGGGAGGACCCTCGGCATGATCGGGGCCCTGTTCCCCCTGGCGCGGCCGCTCCTCCACGGCCTCGACGCCGAGACCGCCCACAACCTGACCCTGCGCGGCTTGAGCCTGATGCCGGCCCTGGCGCCGGCCACCGACGATCCCGTCCTGGCGGTGGCGTGCCTCGGGCGGCGCTTCCCCAACCCGGTGGGGCTCGCCGCCGGCTTCGACAAGGGCGCGCAGGCGCCCGACGCCCTCCTCGGCCTCGGGTTCGGCTTCGTGGAGGTCGGCGGCGTCGTGCCTAAGCCCCAGCCGGGCAACCCGCGCCCGCGGGTGTTCCGCCTTCCCGCCGACGGGGCCGTCATCAACCGCTTCGGCCTCAACAGCGAAGGCCTCGCGGTGGTCGCCGGGCGCCTGGCCGCCCGCCGCGGCCGGCCGGGCCTCGTCGGGGTCAACATCGGCGCCAACAAGGAGGCGACCGACCGGCTCGCCGACTACGTCGCCTGCACCACGGCCCTGGCGCCGCTGGTGGACTTCGTGACCGTCAACGTGTCCTCGCCCAACACCCCGGGCCTGCGCGACCTGCAGGGCGAAGCCTTCCTCGACGAACTCCTGGCCCGTGTGGTGGCCGCCCGCGACGACGTCCAGCCGACCACCGCGATCCTCCTGAAGATCGCCCCGGACATCACCCTCGACGCCCTCGACGCCATCACCGCCACGGCGGTCCGGCGCGGCGTCTCGGCCTTGGTCGTCTCGAACACCACCGTCGCCCGTCCCGCGAGCCTGACCGAAACCGGCCTCGCCGGGGAGACCGGCGGCCTCTCGGGCCGGCCCTTGTTCGGCCCCGCCACCCGGCTCCTGGCCGAGACCTACCTCCGCGTGGGTGCCACGCTGCCGCTGATCGGCGTCGGCGGCATCGATTCGGCGGACGCCGCCTGGACCAAGGTCAGGGCCGGCGCCTCCCTGCTCCAGCTCTATTCGGCGCTGGTCTACGCCGGTCCCGGCCTCGTCGGCGCGATCAAGGCGGGCCTTGCCAAACGCATCCGGGCCGAGGGCGGGGACAGCCTCGCGGCGGTGGTCGGCCGCGATGCGGCGGCCCTGGCGAAGCTGCCGGGCTGAGGCGGAGCCTACGGTCGAGGGACGGTCCGGCCCCGCTCAGTCGAACAGCGCGTCGATGTCGCCCTGGTCGACGTGGCCCGGATCGTCTCCGAGCCGCGGCCCGTTGAGCAGCGAGCTCTCGTCGTCGACGTCCGGCTTGATGGGGCCGACCCCGAGCACGTCCTTGAAGCTGTCGAGGCCGCCCCAGGCCTCGATCATCCGGTCGAGGTGCTCCTCCACGAACTTCAGGACGCCGACGATCTTGCTGATGCGCTGGCCGGTGAGGTCCTGGAAGTTGCAGGCCTCGTAGGCGACGACGACGCGCTCGAGGATGGCATCGACGTTCTCGCGGCCCGCCGCCGAGGTGCTCATGGCCCGCAGCATGCCGGCGTTGGTCTCGATCTCCTCGATGGCCCCGAGGATCGTGCTGGTCGCCCGCTCGGTGGAATCGACCACCGCGTCGAGTTCGCCCGCGACCCGGCGCATGCCCTTGCCGGTGCTCTCCGAGCGGTAGAGCGTCGCGATCTCCGTCTTGGTCCGGGTGATCGCGTCCTTCATGATGTCGAGTTCGGAGCGCATGGAGAGGGCGTCGGTCAGTTCGCGCCGGCAGGCTTCCACCGTCTCGATCGTGCTCGTCTGCGTCATCTTCCGCAGATCCTGGATCGCGGACAGGATTTCGGTGAGGCGGGCGGCGTTCAGGTCCGAGGTTTCGGCAGACGCCACCGGCGCCATCGCCGGCTGAACACTCGCCAGACCGAGGCTGTCTTCGATGCGATAGCGCTTCATGGTCATGGTGGGGGATCAGCCGGCTATGAGGTCACCGCCGGGACGGTGAACGAAAGGGGTTGCCATTTGCTGAATGGGATCGGTCTTTGCCCGTGGTGACCGAATCTTTACGCTGACTCGCTCCCGCACCGCTGTGCAATCGGATTTCCGGAGGATTCACCACGTTCCTTCATCGGGCGATCCCGGCCCCCTCCGCATCATCGCGCCCGACGAGGCCGGCGGACGGGGGAACGGGCAATGCGTGCAGGGTGGTGTTTGGCGGTGGCGGGGGCGATGGCGCTCACGGCCGGCGCGGAAGCGCAGGCGCAGGGAGGCCGCTACGGCGGCGGCTTCATCGAGTTCCTGGTGACGGGCAACGGTCGTCCCGCTCCCGTGGGTCCGGCCCGGTCCGGCGCACGGATCGGTGCCGATTGGGCGGTGCCCGACCATGCCGCCGCTTACGGCCACGGCGGCGTGGTGGCCCCCGCCCCCCGCCGCCTGTTCTCTGGCGACCGCGTCCCCGACGAGCCGATGCCGGCGGCCGTGCTGCGTGCACCCACACGCCTCGCCGCCCTGCCGCGGGCGACGCCGTTGCGGGATCCCGACCAGGGCGTCATCGCCCGAGCCCCCGATCCGCGCTTCAGCCGCCAGGTGGTGGATTTCGACGGCCGCCAGGCACCGGGCACCATCGTGGTCGATACGCCCTCGAAGTTCCTCTATCTGGTCCAGCCCGGCGGCAAGGCCCTGCGCTACGGCATCGGCGTCGGCCGGCCCGGATTCACCTGGGCGGGCACGAAGACCGTCAGCCAGAAGAAGGAATGGCCGGATTGGACGCCGCCGGCCGAGATGCTGCGCCGCCGTCCCGACCTGCCGCGCCACATGGCCGGCGGCCCGGAGAATCCCCTGGGCGCACGGGCCCTCTATCTCGGCTCGTCCCTCTACCGCATCCACGGTACCAACGAGCCGCACACCATCGGGCAGTCGGTCTCGTCGGGCTGCATCCGGATGATGAACGAGGACGTCATCGACCTCTACGAGCGGGCCGGGGTCGGCACCCGCGTCGACGTGATCTGACGACGAAAAACGCCCGGCACCGGGAACCGGTGCCGGGCGTCCGTCGAAGAACGCGCGATCCTTCGAGATCGGCCCCGTACGACAGGGCCGATCGGGCTCACACCCAGTCGTCGTCGCCGCCGCCGCCGAGGTCGCCGCCGAAATCACCGCCGGCATCGTTGTCGAACGAGGCGCCCTGGAGATCGTTGCCGCCGCCGAGCGCCGATCCGAGGTCCTGGGTGCCGCCGCTCAGGCCCGCCGCTTCCGCACCGGTGCCGCCGAGGCCCGCCGCCGCGGCGCTGCCGAGGCTCGAATGACCGCCGGCGAACGCGTTCGACAGCGCGCTCCCAAGGAGCATGCCGCCGGCCGCACCGGCAGCCATGGGCAGGGCCGTGGCCATGAAGCCGCCGCCGCGCGCCGGAGCCTGCTGCTGGCCGGCCCAGGGACCGCCCTGCTGGGGGCCGCCCTGCGGGCCGCCATAGCCGGGCTGCTGGCCGTAGCCGGGCTGGGGCTGACCGTATCCGGGCTGCCCGCCCTGGCCGCCCCAGGGCTGGCCCGCGGGACGCTGCGGCTCCTGGCGGGAACCGCCGCCGAAGATGCTCGACAGGAAACCGCCGCCGCCCTGCGGCTGCTGCTGGGCGTGCGAGGCCGCCTCGCGGGCCTGCTCGAGCTGCTGGTTGAGGCTCTTGATCGCCTCTTCCTGCACATAGATCAATTGCGCCATCGCGTAGGGGGCGTAGGGCTGGCTCCGAAGCTTGTCGGCAATGAAACGCTCGGCGTCCGCATCGCGGGGCTGGCTTCCCGCCTGCTCGAGACGCTGGAAGATGCCGTTGATGACGTCACGTTCTTCGCTGTTCATGGAGTCGTCCTCCTGGGGCAAGCCGGCGGGTTTGCTCCGCTCAGGCGTGCTTGAGATGGGTGCGTCGATCGGGTTTTGTCAGGGGGCCGCCGCGAACTTCGCGTTATCCGGCCGTTCGACCGTTTCACATCGATCAAGCGCATCGGAGGCCGCATGAACGCGCGGGTGAGAGCCTGGCTGGAGATCCTCGGGGACCAGTTCTGGCTTCGGCCGGCGTCGATCGTGCTCGCCTGCCTCGCCCTGGGGCAGATCGCGGTCTGGCTCGAGACCGCGCGCGTCGCCGGCTACGACGCCTCCTCGCCCGACGCGAACTGGGGGTATTCCGGCGGGGCCCAGGGCGCCCGCGCGCTTCTGAGTGCGGTGGCGTCGTCGGTGATCGGGGTCGCCGGCACCACCTTTTCCATCACCATCGCGGCGCTGTCCCTCGCCTCCGGCCAGATGGGGCCGAGACTCCTGCGCAACTTCACCCGCGACGCCCGCAACCAGATCGTGCTCGGCATCTTCCTCGGGACGTTCGCCTACGCCCTGATCGTCCTGCGCACGGTCCGGACCGTGGAGGAGACCTCCTTCGTCCCGCACCTCGCGGTCACCGGAGCCATCGTGCTCGCGATGCTGAGCGTCGCGACCCTGGTCTGGTTCGTCCATCACATCGCGACGAGCATCAACGTCGAGACCGTGGTCGATGCCGTCCATCGCGACCTGTGCGAGGCCGTCGCGGACCGGTCGCTGGTCGCACCCGGCCTGCCGGTTCCGGCGCAGGGCCCGCCCGGGCTCGCCGTCGCCACGCCGGCGAGCGGCTATCTCCAGGCCGTGAACGCCGAGCGCCTCGCCGATTGGGCCCACCGACGCGGGGTCGTCGTGCGCCTCAGGGTCCGCCCGGGCGACTACGTCCCGACCGGTCTGCCCCTCGCCGAGGTCTCCGCGTCCGTCGAGGGCATCGAGGAGGCGCTCGCGCGCGCCCTCACCTTCGGCCGGCGGCCGGCGGCGCTGCAGGACCTGGAATTCTCCGTGCGGCAGCTTTCGGAGATCGCCGTCCGGGCCCTGTCGCCCGGCATCAACGATCCCTTCACCGCCGTCAGCGTCGTCGCCCACATGGGCGACGCCCTCTGTCGCCTCGCCTCGCGCCATCTTCCCACCGGCGTCCTCGCTCGTCAGGGCCGGATCGCCCTGATCCATCCCGTGACCGATTACGGCGGGCTGTGCGATGCCATGTTCCACCTGATCCGCCAGAACGCGGCCGGGTCGCCCTACGTGCTCGGATACATGCTCGACGTCCTCGGTCGGGTGGCACACGTCGAGGGTTCGCCGAGCCGCGTGAAGGAACTTTTGCGCCACGCGGACCTCGTCATCGCGGCGGCACGGCGCGACGTGGCGGAACCCGCCGACCTCGCCGACCTGGAGCAGCGTCGTCGTTTCTGAGGCCGGCGTGGAGTGCCGCCCGGCAGCTGCCGCTTACACCCGTCGGAAACGGCGCCTGGGAACCGGCGCCCGACGCCGACGCTTGGCTTCCCGGATCGTCGTCCAACCGGACCAGAAGGAACCGCCATGTCGAGCGATATCGAGACACACCGCGCGCTGATCGCCGGGCTCAAGGCCGCCATGGGCAAGGCGGACGGAACCTTCGAACAGGCGGTCACCAGCGCCTTTGAGCACGTCTTCGAACACCTGGAGCGCCTCGACGCACGTGGTGCCGATAGCGGGCCGGAGGGCAAGGATCGCCCCCTCAAGCCCGGCGAGCCGTCGACCCTGAGGTAGGCCCGAACAGAAGCGGCGGCGGGGTCTCCCGTCGGCGGTTGGGTCGAACAGGCCCAACGACGCGAAAGAGGCCGCCCCGGCGAAGGGGCGGCCTCTTTCTCATGCGGATCGAGCCGGAACCGGCCGAAAGCCGGCTCCGATCGGAACGGTCGGATCCTAGTAGGAGCCGAACTTGTAGTTCAGGCCGGCGCGGACGGCGACGAACTCGGTGCCGTTGCTGCGGTTGGAGAAGCCGGGCTGGCGGTAGG
>NZ_LMQK01000009.1:0-57257 GCF_001424525.1 Methylobacterium sp. Leaf399 | reverse complement strand
AGGCATCGTAGGCCGAGTGGTCGACGAGGATGGGGGTAACCGTGAACGGTATGAAGGTGAGCGGCTGGCGGTCTGTAAACGTGATGGTGTTGGTGGGCACGTGGCAATCGGGGACGAAGGCGAATGCCGCCTGCAGAATACGAAGGGTGGCAGCGCCGAGCGCCACCGGCAGGTCCGGCCCGGCGAGGTGACTGAGGCCGATGTGGTCGCGGTGGCCGTGGCTGAGTACGAGAGCGAGCAGATCTGCGCCGCCGGTTAGACCATCGATCACCGGGTGGCGGCTCGTGTCCTCAGGGTCCCCGTCCAGTGGTAGGCCGAAGTCCAGTAGAAGGCGGGAACCTTCGTGCTCCAGCTCGACGCAACTGCCGCCGATCTCGTGCGCGCCGCGATGGATGCGCACCCGCATCGAAATGAAGTCCCCATACACCGCACTGATGGCGTGACGGGGATAACCGTCTCAAGTCAGCGTCTCACGGCAATTGTGTCGAACATATTCGATGGTTTCAGCCTGGGCAAGCTGGTCGCGTCCGAACCATGGACGGACGAGCCCGCGTGGCGTGGCATCTGCGACGATTGCGGGTTGAACGGGGGCTTTCTCAGGAAGCGCTTGCCGTCGATGCTGGCGTGGACCGCGGCTACGTGAGTGGGATTGAGCGGCGCAGCTTCAATCCCACGATCGACGTATTAGATCGCCTTGCTGTTGCCCTACGGGTCGACGTGGCCGAGTTTCTGGTGCGTCCAGCCGAAGGTGATCAGCCTCCGCTGCCCCTCAGACCGGGACGCCGTCGAGATTGATTGCCGGGAAAAGCCTGAGCTTTAGCGACTTGCGGAGGATGCGAGACGAGATGCAGGGTTCGACCGTGGAAGCCCGTCGATGTCCGCTTATGTTCGTGATCGTTATTGGGGCCACCATTGGGGCCATGTAAGAGACGGTCAAATTTTATTAACTAAATCAAGAACTTACAGGTACATTTGGCGGAAGGGGTGGGATTCGAACCCACGGTGGAGTTGCCCCCACGGCGGTTTTCAAGACCGCTGCCTTAAACCACTCGGCCACCCTTCCGGAGCGCAGGCCGCCCGGACATCGCGTCTCTACGCCCAAACCGCCGGGACGGAAATCGGTATTTCCCGGCGGCGGGACGAGCGCTCAGGACAGGCTCTTCAGGCGATCGAGGAGCGGGCGGTCGTGGAGGACCGCCAGGCGCTCCTTCGGCGACAGCCAGGCCGTCGCCTCGTCCAGGGTCCGGGCCTCGGCGAGCTTGGCCGCCGCCAACGCCCGGTCCGGATCGATGGCGCCGCGGGCACGCGGGCTGGCCGGGGGCAGCATCAGGGCATGGGCGGCCGCCAGCTGCGCGTCGGCGTGGATGGCGGCGAGCGCGGGGGCGTCGTCGAGGCCCATGGCGGCGTTGCGCCGGGCGAGGCTGCCGGCGGCGGTGGCCACGGCGGGGGGATCGCGCTCCTCCGGGGTCATCAGGAGCCCGAGGCGCTTGAGGCCGAGCCCCCAGGCGAGTTGCCCGCTCGCCCAGGAGATCGGGATGGCCAGCACCAGGCCGAGGATCGTCGGCGACATCCACAGGAACAGCGAGGTGGCAATGGCGAAGGCCGCGACCCCCGTCACCAGGCCCAACGCCATGTGCCAGCGGTGGCGGCGCACGATGTCCGAGAACGGGATCGAGCCGTCGTCGCGCCGCTGCGGGTTCCAGCCGGTGTCGCGGCCCGCCAGGATCTGGAAGACCGAACCCGACTGGATCAGCATCGCGATGGGCGCGATGAGCGCCGACAGCAGGGTCTCGATCAGGCTCGAGAGCACCAGCCGGAGCGCGCCGCCGCTGGCCCGGCGCACCGGCCCGTCGAACAGGGCGAGGAGGAGGCCGAGGAGCTTGGGCGCCAGCAGGATGCCCATGGTCAGGCCGAAGAGCTGGAGCGCGCGCACCGGGTCGAACCGCGGCCAGTTCGGGAACAGGCCGGAATCGCCGGAGAAATAATCGGGCTGGATAGTGGCCGTCTGCAGCACCAGCGCGATGCCGACCACGAGCTGGGCGAGCCAGAGCGGGGAGGCGACGTAGCCGGCGATGCCGGTGGCGAAATGCTGGCGCGAGGCCGCCCGCAGGCCGGCGGCGCCGATGATGCCCGAGTGCTGGAGGTTGCCCTGCGCCCAGCGCCGGTCTCGCACAGCCACGTCGATGAGAGAAGGCGGGCTCTCCTCGTAGGAGCCCGGCAGGGTCGGCAGCATCGTCACGCTCCAGCCGGCGCGCCGGATCAGCGCCGCCTCGACGAAGTCGTGGGACAGGACGTGGCCGCCGAACGGCGGCTTGCCGGGCAGGTCGGGCAGGCCGCAGGCCTGCGCGAAGGCGCGGGTGCGGATGATGGCGTTGTGGCCCCAGTAGTTGCCGTCCGACCCAGACCAGGCCGAGAGGCCGGTGGCGATCACCGGCCCGTAGATCCGGGCGGCGAACTGCTGCACGCGGGCGAACAGGGTGTTGCGGTTGATGATGAGCGGCAGCGACTGGACGATGCCGGCGTCCGGGTCCGCCTCCATGGCGGAGGCGAGCGCCACGATGCAGGGGCCGCTCATCAGGCTGTCGGCATCGAGCACCAGCATGTGGTCGTAGGAGGCGCCCCAGCGGCTCACGAAGTCGCCGATGTTGCCGGCCTTGCGATGATGGTTCTTGGCCCGGTGGCGGTAGTACAGGCGCGCCTCGGGTCCGAGGCGCTCGCGCAGAGCCAGGAAAGCGCGCTCCTCGGCGATCCAGGCGTCGCCCTGGGTCGAATCCGACAGCACGAACCAGTCGAAGGCGGCGCCGTGGCCGGTGGCCTCGACCTCGGCCCGCATCGCCTCGATGCCCGCGAAGGTGCGGGCGGTGGCCTCGTTGTAGACCGGCATCACCACCGCGGTGCGTGTGGCGAGCGCCCCGGCCAGGGGTTTGTGGCGCGGTGCGCGCAACAGCACGACGAACCCGAGGATCGCGCCCGTGAAGGCCAGCGCGATCCAGGAGAAGTTGAGGGTGAAGAGGACGAGCAGCACGTACTGCAGCGCCGTGGTGCCGCCTGAGACCGAGACCACTTCGTACATCTGCAGGGCGCCGTAGGCGGTCAGCAGTGCCGCGCCTCCAAACACGAAGGCGCGCGCCAGCCAGGGGCGGCGTTCGGGCCGGGCCGGGCGATGGCCGGAGCGCGGGTCCCAGGCGCCGAGGTCCTGCACCGGCATCACCAGCGGTGCTTCCGGCGGCATCGCGTGATGGGCCTCCGGCGGGACGGCGGATGTCGCCTCGGTCGGCCTGGCCGGACCCGCCTCCGGGGGCGGGGCGGGATGCCGGTCGGCGTCGGAATGCGGGGGGGTCAGGGTGTCCAACGGTACAGCCATGTTTCGGTCACGGGCCTGTCGTCGCGCCGCAGGAGGAGCCGCAATTCGCAGGCCTTCGCACCGGCCGGATCGAGCTCGAACGCCACCCGCACCGTCCGCCGCTCGGGATAGCGGTAGAGCGTGCGCGTCACGATCGTGCCGGGGGAAGCCGTGAGCTCGGTCTGGAGTTCCGCGCCGCCGGTGAAGTCGTCGCCGCTGAAATCCACCGCGAACCGGCGCCGGCCCTCGGCCGAGCCGCGGCCGCTGCGGGTGGCGGTGACGGGGGCCAGCCGCAGCCGCTCGGGCGCGTCCCATCCCCAGGTCAGGCGGTAGGCCAGGGCCCGCTCGGCCCCGGCCGCCAGCCCTTCCTTGGGGCGCCAATAGGCCAGCACGTTCTCGTTGGCGTCGGAATCGCTCGGGATCTCCAGCAGGCTGACCGCGCCCGCCCCCCAGGGCTCGCGCGGCTCGGCCCAGAGCGAGGGGCGGCGCTCCCAGCCGTTGATGTCGTCCTGGTAGGTGGCGTAGTCGCGCGAGCGCTGCATCAGGCCGAAGCCCTTCGGGCTCTCGTCGAGGAAGGACGAGATCTGCAGGGTCTCTGGGTTGCGCAGCGGCCGCCAGATCGCCTCGTTGGCGCCGGTGCGGATGCGCAGGCCCTCCGAGCCGTGGACGGCGGCGCGGATGTCCTCGGCGCCGCGCCGCTCGCTCGCCCCGAACAGGTAGCGCGTCGTCATGCTGGCCAGCCCGAGGTGGTCGAGGGCGGCGCGGGCGAACAGGGTGCCCGAGACCTCGGCGGTGGAGGCCGGGCCGGGCCGGCAGTCGATCCGCAGGGCGGCGGTGGCCGATTCGGATTCGACGAGGGCGTGGATCACGATCGCGTGAGGAGCGGCCGGACGCTCGATCCAGAGGGCGCGGAACTGCGGGAACTCCTCGCCGCGCGGATCGGCCGGGCGCAGGGTCAAGGCGCGGGCGGTGGCGCCGAAGCGTTGGCCCGAGGCGACGAGGCGGAAGAAGGAGGCCCCTTGGAACAGGGCGAAATCGGCCAGATCCCCGCCGCCGAACCGAGACCGGATGCGGATGCCGGAATAGCCCGGGTCGTCCTTGAAGGCGGGCAGCGCCGGCCCGCCCTCGGCAAAGCGCGCCGGATCGTAGGGCACCGGCCGCTGGACGCCGTCCGCGACGAGGGTGAGCGTCACGCGGTCGCCGTAGACCGACCCGCGGTGCAGCGGTTCGACGGTGAAGCCGAGGTCGTCGCCGGCAAAGATCGCGCTGCCGGGGACCGTGCGGATGGCGGCGTACTGGTCGCGACTCAGGCCGGACAGGGACTCGGGCAGGTCTGCCGCCGGGCGCTGGTAGGGCTTGGCGGCGAGCGCCCGGGCGAGATCGGTAACGAGGCCGGGCGAGAACGGCGTGCCGGCGGCGGGCAGGGCGGAGGCGGCCTCCTGCGCCGCGGCCGCGGCCGGCGCCAGGGCGAGGGCGGCCATCGCCACGCCCCCCTGGCGCAGAACGTCCCTGCGGGTCGAGCCGGAGTCCGGGGGGAGCGAGGGGGATCGGAAGGGGGTGGACCGGGTCGGCAGGGTCATGCGGCCTTCATGTCGGTTCGTTCGAAGCGGCGAACACGGGGGTCGTTCGCACGGGCGGTCGATGGCCTCCCTACCATGCCGGGGCCTGAACGGGGCGTTAAGGATTCGTGCCGGCGGGCCCGGAAGGCCAAGCGACTTTCGGGCCATCGGCGGAGGCGCCGGTTCGCCCGTGCGGCGTCGGTTTGCCCGCGTCAAAGTTGGCTTGGCCGCGTCAAAGTTGGCTTGGCCGCACGAACCTGATTAGACCGCCTGATTGGACCGTCGGCGCGATTCCACGGGGGCCGCCCGGCCGGTCGTCGACCCTGTCGTCCGGGCAGGCGTGCACCGGCGCGACGAACCGCGAGGCGAAGGCAGGATGACCACACGACACGGATCGGCCGGACGGACTCTCACGGCGATCGTCCTGGCCGCCGGCAAGGGCACGCGGATGCGGTCGGCGCTGCCCAAGGTCCTGCATGCCGTCGCCGGCCGGACCATGCTCGGGCACGTCCTCACCGCCGCCCGGGAGGCGGGTGCCGGCCGGATCGCGGTGGTGGCCGAGCCGGGTCAGGCGGCGGTGGAGGCCGAGGTCGCCGCCCTCGCTCCCGGAGCGCGGGTCCATCCCCAGGCCGAGCGCCTGGGCACCGCGCACGCGGTGCTGGCCGCCCGCGACACCCTGGCCGAGGATGCCGACGACGTCGTGGTCGCCTTCGGCGACACCCCGCTCGTCACCGCCGCGACCCTGACGCGCCTGCGCGCGCCGCTGGCCGAGGGTGCGGCCATCGCCGTCCTCGCCTTCGACACCGACAGGCCAACGGGTTACGGCCGTGTCCTCACGCAGGATGGCAGCGTCATCGCGATCCGCGAGGACAAGGACGCCACGGACGAGGAGCGCCGCGTCGGCCTGTGCAACGCCGGGCTGATGGCCCTGTCCGGGCGCCACGCGCTGGCCATCCTGGACCGGATCGGCAACGCCAACGCCGCGGGCGAATACTATCTCACCGACGCCGTCGCCCTGGCGGTGGCCGAGGGCCTGTCCGTCGCCGTGGTGCGAGTGGAGGAGGCGGAGGCGCAGGGGGTCAACGACCGCGTCCAGCTCGCCGTGGCGGAGGCCGAGATCCAGTCGCGCCTGCGCCGCGCCGCCCAGATCGGCGGGGCGACGCTGGTGGCGCCGGAGACGGTTTTCCTGAGCGTCGACACGGTGTTGGGCCAGGATGTTCTGGTGGAGCCTCATGTGGTGTTCGGGCCGCGCGTCACGGTGGGGGACGGCTGCGTCATCCATGCCTTCTCGCACCTCGAAGGGGCGAGCCTGGAACCGGGCGTGACCATCGGGCCCTACGCCCGGCTGCGCCCCGGCGCGGTGCTGGAGACGGGCTCGCGAGTCGGCAACTTCGTGGAACTGAAGAACACCCGCCTCGGGGCCGGCGCCAAGGCCAACCACCTGACCTACCTCGGCGATTCGACGGTGGGGGCGGGCGCCAACGTCGGCGCGGGCACCATCACCTGCAACTACGACGGGGTGAACAAGCACCGCACATCCATCGGGGCGGGGGCCTTCGTCGGCTCCAACAGCGCCCTGGTCGCCCCGGTCGCGGTGGGGGCGGGGGCCATCGTCGGGGCCGGGTCGGTGGTGACCGCGGACGTGCCCGCCGACGGGCTCGCGGTGGCCCGCGCCCGCCAGGTCAACCGCCCGGAGGGGGCCAGGCTCTGGCGCGCGACCAAGGGGCTGGTGCGCAAACCGGAAACCAAGACGCACGAAAAGCCCTGACGGCGGGAAGACCTGTAGGCCTTTCCTCACAGGCCCGTTCAACAATCGGCCGATCGGTACACCGCACGATCGATGTGCTGGCCACGCATCGACCGGTTCCGATACAAGCACGACCACGAACGGTTTTGACGAGAGACAACGGATCATGTGCGGAATCGTCGGTATCGTCGGTCGGGACGCGGTGGCGGACCAGTTGGTCGAGGCCCTGCGGCGGCTCGAATACCGGGGGTACGATTCCGCCGGGGTCGCGACCCTGGAGCACGGCCGGCTCGAACGGCGCCGGGCGCAGGGGAAGCTCGCCAACCTGCAGGCGCGGCTCGCGGAATCGCCGCTCGCCGGCGCCATCGGCATCGGCCACACCCGCTGGGCCACCCACGGCCGCCCCAACGAGACCAACGCCCATCCGCATGCCACGGCGCGGCTGGCGGTGGTCCATAACGGCATCATCGAGAACTTCCGCGAGCTGAAGGGGATGCTGCAGGACCGCGGCGTCCGCTTCGAGAGCGAGACCGACACCGAGGTGGTGGCCCAGCTCGTGAGCCACGAGATGGACAAGGGCCTGGCACCCGTGGAGGCGGTGGCCGCGGCGCTGCCGCAGCTGCGCGGCGCCTTCGCGCTCGGCTTCATCTTCGCGGGCTTCGAGGACCTCCTCATCGGCGCCCGCCACGGCGCGCCGCTCGCCATCGGCTACGGGGCGGGCGAGACCTACCTCGGCTCCGACGCCCTGGCGCTGGCGCCGTTCACGGAGGAGATCACCTACCTGGAGGAGGGCGACTGGGCCGTCCTCTCGCGCAGCGGCGCCGAGATCCACGATGCGTCGGGCGCTCCCGTCGCCCGGCCCCGCCAGCGCATTGTCGCCCAGGCGTTCCGGGTCGAGAAGGGCAACCACCGCCACTTCATGGCCAAGGAGATCCACGAGCAGCCCGAGGTGGTGGGCCGCACGCTGGCCCATTACGTCGACCTCGCCAACGGCCGGGTCGCCCTGCCCGAGGCGCTGCCGTTCGATTTCAAGGATCTTTCGCGCCTGTCGATCACCGCGTGTGGCACGGCCTATTACGCGGGGCTGGTCGCGAAATACTGGTTCGAGAGCCTGGCGCGGCTGCCGGTGGAGATCGACGTCGCCTCGGAGGCCCGCTACCGCGAGCCGCCGCTGGACAAGGACGGGCTCACCCTCGTCATCTCGCAGTCGGGCGAGACCGCCGACACGCTGGCCTCCCTGCGCTACGCCAAGGCGCAAGGTCAGCACACGCTGGCCGTGGTGAACGTGCCGACCTCCACCATCGCCCGCGAGGCCAGCGCCGTGGTGCCGACGCTGGCGGGCCCCGAGATCGGGGTGGCCTCGACCAAGGCGTTCTCCTGCCAGCTCACCGTGCTCCTGTGCCTCGCCATCGCGGCCGGCCGC
This sequence comes from Methylobacterium sp. Leaf399, assembly GCF_001424525.1. Taxonomy (NCBI): domain Bacteria; kingdom Pseudomonadati; phylum Pseudomonadota; class Alphaproteobacteria; order Hyphomicrobiales; family Methylobacteriaceae; genus Methylobacterium; species Methylobacterium sp. Leaf399. The sequence goes on along the minus strand of NZ_LMQK01000009.1, from coordinate 49,185 downwards.
GCGCGCGGCACCCTCAGCCCCGAGCGTGAGCGAAGCCTCGTGGACGCGCTGATCACGGTGCCCGGCCTGATGGCGGAGGCGGTCAAGCTGGAGGTCGAGATCGAGCCGCTCGCCCGCGAGGTCGCCAAGGCCCGCGACGTGCTCTACCTCGGGCGCGGCACCAGCTATCCGATGGCGCTGGAGGGCGCGCTGAAGCTCAAGGAAATCAGCTACATCCACGCGGAAGGGTATGCGGCGGGCGAGCTCAAGCACGGCCCGATCGCGCTGATCGACGAGAGCGTGCCGGTGATCGTCATCGCCCCCCACGACGCGGTGTTCGAGAAGACCGTCTCGAACATGCAGGAGGTCGCCGCACGCGGCGGGCGCATCATCCTCATCGGCGACGCCAAGGGCGCCTCAGAGGCCGGCCTGGAGACCATGGCGACCGTGACGATGCCCGACCTCGACCCCGTGGTCGCGCCGATCGTCTACGCGGTGCCGATCCAGCTCATCGCCTATCACACGGCCGTCTTCATGGGGAAGGACGTGGACCAGCCGCGCAATCTGGCGAAATCGGTGACCGTAGAATAGGCGATCACGCCGCCCGGCGGGCCGTGATCACCGGCAGGGCCCGGCGTACCCAGGCGATCTCCTCGCGCACGCGGTCGAGCTGGAGGCGGCTTCGCGCCTCGTCGCGGTCGGGCCCGGTGCAGACCTGCTCCATCGTCCGGCAGGCGTCCGAGAGGCGCCCGAAGCCGAGCAGCCCCGCGCTCGAGACGAGGGCATGGGCATCTCCGCCGACCGCCGGCCAGTCGGCGGCGTCCCGCACCGGGGCGGCAAAGCGCCGGTCGAGCTCGGACGCGAACCGGGCGAGCATCTGGCCGAGGCTCGCCGGGCCGAGCAGGTCGTGCAGCTCGTCGAGGATGGCCGGGTCATGGCCGGGGGCGGGCGCTTCGTCACGGTCGTCCTGCGTCGGCACGCCGGCGTCCGGTCCGCGCACGCTCGGGCCGGCCCAATGCGCCACCGCCGCCCGGAGCCGCGCGGGCGCGAACGGCTTGCCGATGTGATCGTCCATCCCCGCCTCGCGGCAGCGGGCGACGTCGTCGGTCATGACGTTGGCGGTCATGGCCAGGATCGGCAGGCGCGCGAAGGCGCCGCCGAGGCCGCGGATGCGCCGCGTCGCCTCGAGGCCGTCCATCACCGGCATCTGCACGTCCATCAGCACGAGGTCGTAGGCCACGCGGGTCACCGCCTCCACCGCCGCCGCTCCGTCGAGGACCACGTCGACGCGGTGGCCCCAGCCGCTCAGCAGCGTCACGGCGAGTTCCCGGTTCATGTCCACGTCCTCGGCCAGGAGGATGTGGGCGCACCGGCCGACGGCGGGGCCGGCCCGGGCGTCGGCATCGGCCGCCCCCTCGACGGCGGGGGTGGCGGCCACCGGCAGGGCGATGGCGAAGGAGAAGCGCGAGCCCTCGCCCTCGGCGCTGTCGAGGTCGATCGTGCCGCCCATCATCTCCACGAGGCTGCGGCAGATCGAGAGGCCGAGGCCGGTGCCCCCGTACCGCCGGGCGGTGGAGCCGTCGACCTGGCTGAACCGCTGGAACAGGCGGTGGCGCTTCTCCTGCGGGATGCCGATGCCGGTGTCGGTCACGGTGAAGCGGATCCGGGCGCGCTCGGCGCCCTCCTCGGTGGCGACGTGCAGGTGCACGCGGCCGGCCGCCGTGAACTTCACAGCGTTGGAGAGCAGGTTCAGCAGGACCTGGCGCAGGCGGGCATCGTCGCCCACGAGGCGTTCGGGCACGCCCGCCTCGACCTGCGCGGTCAGCGCCAGGCCCTTGGCGTCGGCCTCGTTGCGCAGGAGGGCGACGGCGCCCTCGACGAGGTCGTGCGGCGAGAACGGCTGCGGGTCGAGCGCGAGGCTGCCCGCCTCCAGCTTCGAGACGTCGAGGACGTCGTTGACGATGGACAGGAGCGTGGTGCTGGCGTCCTGGACGAGGCGGGCGTAGCGGCGCAGCATCGGCGTGCGCAGATCGGGGCTGTCGAGCATCAGGCCCGAGAAGCCGATGATGCTGTTGAGGGGCGTGCGCAGCTCGTGGCTCATGCTGGCGAGGAACTCGCCCTTGGCGGCGGCGGCGGCCTCGGCGGCCTCCTTGGCGGCGCGCAGCTCCTCCTGCCGTTCGTGACGCTCCGAGACGTCGCGCACGGCCACCATCATGCTGGCCGGAGCGCCGGTGGCGGGGTCGCGGATCAGCCGGTACTTCGACTCGACCCAGGTGAACGACCCGTCCTTGCGCCGGAACCGGTGGGTGCTCACCCCCTGGTCGATCCGGCCCTCGCGCAGGGCGGTCAGGATCTCGCCCAGCCGCGCGGCGTCCTCGGGATGCACCATCGCCTCCGGATGGGCGCCGACGAGCTCCTCCGGCCCGTAGCCGAGGAGGTCGACGCTGGCGGGCGAGACGTAGTGGCGGACCCCGTCGATGCCGGAGAGCACGATCATGTCGGTGGCCGTCTGGGCCAGCAGACGGTAGCGCGCCTCGCTCTCCTTGAACGCCCGGTCGCTGCGGCGGCGCGGGGTGATGTCGGTATAGGTGCGCACCGCGCCGCCCTCGGGCAGGGCGACGGTGCGGACTTCGAGCACGGTGCCGTCGCGGCACTCGCGCTCGAACACGGCTGCGCAGCGCGCCACGTCGCCCTCGTCGGGAAAGCGCCGCGCCTGGGGGCCGGCGGGATCCGCCTCGCCGTGCCGCAGATGCCCCTCGAGGTCGCGGCCGAGCACCGGGGCGCGCGCCATCATGGCGTCCGTGATGCCGAGGAGGTCGCGCGCGCGCCGGTTGCAGACCTGGACGACGCCGCGGGCGTCGGTCTCGATCAGGCCCTGCTCCATGGTGTCGAGGGTGTTGCGCAGGGTGGCGCTGGTGATGCGGGCGCTGCGCTCGGCCTGCCGCGTCTGGGCATCGGAGCGCTGGCGGCGGCCGATCTCGCTGGCGAGCGACAGCAGGGACAGGACGAGGACGAGGGTCGTGCCGCCGGCGATGGGCGCCTGGGTCCAGACGCTCCTGCGCCATTCGGCCAGGGCCGTGTCGCGCGACTGGGTGGCGCTGACGTAGAGCGGGTAGGAGGGCACGAAGCCGAGCGCCAGGACGCGCTCGATGCCGTCGGTGGACCCCGCCGACCAGAACGGCCTGGTCTGGCGCGCCAGGACGTAGCGCTTGTAGTTCTCGGTAGCCGCGTAGTTCTTGCCGACCGCGCTCGGCAGGTCGGGCGAGCGCACCAGAAGGGTGCCGTCGGCCCGCCACAGGGAGAGGGTGGAGCCGGCGCCGAGGTCGAGGGCGTCGTAGACCTCCTGGAACGCGGCCGGATTGAGGGAGGCGACGACCATGCCCGCGAAGGATCCGTCCGCGCGGGTGATGCGGCGGATCAGGGGCAGGGTCGGCAACTTGCTGACCCGCCCGGTCACCGGCCGGCCGACGACGAGGCCGGTCTGGCCGTCACCGTGCAGGGCCTCGACGTAGTCCCGGTCCCCGAATTCCGTGGACCGGGCCGGGAACGCTCCCGCCTCGTGGATCAGGCGGCCCGACGCATCGAGGATCATGACGTTGTTGAGGTGGCGCGACTGCGCGAGGCGGTCGCGCAGGGCCTTGTGGATCACCTCGGGCGAAAGGCCGTCCATGTCCGGCCCGATCACGGAGATCACCGCCTGGAGGTAGGTGTCCACCGTCTCCAGGGTGCGGGCCGCGTGCTGTTCGAGGGCGCGGGTGGTGTTGGCGGTGCTGGTCTCGGCGATATGCAGGGCCTGCCCGTACTGCTGATGCAGATGGTTCGCCACCACCGCGGGAATGCCGATGCCGACGACGACGGCGGCGGCCTTGAACCCGGCGCTCAATGTGGGCCGTCTCATCGCCGTCCGTCGCTTTCCATCACCGCGCGCGATCCGCCCGGCGCGGCCGGGCCGGCGCCATACGATCACACAGACATCAAGACATCCCTACACCCGCAAAGCCCTTCGATCGGCAAGGCGTTTCGCCCGACGCCGCCCGCGAAAGCGCGTGGCCGATGCGCGCGGGACACGGGCCGAAAGCGGGCCGGGTGATCCGCCCTCCGCTTGAGGTCGCGAGCCCGACTCGCTAACCCTTGCGGGTAGGGACCGCGTATGGGTCCCCGTTCCATCGATCCCCCGTGTTTTCGGTCCGCCGGATTCCCGGTTCCAGAGTCACGGCCCCAGCGAGACGTCCCCTTGCGCGAAACGGTCCTGCCGACACCGGAACCGCCCGACCTCCCCGGCACCCGCCCGCGCCTGAGCAAGCGCGGGCGCCTGCGGACCTATTTCCTCACCGGCATCATCGTGGCCGGGCCGCTGGCCATCACCATCTACCTCACGTGGTACTTCATCAGCCTGATCGACAGCTGGGTGAAGCCGCTGGTGCCGCCGAGCTACCTGCCGGACCATTACCTGCCGTTCTCGATTCCCGGCCTCGGCCTCCTCATCGCCTTCTTCGCGGTGACGCTGCTGGGCTTCCTCACCGCCAACCTCGTCGGGCGCAGCGTCGTCGAGTTCGGGGAGGTGCTGCTGGCGCGCACTCCGGTGATCTCGGGGCTGTACAAGGGGTTGCGGCAGATCTTCGAGACGCTGTTTTCCGCCAACGGCACCTCGTTCCGCACGGTGGGGCTCGTCGAATTCCCGGTGAAGGGCACCTGGTCGGTGGTGTTCGTGTCGGCCCCGGCCGGCCCCGACGTGCAGACCGCCCTCGATCCGGCGGGCGACCATGTCGGCGTGTTCCTGCCCTGCGCGCCCAACCCGACCACGGGGTTCTTCTTCTACCTGCCGCGCGCCGACATCATCGAGGTGGAGATCAGCGTCGACGACGCGGCCAAGCTCGTCATGTCGGCGGGCGTGATCCAGCCCGAGGACCCCCAGGCCAGGCTCCATGCCATGGCGGCGAGCCTGCGCACGGCACAGACCGAGGCGGCGCCGTCGTCCGCCGGGCGCAACGCCCCCGCCAGCCAGGATGCCTGAGCCGGCGCCGGGCCGCGCACCGCCGGTTCAGTTGTGGACCGTCAGCGCCGCCTTCTCGACGGGAAGCGTCGGCGGCGTGGCATCGGCGATCCGCTCGCTCGAGCGGGGGACCGAGCGGGTGCCGGCCCAGTCCGTGGCGATCTGCACACCGAGCATCAGGACCAGCGCGGCGACGAGGGCGTTGGCCGCCATCTGGAAGGGGCGGGCCGCCCGGCGCACGGACAGCATCACCGCCTCCGCCGCGGGTTCGACGGGCGCCGGACCGTCGGAGATCGGGAGCAGCCACGGCTCGCTCGGAAGGCCGTTGACGCCCCCCATCTCGTGGGCACCCGGCAGGTTCTGGAACAGTCCGCTCGACATATCCATCCTCCTGAAACATCTGTGGCGGCGCAGCCTGGACGGCCGTTCGTTCATGTTCAGTTAATCAGAGATTATGGCTACTTCAAGCTCACGATGCCCGCATCGGGCCCGCGCACGCCCCGCGAGTACCTGGCCGGCACGTGAGACGCCCCCTACAACATGTTGTCTTGGAACGAGAAACCGCTTCGTCGGGGCGCCGCTGCGGGGTCGTGGTGGCGGTCGTGCCGGGGCCTACGGCGATCGGCCCGCGGCGACCCGCGCCGTTCGGCTTCGCGTCGTCCCCGCTCGTTTCCTGAACGGAACGCCGCCCCTTCGCCTCGGGATCCCGCCCCGAGATCACCCCGCCCCGAGCAGGCGAATCGCGGCGTCCCGCTCGAACAGGTAGAGCAACACCCTGAGGGCACGGCCGCGCTCGCTCTTCAGGCCCGGATCGCGGGCGACCACGAGCTGGGCGTCGTCGCGGGCGGCCTGGAGCAGGTCGCCGTCGCTTTCCAGATTCGCGAGCCGGAAGGCGGCCAGCCCCGACTGGCGGGTGCCGAGCACCTCGCCCTCGCCGCGCAGGCGCAGGTCCTCCTCGGCGATGCGAAAGCCGTCCTCGGTCTCGCGCATGGTCTCGAGCCGGGCGCGGGCGACCTGGCCGAGAGGGCCGCGATAGAGCAGCAGGCAGGTCGAGGCCCCGGCGCCGCGCCCGACCCGCCCGCGCAGCTGGTGGAGCTGGGCGAGGCCGAAGCGCTCGGCATGCTCGATCACCATGATGGTGGCTTCCGGCACGTCGACGCCGACCTCCACCACGGTGGTCGCCACCAGGATCCGGGTCTCGCCGCGGGAGAACCGCTCCATCGCCGCGTCCTTGTCCGGCCCCGGCATCCGGCCGTGGATGAGGCCGACGGCGGCGCCGAACTCCTGGGCGAGGTCGGCGAAGCGGTCCTCGGCGGCGGCGAGATCGACGTATTCGGATTCGGCCACCAGCGGGCAGATCCAGTAGACCCGGTCGCCCGCGGCAACGGCCCTGCCTAGGGCGGCCACGACCTCGTCGAGGCGGTCGGTGGAGACGAGGCGGGTGACGATCGGCTGGCGCCCGGCCGGCTTCTCGTCCAGCACCGAGACGTCCATGTCGCCGAAACAGGTCAGGGCCAGGGTCCGGGGAATCGGGGTCGCGGTCATCACGAGGATGTCCACGGCCTGGCCCTTGGCGCCCAGCGCCAGGCGCTGGTGCACGCCGAAGCGGTGCTGCTCGTCCACCACCGCCAGGCCGAGGTCGTGGAAGGCGACGCCGTCCTGGAACAGCGCGTGGGTGCCGACCAGAATGTCGATGCGCCCCTCCGCGAGGTCGAGGAGCGTCGCCCGGCGCTCGGCGGCCCTGTCGCGGCCGGTGAGCAGACGCAGGCGCAACGGGCCGGCCATGGCGGTGAGCCGGGCGAGGTGCTGACGCGCCAGGATCTCGGTGGGCGCCATCAGGGCGGCCTGGCGCCCGGCCTCGACGGCGCTGGCCATGGCCAGCAGCGCCACGGCGGTCTTGCCCGAGCCGACGTCGCCCTGGAGCAGGCGCAGCATGCGCCGGTCGGAGGCGAGGTCGGCGCGGATCTCGGCGAGCGCCCGGCCTTGCGCGCCCGTGAGCGAGAAGGGCAGGGCGGCCGCGATCCTGTCCGACAGGTGGCCGTCGCCGGCGTTGGCGCGGCCCGGCGCCCGGCGGCTGCGGGCGCGGGTGAGGGCCAGCGCCAGTTGCGAGGCCAGGAGTTCGTCGTAGGCGAGCCGCCGCCGGGCCGGGCCGGCGGCCACGGTGCCGTCGGCGGCCGGCGGGGCGGGCGCGCCCTCCGGCCTGTGCTCGGCCTTGAGGGCGTCGGCGAAGGCGGGTAGCCCGTTCTTGGCGAGCCAGGCCGGGTCCTGCCATTCGGGCAAGCTCGGCAGCCGGTCGAGGGCGGCGTGCGCCAGCTTCGAGATCGCCCGCGAGGTCAGCCCCTCGGTGGCGCCGTAGACCGGCTCGACCGCTGGGAGGGCCGCGAGCCCCGCCTCGTCGACGACGCGCGAGGGATGCACCATCTGGCGGTGGCCGTCATAGAGGTCGATGCGCCCGGTGATGTAGCGGTGGGCGCCCAGCGGCAGCATCTTCTCGACGCGGGCCGCGGGCATGCCGAAGAACACCAAGGTCACGTCGCCGGTGGCATCCTCCACCAGCACCCGGTAGGGGCGCTTGCCCGGCCCCGGCTGGGGCGCCCGGTAGCCGGTGACCGTGACGCCCAGCGTCACCGGCTCGCCCGGCGGCGCCTCGCTGATCGAGCCCAGGAGCTTTCGCACCACCCCGCCCTGGGGCAGGTGGAACAGGAGGTCGACGATCCGGGCCGGGCGCTCGGGGGTGCCCAGCAGCCGCTCGATCATCGGTGCCATCTTCGGCCCGACGCCGGGAAGGCCGCGGGCGGGGGCGAACAGCGGATCGAGGATGCTCGGGCGCAGGGGCGCAGGGCCGCCCGCTTCCGGCGCGGCGCTGGCCCCGGTGGGGCTGGGGGTCGGGTCCGGGCGGGTCATCGGCGAGACATGGCGGTGGCCTCACCCTCGTACCCACAAGCGCCCTTCGGTTCCAGCACCCGCGCTCGGGCGGCGCAGGCTGCGGCGAGGACACGCGCACCGGCTGCGGCAACCGGCCCTACGTCGCGCCGAAGACGTGAAGATTATGCCCTCCCGCACACGAGAAGGGCCGGCGCGGTCGGCCCGGGTGCTGCCCTTTCCGGCGCCGCTCCCCATATCCGCCCTTCGACCCGTCCGATTCCCCACCATGGGATGCCCACGATGTCCGGCACCACCCGCACCAGCGCCGACCTCGATCCGCGCCGCCGCCGCACCCTGTTCCGGGCCTGGCACCGGGGCATCCGCGAGATGGACCTGATCATGGGCCGCTTCGCCGACGCCGAGATCGGGTCCTTCAGCGAGGAGGAGCTGGCGCAGTTCGAGGCACTGATCGAGGTGCCCGACCGCGACCTGTTCCGCTGGCTCACCGGCGAGGACCCGACCCCGGAGAACTACGACACCCCGCTGTACCGCCGCCTCCGGGCGTTCCATAAGCACGACGCGCCGATCCACGGCTGACGATGGCGGTGGATCCATGGATCTGCCATCGCTCGACGTCCCACGCGCTGTCTCCTCCCTGAGGCGCCGCTGCCAAGCGGAGGGCTCCGGGAATCGTCGGGTGGGCTGGAGGCCGCCTTCGAGGCCCGCTACAGCGGGCACCTCAGGATGAGGTGGCGGGTTGGATGGAGCAGGAGTCCAGCCCCGCCCGGCCTTCCGTCGATCTCTCGCACGAGTTCAAAACCCCGACCCGATGGCCAAACCCCAGCCCAAAGCCCCCGTCCCCGCCGCTCCCAAGCCGCAGACCGCCCGCTTCGCCCTGCCGAAATCGGGGGCGCTCGCCCGCGCCATCGAGGCGCTCAAGGCCGGAAAGAGCCCGACGCTGGTCAACGTGCCCGACGGGTTCGACGCCGTGGTGGTGGCCGACCTCGCCCGCGCCCTGGCGGCGCGCGCGGAGGGACCGGCGGTGCTGGTGCACGTGGCCCGCGATTCCGGCCGCTCGGCCGCCTTCCGCAGCGCCCTGTCGTTCGTCGCCCCCGAGATCGAGGCGATGAGCGTGCCGGCCTGGGACTGCCAGCCCTACGACCGCGTCTCGCCCAACCCCGCCGTCGCTGCCGAGCGCATGACCGCGCTCTCGCGCATCACCCGCTCGCGGTCGTCGGAGGAGCGCCCGCGCATCCTCTGCACCACGGTGAACGCCCTCGTGCAGCGCGTCCCGCCCCGTGAGAAGATCGCGGTGGAGACGTTCTCGGCGGCGATCGGCAACGTCATCCCGATGGACACCGTCACCGCCTGGGTCGAGGCCAACGGCTTTCTGCGCACGGGGACGGTGCGGGACACGGGCGAATACGCGGTGCGCGGCGGCATCCTCGACCTGTCGCCGCCGGGCCTGCCCAACCCGATCCGCCTCGACTTCTTCGGCGACACGCTGGAATCGATCAGGGCCTTCGACCCCGAGACCCAGCGCACGGTCGGGTCCTTGCGGTCCCTCGACCTCGTGCCGATGAGCGAGGTCCAGCTCACCACCGAGACGATCCGGCGCTTCCGCCAGGGCTACGTGGCGCAGTTCGGTGCCGCGACCCGCGACGACCGCCTCTACGAGACCCTGAGCGAAGGCCGGCGCTACGCCGGGCTCGAACATTGGATGCCGCTGTTCCACGACCGGCTCGACACCCTGTTCGACTACCTCGCCGGCGTGCCGCTGGTGTTCGACCCGCAGGTGGAGGAGGCCGCCGCCGAGCGCCTCGCGCTGATCGGGGATTACTACGAGGCCCGCGCCGAGGCGATGAAGACGCCCTCCACGGGGGTGGCGCCCTACAAGCCCCTGAAGCCCGACGCGCTCTATCTCGGGGCGGCGGAATGGGACAAGCGCGTGGCCGCGGCCAGCGTCGTGCGCCTCACCGGCTTCTCGATGCCCGAGACCCCGGACGACGGCACCATCGACTGCGAGGCCCGCACCGGCCGCAGCTTCGCCACCGAGCGCGCCGACGATTCCGCCAGCGTCTTCGACGCGGCGGTGGCCCACATGAAGGACCTGCAGGGTTCGGGACATCACGTCATCCTCGGGGCGTGGTCCGAGGGCTCGCGCGACCGGCTCTGCGGCGTGCTCGCCGACCACGGCCTCAAGAAGCCGGTCCAGATCAACACGCTGGGCGCCGTCAACGCGTTGAAGCGCGGCGCGGACGTGGCGGTGGCGGTGTGGGGCCTCGAGTCCGGCTTCGTCATCGACCGGCTGGCGGTGATCTCCGAGGGCGACATCCTCGGCGACCGGCTGGTGCGCCAGAAGCGCAAGGCCAAGCGCCCGCAGGACATCATCCTCGAGGTCCAGGCGCTCCAGCCCGGCGACCTCGTGGTCCATGCCGACCACGGCATCGGCCGGTTCGTCGGGCTGAAGACCATCACCGCCGCGGGTGCGCCGCACGACTGCCTCGAACTCCAGTACGCCGGCGGCCTGCTGCTCCTGCCGGTGGAGAACATCGAGCTCCTGACCCGCTACGGCTCCGAGGACGCCGAGGTCGCCCTGGACCGGCTCGGCGGCGGTGCCTGGCAGGCCCGCAAGGCGCGGATGAAGAAGCGCATCCTCGAGATGGCCGGCCAGCTCATCAAGGTCGCCGCCGAGCGCTTCGTGCGCCAGGCCCCCCGCCTCGTGGCGCCGGACGGCCTCTACGGCGAATTCGCCGCGCGCTTCCCCTTCGACGAGACCGAGGACCAGGCCACCGCCATCGACGCGGTCCTGTCCGACCTCAACGAGGGCCGGCCGATGGACCGCCTCGTGTGCGGCGACGTCGGCTTCGGCAAGACCGAGGTGGCCCTGCGCGCCGCCTTCGCCTGCGCCATCTCCGGCAAGCAGGTGGCGGTGGTGGTGCCCACCACCCTGCTGGCGCGCCAGCACTTCCGGACCTTCGCCGAGCGCTTCAAGGGCCTGCCCGTGGAGGTGGCGCAGATGTCGCGCTTCGTCTCGAACACCGAGATGAAGCGGGTCCGCGACGGGCTCGCTGGCGGCACCGTCGACATCGTCGTCGGCACCCATGCGCTGCTGGCCAAGGCCGTCGGCTTCAAGGACCTCGGCCTCATCATCGTCGACGAGGAGCAGCACTTCGGCGTCGCCCACAAGGAGCGCCTCAAGAATCTCCAGGCCGACGTCCACGTGCTCACCCTCTCGGCGACCCCGATCCCGCGCACCCTGCAACTGGCCATGACCGGGGTGCGCGAGCTCTCGATCATCGCGACCCCGCCGGTGGACCGCCTCGCCGTGCGCACCTTCGTGATGCCGTTCGATCCGCTCCTGATCCGCGAGGCCCTGCTGCGCGAGCGTTTTCGCGGGGGGCAGTCGTTCTACGTGGTGCCCAGGATCGAGGATCTGGCCGAGGTCAAGAGCTTCCTCGACCGGGAGATGCCCGAGACCAAGGTGGCGGTGGCCCACGGGCAGATGGCGGCGGGTCAGCTGGAGGACGTCATGACGGCCTTCTACGAGGGCCAGTTCGACGTGCTGCTCTCCACCACCATCGTGGAATCGGGCCTCGACATCCCCACCGCCAACACGCTGATCGTCCACCGGGCCGACATGTTCGGGCTGGCCCAGCTCTACCAGCTGCGCGGCCGGGTCGGGCGCGCCAAGGCGCGGGCCTACGCGCTGTTCACGACGCCGGCCAACCGCACCCTCACGGTGCAGGCCGAAAAGCGCCTCAAGGTGCTCCAGACCCTCGACACCCTGGGCGCCGGCTTCCAGCTCGCCAGCCACGACCTCGACATCCGCGGGGCCGGCAACCTGCTCGGCGACGCCCAGTCCGGCCACATCAAGGAGGTCGGCTACGAGCTCTACCAGCAGATGCTGGAGGACGCCGTCACCGCCCTCAAGGCCGGGATCGAGGAGCCGGTGGAGGAGGCGTGGTCGCCCACCATCGCGCTCGGCGCCCCCGTCACCATCCCCGAACACTACGTCGAGGACCTCACCGTGCGGCTCGGCCTCTACCGCCGGCTCTCGACCCTCGAGAACGACGGCGAGATGGAGAGTTTCGGAGCCGAGCTGATCGACCGGTTCGGGCCGCTGCCGCCGGAGGTCGAGCAGCTCCTGCGCATCGTCACCATCAAGATCCTGTGCCGCGACACCAACATCGAGAAGGTCGAGGCCGGGCCGAAAGGCATCGTCATCCACTTCCGCGACAAGTCGTTCGCCAACCCGCAGGGGCTGGTGGCCTACGTGGCGGGCCAGGCCTCCTTCGCGAAGGTCCGCCCCGACATGAGCATCGTCTTCATCCGCGAGCTCACCACGATCCCCGAGCGCCTGAGCGTGACGACCACGGTCCTGCGGGAACTGGCCAAGATCGCCAAGTCCAAGACCGGAACGACCAAGGCCGGAACGACCAAAAGCACGCCGGCGAAGGCGGCGGCCCCTGCGGCGAGAAAGGCGGGATGAGGGCCTATCGCATGCCCGTGCGGCCGTGCCGCGGGGCGGGACGCCCTCAGGGCTGGGCCGGCGTCTTGAAACGCACCCGTCATGCCGGTTCCCGGCCGTGTTCCGGCGGACCGCGCTTTACGCGATGGGGCTTCCGGCCTTAGCGTCCCGCCATGTCACCGGTCCCGTCTCCCGCCGCCCTGCAGGCCACCGCCGTCGGGAATGCTCCCGAATGGTCGGTGAGCGACCTCGCCGGGGCGCTCAAGCGCACCCTGGAGGATGCCTTCGGGCATGTCCGCCTGCGCGGCGAAATCTCCGGCTATCGCGGCCAGCACGGCTCGGGCCACGCCTATTTCTCGCTCAAGGACGGCTCGGCCCGCATCGACGCCGTGGTCTGGAAGGGCACCTTCAACCGCCTCCGGCAGAAGCCCAAGGAAGGGTTGGAGGTGATCGCCACCGGGCGGATCACGACGTTCGCCGGCAAGTCCTCCTACCAGATCGTCGTCGAGGCCCTGGAGCCGGCCGGCATCGGCGCCTGGATGGCGCTGCTCGAGGAGCGCAAGCGCATCCTGGCCGCCGAGGGGCTGTTCGCGCCCGAGCGCAAGCGGGCGATCCCCTACCTGCCCCGGGTCGTGGGCGTCGTGACCTCGCCCACCGGTGCGGTCATCCGCGACATCCTGCACCGGCTCGCCGACCGCTTCCCCCGTCCGGTGCTGGTCTGGCCGGTACGGGTGCAGGGGGAGGGGGCGGCCGACGAGATCGCCGCCGCCATCCGCGGCTTCAACGCGCTTAGTCCCGATGGGCCGATCCCGCGGCCCGACGTGCTGATCGTCGCCCGCGGCGGCGGCTCGATCGAGGACCTCTGGGCCTTCAACGAGGAGGCGGTGGTGCGCGCCGTCGCGGACGGCACCATCCCGCTGATCTCGGCGGTGGGGCACGAGACCGACACCACCCTGATCGACTTCGTGTCCGACCGGCGCGCGCCGACCCCCACGGGGGCCGCCGAGATGGCGGTGCCGGTGCGTGCCGACCTCCTGGCCGAAATCCGCGACCTCGGCGCCCGCCAGCGCGAGGGCATCGAACGCCGGCTGGTGCGCGAGGCCCGCGACCTGCGTGCCCTCGTACGCGCCCTGCCCGCGGCCGATGCGGTGCTGGCGGGCAAGCGCCAGCGCCTCGACCTCGCCGAGGCCCGGCTGGTGCCGGCGCTGGCCGGCAACGCCCGCGTCCACCGCGCGCGCTTCGCCCGCCTCGCCGAGCGGATCGGCCGCCATCCCCCCGCACTGGCGCTGGCCATGGCGCGCGGGCGCCTGCGGCTGGTGGCGGACAAGCCGCGCGAGGCCCTGCACTTCGGTACCCTGCGCAAGCGCGAGGCGCTGACCCACCTGAGCCGGCGCCTGTCGCTGGCGCAGGCGGCCACCCTCGGGCGGGCCAGGACCGCGGCCGCCCGCGACGGCGAGCGCCTCGGCGCCCTGGCCCTGCGCCTCGCGACCGCCGCCGCCCGCCTCGGCGAGCGCCGGCGCGACCGCCTGGCGGCCCTGGGCGGGCTGCTGGGCTCCCTCAGCTACCGGGCGGTGCTGGCGAGGGGCTTCGCCCTGGTGCGCGACGCCGCCGGCGGAGCCGTGCGCGGGACCGCGACCCTCGGGCCGGGCGAGCGGCTCACCCTGGAATTCGCCGACGGCCGGATCGGCGTCGTCACCGACGCCGACGGCCACGCCCCCCCCGGCGAGGACGCGCCGCAGAAGCCCGCGCCCGCCCGGCGCAGGCGCGCGGCCCAGAAGCGCGGTGTCGCGGACACCACGGTCGAGGCGTCGGCCGCCGCCCCGCAGGGGTCGCTGTTCGACGTGTGAAGCCGAATCTGGCGCACGGCGTGCTTGCCGACGAGCGTTAGCCATGGCGTCGGGACGAGCCCGGCGGCCCGAGCATGGGACGCATCCCGGCCGGACCGCTCGCGCAGGGTCCCGCAGCCGTGCTTAAAGGGCGCGCGGCGAACCCCGGCCCGACGAGGAGAGGCATGTGACAACCACGATCGACAGCGGCCAGAAACTGCACCTCGTGTTCGGCGGTGAACTCGAGAGCCTCGACGGCGTCGACTTCAAGGACGTGCCCGGCCTCGACATCGTCGGCATCTTCCCCGATTTCGCCTCGGCCCAGGCCGCCTGGAAGTCGAAGGCGCAGGCGACCGTGGACAGCGCCCAGACGCGCTACTTCGTCGTGCATCTGCACAGTCTTCTCGCGCCCTGATTGCCGGGACGGGGCAGGGCGCGTCGCCGACGGTGCCCGGGGCCTGGGATGACGGCGGACCGCTCGCATGAAGGCATTGTGACGCCCCCCCGCCGCTGTTAAGAGCGCGGGCATCGACGAGGCCGGTCCCCGCGCGCCGTGCGGGCCCACGCCCGTCGTTCGGCCACGCGCACCGGGTCGGGTGCCATCCACGCCTGTCGGCGCGAGCACACTGGTGGAAAGTCCCGGCATGAAGTCCTCGATCAAGATCATCGCCGGCAACGCCAGCCGGCCGCTGGCCGAGGCCATCGCCGCCTATCTCGAGATGCCGCTGGCCAAATGCATGGTCCGGCGCTTCGCCGACATGGAGATCTTCGTCGAGCTGCAGGAGAACGTGCGCGGCGAGGACGTGTTCATCGTCCAGTCGACCTCCTACCCGGCCAACGATCACCTGATGGAACTGCTCATCATGATCGATGCCGCGCGGCGCTCCTCGGCCCGGCGCATCACCGCGGTGATCCCGTACTTCGGCTACGCCCGCCAGGACCGGCGCACGTCGGGCCGCACCCCGATCTCGGCCAAGCTGGTGGCCAACCTCATCACGGAAGCCGGCGCGGACCGGGTGATGACCCTCGATCTCCATGCCGGCCAGATCCAGGGCTTCTTCGACATCCCCACCGACAACCTCTTCGCCGCCCCGGTGATCGTGCGCGACATCAAGGAGCGCCTCGATCCCAGGGAGTGGATGGTGGTCTCCCCCGACGTCGGCGGCGTGGTGCGCGCGCGCGCCATCGCCAAGCGCATCGACGCGACGCTCGCCATCGTCGACAAGCGCCGCGAGCGCCCGGGCGAATCGGAGGTGATGAACATCATCGGCGAGGTCGAGGGGCGCTCGTGCATCCTCGTCGACGACATCGTCGATTCCGGCGGCACCCTCGTCAACGCCGCCGATGCGCTGCTGGCCGCCGGTGCCAAGGACGTCTCGGCCTACATCACCCACGGGGTGCTGTCGGGGGGTGCGGTCTCGCGCATCGCCGCCTCGCGGATGAAGGAGCTGGTGATCACCGACTCGATCCAGCCGACCCAGGCGGTCAAGCTCGCCCGCAACATCCGGGTCGCCACCATCGCGCCGCTGCTCGGCGAGGCCATCGGCCGGACCGCGACGGAATCGAGCGTGTCGAGCCTGTTCGCGTAAGCCGCCTCGGCTTCCTTCGACGTCCGGAACCCGTTCGTCCGTCACCATCGAAAAGCCTGCGGGGACGATCGCGGCCGGCGTTCGGCCGGCCCTGTCGCGCCCGTCCTGCCGAAGGCGAGGGATGGGGCGGTCCGACGTGAGGTCACGTCGGGCTCCGGACGTCCCGCCCTGCGCGACCGACCGCGCCCGGCCGAACCGCGAGCCGGGCCCGCCCCTGCGTGCGAGGCGGCGATCCATCGACCGGAGCCGGACCACCGATGGCGCGACGCGCTCGCACCGGACGAAGCCGTGACAACGAACGGCGGCCCCTTGCGTCCCTCGACGATCCGAAAGGCCCACGGGGGCCGGTCGCTCGCAGCCGGACGCGACCCCGAAAACGAAAAGGTCGCCCCCGGACGAACCGGGAGCGACCATTCAGATCGGTTCAGAGGATGAACGGATCTGGACTTGCGAGATCAGTACTTGCGGACGATCGGAGCGGCCGAAGCGACGACCGGGGTCGGCGAGTACAGCGGCACGATCACGCGGAACCAACCCTCGACCGTGTCGGCGCGACGGACGGCGTTCGCGACGGTGGTGGCGACATAGGCCTGGGCCGTGAACGGTCCGAAGTCGTAGCCGATGAGGCCGCCGAGCGAGAAGTTGCCGCGGTTGCGGAAGGCGAGGCTGTTCGGGCTGGTGTCGAGGTTGACGGTGCCGTAGCCGATGGCGCCGATCTCGAACTTGCCGAACTTCTTGGTCGCGGTCAGGTCGAGGTTGAGCGAGTCGGAGATGATGAACGGTCCACGGGTACCGAAAGCGTTGTTGCCGCCGAAGGTGGCCGGGGAGTCGTAGAAGTTGCCGGTCAGGTTGGCGGTGAGGTTGTAGCCGTCGCCGGTGTAGCTGATGGCGATGCCGGCGCGGTAGGTGTTCGAGGCCAGCTGCGGCAGCACGGGGGTGGCGAAGGTGGTGCCGGCGTTGTTCACGAGAACGCCGCGGTCGCCGTTGAGCTCGTTCAGGTAGACACCGCCGAGCAAGCTGACGCCGACGTTGCCGCCGAGGTCGAACGCCCAGATGCCGCCCACGAAGGTGCCGACGTTGATGGACAGGTCACGCGAACCGTTCGGGCCGCCGTTCTTGCCGAAGGCGAAGACGGTCGGGGGAGCGACGAGCAGCTCGATGCGGCCGCCGAAGGGAACGAACGGGGTCGACCACACCAGCACCGGGACGTTCACGCCGACGTCGACGCTGCCGGGGGTGACGTTCTCGTTGCTGCGGTAGACGAACGTGTTCAGCGCGTAGATGCCCTCGGGCAGCGGAGCGCCGGTGGCCAGACCGACCTGCTCACCGGGAACGGTGGTGGTCTGGGCATAGGACGCGGTAGCGGTCATGGTCATCGTGGCCGCAAGTGCTCCAGCGGCCAGCCAGTTCTTCGTCATCGTGTTTTTCCTTCCCAAGGATTTCAGGCGTCCGCGACGCAGCCTTACGCACCTTCCCGCTTGGTCCACCGCTTGGTCGCGGTGTGATTCGCAGTCGGTGTGTGGCCCCCCATTGCGGCCCCAAGTCGCGTCTCAACGCTGAGAACTATTCTACAGGTCGGCGGCGAATGACAGGGGGATGCTCGCCGGCAAGGCAGTTCCAAATCGACCGTTGCGCAAAAGCCGCAATTCGGCTGCACGGCCTGGAAAGGATTCGTTAAGGTCTTGCCCAAGATCTCGTGACGAAGACCTTGGGTTTGTCCGGGACGCGTCGGCAGAATAACGCAAGACGATCAATCGCTTGATCGGGAGCCTACGGCCGGGACGATTGCGCAATCGCGCGTCGACCGATGCGCAAACCGGCGTCACGGCCTCGCCCGCCCCGACGGTCCGCCGGAGGCCTCCAGCGGGCCCCAAACGGGCAGCGACCGCCCGAATCACGGGCAGGCGCGCCTTTCCGGAGCGACGCCGGCTTCAGCGGCCGCCGGCAGCCCGCGCCTTGGGGATCGGCGGCTTGGGGGACGTCGCCTTGGGGGACGTCGTCTTGGAAGCCGGCGCTCCCAGGGGCCGCCGGGCGAGCACGTCGCGCAGGAAGCGGCCGGTGTGGCTGCCCTTCGCCGCCGCGATCTGCTCGGGCGTGCCCTGCGCCACGACCTCGCCGCCGCCGTCGCCGCCCTCGGGCCCCATGTCGATCACCCAGTCGGCGGTCTTGATGACCTCGAGGTTGTGCTCGATCACCACCACGGTGTTGCCCTGGTCCACGAGTTCGTGGAGCACCTCCATGAGCTTGGCGACGTCGTGGAAGTGCAGGCCGGTGGTGGGCTCGTCGAGGATGTAGAGGGTGCGGCCCGTGGCGCGCTTCGAGAGCTCCTTGGAGAGCTTCACCCGCTGCGCCTCGCCGCCCGACAGGGTGGTGGCCTGCTGGCCGACCTTGACGTAGCCGAGGCCGACGCGGGCCAGCGTCTCCATCTTCTCGCGGATCGAGGGGACGGCCTTGAACAGGTCGGCGGCCTCCTCCACCGTCATGTCGAGGACGTCGGCGATGGAGCGGCCGCGATACTTCACCTCCAGGGTCTCGCGGTCGTAGCGGCGGCCCTTGCAAACGTCGCAGGTGACGTAGACGTCCGGCAGGAAGTGCATCTCGATCTTGATGACGCCGTCGCCCGAGCAGGCCTCGCAGCGCCCGCCCCTGACGTTGAAGGAGAACCGCCCGGCCTGGTAGCCGCGGGCCTTGGCCTCGGGCAGCGCCGAGAACCAGTCGCGGATCGGGGTGAAGGCGCCGGTGTAGGTGGCCGGGTTGGAGCGCGGGGTGCGCCCGATCGGGGACTGGTCGATGTCGATGACCTTGTCGAGGTGTTCCAGCCCCTCCAGGCGCTCGTGCGGGGCGGGGTGCTCCATCGCCCCGTTCAGGTTCTTGGCCACCGCCTTGTAGAGGGTGTCGATGATCAGGGTCGACTTGCCGCCGCCCGAGACGCCCGAGACGCAGGTGAAGGTGCCCAGCGGAATCTCGACGGTGACGTCCTTGAGGTTGTGGCCGCGTGCGCCGACCAGGGTGAGCTTGCCCTTGGCCCCCTTGCGCCGGGCGGTGGGGGTGCGCACGCTCATTTCGCCGGTCAGGTACTTGGCGGTGAGGGAGGCGGGGTTGGCCAGGACCTCCGCGGGCGTGCCCTGCGCGATGATCCGCCCGCCGTGGATGCCCGCACCGGGCCCGACGTCGACCACGTGGTCGGCCTGCAGGATCGCGTCCTCGTCGTGCTCGACCACGATGACCGAATTGCCCAGGTCCCGCAGGCGCTTGAGGGTGCCGAGCAGGCGCTCGTTGTCGCGCTGGTGCAGGCCGATCGAGGGCTCGTCCAGCACGTAGAGCACACCGGTGAGGCCCGAGCCGATCTGCGAGGCGAGCCGGATGCGCTGGCTCTCGCCGCCCGAGAGCGTGCCCGCCCCGCGCGCCAGGCTGAGGTAGTCGAGCCCGACGTCGATGAGGAAGGTCAGGCGGTCGCGGATCTCCTTGAGGATGCGCGCGGCGATCTCGTTCTGCTTGTCGGTGAGCTGCCCCGAGAGGTCGGAGAACCAGCGGTGGGCCTCGCGCACCGACAGGGCCGTGGCCTGCCCGATGTCCTGCATCGCCACCTTCACCGCCAGGGCCTCGGGCTTGAGGCGCTTGCCGGCGCAGGCCGCGCAGGGCGTCTCGCTCATGAACCGCGAGATGTCCTCGCGGGAGGCGTCGCTCTCGGTCTCCTTGTAGCGGCGCTCCAGGTTGGGGATCACGCCCTCGAACGGCTTGTTGACCGCATAGGCGCGAAGCCCGTCGTTGTAGGAGAACCGGATCGACTCGCGGCCCGAGCCGTAGAGCACCACGGTGCGCGCGCTCTCGGGCAGGTCGGCCCAGGGCACGCCGGTCTTGAAGCCGTAGTGCTGGCTCAGGGCATCGAGGGTCTGGCCGTAATAGGGCGAGGTCGATTTCGCCCAGGGGCCGATGGCGCCGCGCTTGAGGCTCAGGCGCAGATCGGAGATCACGAGTTCGGGGTCGATCCGCATCTCGTGGCCGATGCCGCCGCAGGTCGGGCAGGCGCCGAAGGGGTTGTTGAAGGAAAACAGCCTGGGCTCGATCTCCGCGATGGTGAAGCCGGAGACCGGGCAGGCGAAGCGCGAGGAGAAGGTGATCGGCTCGGGGCTTTCGCCCTCGGCCCCGTCTGCGAAGGCCACGAGGGCGATGCCGTCGGCGAGTTCCAGCGCCGTCTCGAAGGATTCCGCCAGCCGCCCGGCGATGTCGGCGCGCACCGCGATGCGGTCCACCACCACGTCGATGTCGTGCTTGAGCTTCTTGTCGAGTTTCGGCGCGTCCTCGATCGGGTAGTATTCGCCGTCGATGCGAAGGCGCTGGAAGCCCTTCTTCTGGAACTCGGCGATCTCCTTGCGGTACTCGCCCTTGCGGCCGCGCACCACGGGGGCGAGCAGGTAGAGCCGGGTCTTCTCGGGCAGCGCCAGCACCCGGTCGACCATCTGGCTGACGGTCTGGCTCTCGATCGGCAGGCCTGTGGCGGGCGAATAGGGGATGCCGACCCGCGCCCACAGGAGGCGCATGTAGTCGTAGATCTCGGTGACGGTCCCCACGGTGGAGCGCGGGTTCTTGGAGGTGGTCTTCTGCTCGATGGAGATCGCCGGCGAGAGCCCGTCGATCTGGTCGACGTCGGGCTTGGCCATCATCTCCAGGAACTGGCGGGCGTAGGCCGAGAGCGACTCGACGTAGCGGCGCTGGCCTTCGGCGTAGATCGTGTCGAAGGCCAGCGACGACTTGCCGGAGCCCGACAGCCCGGTGAAGACCACGAGGCGGTCGCGCGGGATCGTGAGGTCGATGTTCTTGAGGTTGTGCTCGCGCGCGCCGCGCACGGCGATGACCCGGGTGTCGCGCGGACCGTCGAACAGCGCCTCGAGCCGGGCCTCGGCCTGTGCTTCCTCGGCCGCCGGCTCGGCCTTCGCCCGGACGCCCTTGGCGGCGGCGGCCTTCGAAGACGCCGTCTTCGGGGAGACCGGTTTGGGCGGCGCGCTCGCGGCCGGGCTGGTCTCGTCGAGACTGGTCTTGTCGAGACTGGTCTTGGCGGCGGCTTTGGCTTTGGCCATCGGGTCTCTTCGGAATCACGCGTGGAGCGACCGTGGCGGCACCGGCCGGGCCGAACCCGCGCGGGCCGCGGTCGTTCGGTGGTTGCTATGTCGTCCGGGCGGATCGGATCGGCAAGAGCCCCGGGTCGGCAAGAACCCGAGAGCGGCAAGAGCCCGGGAGTGGCGAGAGCCCGGGACCGGCGAGAGCCCGACACCGGCTCCGGCGCGAGTAGCCGCACCGGCGCGGCGGCTCGTCTCGCACGCGCCACAAGGTTTCGCCCGATGCCGGCCGTCGGCGAAGGATCTGCCTTTGCAGCGCCAAGGCATTCGCGCGGGGGCGGCCCACCCGTTCGAGATACCGATCCGTTCACGGACCGCGCTGCAACGATCTTAACTCAGGATTAAACCCTATGGTGGTATTTTTTCACATCGAATACATGCGTCGGCGGATCTGATCGACGCGGATGCGCGTCGGTCCCGGTCGACACCGGGGCGGGACGCCGGAGGCCATCATGATCGACGTATGGGGCAGATCGTCCTTCGAGCAGAAGGCGACGCTGGCGGCACTCTCCCAGTCCAACGGCATCATCGAGTTCGATCTCGACGGCGTCATCATCACCGCCAACGAGCGGTTCCTGGAGGTGGTCGGCTACGACCTGTCCGAGATCCAGGGCCGGCACCACAGGCTGTTCGTGGAGGCCGACGAACAGGCCGGCGCCGCCTATGCCGACTTCTGGCAGAACCTCCGGTCCGGCCGCTACCAGGCCGCCCAGTACCGGCGCCTGGGCAAGGGCGGCCGCGAGGTGTGGATCGAGGCGTCCTACAACCCGGTCCTCGACCGCTCCGGCCGACCGTTCAAGGTCGTGAAGATCGCCACCGACGTGACCGCCCGCAAGCTCATGGATGCCGATCGCCAGGGTCAGATCGAGGCCATCGGCAAGTCGCAGGCGGTGATCGCGTTCGACCTCGACGGCACCATCCTGGACGCCAACGCCAACTTCCTGTCGACCCTCGGCTTCGACCTGTCGGAGATCGTTGGCCGCCACCACGGCATCTTCGTGGAGCCGGAGGTGCGGGCGGGCGCCGCCTACGGCGAGTTCTGGGCGGCCCTGCGCCGGGGCGTCTACCAGGCCGGCCAGTTCAAGCGCATCGCCAAGGACGGCCGCGCGGTCTGGATCGAGGCCTCCTACAACCCGATCCTGGACGCCAGCGGGCGGCCCTACAAGATCGTCAAATTCGCGAGCGACGTCACCGCGCAGGTGACGATGCTGATGAAGCTCCAGGCCCTGCTGGAACGGAATTTCGGCGAGATCGACGGGGCCCTGGCCGTGTCGGACCGCGAATCCGCGGCCGCGGCGCAGGCGGCCGGCTCCACCTCCACCAACGTCCAGACCATGGCGGCGGCGGCCGAGGAACTGGCGGCCTCGGTCTGCGAGATCTCGCAGAGCATGTCCAAGTCCCGCCACGCCACGGACGACGCGCAGAACCAGGTCAAGGCCGCCGGCGCCTTCACGCACAGGCTCACCGAGGCGGCCACCGCCATGGGCGGCATCGTCGGCCTGATCCAGACCATCGCCGGCCAGATCAACCTGCTCGCCCTCAACGCCACCATCGAATCCGCCAGGGCGGGGGAGGCCGGCCGGGGCTTCGCGGTGGTGGCCCAGGAGGTCAAGAACCTCGCCAACCAGGCCGCGACGGCGACACAGCGCATCTCCACCGAGATCGACAGCGTCCAGGCGATCTCGCGGCAGGTGGCGGGCTCTCTCGACCGGATCGGCGGCAGCGTCGAGACGATGCGCGACCACGTGATCGCCACCGCCGCGGCGGTGGAGGAACAGAGCGTGGTCACGCAGGACATGTCCTCGAACATGCAGGTCGCCGCCGAGGCCGTGACCGCCATCGCCCGCAACCTCCACGGCATCACGGGCTCCGTCGGCAGTGTCTCGCAGGCGGTGGCGACCACGAAGGACGCCGTGCGCGTCCTGGCCCGATAGGCGTCAGGCGGGGACCTCCACGGGCAGGGGACGGCGGCCGCCACCGCCGGAAACGCATGCCTTGCCGGGCCGCCGGAGATGTCGGCGGGACAGCATGCGCGGCCGATAGACGAGACTTCGCCTCGCAGGCTAAATTTGCGACGAGGATGCGCAAACAAAAGGCAAAGGCCGACCCTTCAACCTTCCCTTTACACGAAGTCCGGCAGGGTGCCCGCAGATCTCTGGTACCTCGAGGCTTGCGGTTCGATGACGTTCGGTGTTTTGCGGTCCCTGCGGTCGCGTATTCTTCTCGTGGCCTTGGCCCCGTGCCTCGCCTTCGCCGTCGTGGCCGGCCTCGCGATCGACGAGCGCGTCGGCCAGCGCACCGAGATGGCGCGGATGGAGGACCTTGTCGGCCTCGCCGCCCGCGTCGGCGCCTTCGTCCACGAGGCCCAGCGCGAGCGCGGTGCATCGAGCCTGTTCCTCGGCTCGAAGGGCACCACCTTCAAGGAGGAGCTCGCCCGCCAGCGCCTCCTCACCGACGCCGGCCGGGAGGCCTTGGGCGAGACCTACGACCGGATGCACGCGGCCGGGTTGGGCACGAGCTTCGAGGGCCGGGGCGAGGCCCTGCGCAAGGGGCTCGGGCAGTTGCCCGCGCATCGCAAGGCGGTCGACGACCTCGCCCGGACGCCGGCCCAGAACTTGGCCGCCTATTCCGGCCTGATCGGTTCGGCCCTCGACCTCGTCCGCGAGATGTCGCAGGTGACGGCCAGCGGCGACATCACCACCCGCGTCTCGGCCTATGCCGCGTTCCTGTCGCTCAAGGAGTTCGCCGGACAGGAGCGCGCCACCGCCGCGGCGATCTTCGGCTCGGGTCGGCTCGACCTCGCCGCCCTCGGGCGGATCGCCACCCTCGCGGCCAACCAGGCCACCTACGAAGCGGTCTTCCGCCGGGCCGCGACGCCGGCCCAGCAGGCGATGCTCGACACGGCGCGCACCGGCGCGGCCTCGCGCGAGGTCGAGCGGCTGCGCGCCGTCATCCTCGACACCGTCCCCGGCCAGCCCCTCGCCTTCACCGACGGACCGGCCTGGTTCCGCCTCGCCTCGGAGCGCATCGACGCCCTCAAGGGCATCGAGGATCGCCTGTCGTCGGATCTCGCGCAGGCGGCCGGAACCGCACGGGCCGCGGCCGGCGACGCCGTCGTCGCCTGGACCGCCGCGAGCCTGGCCACCCTCCTGGCGTCCTGCATCGTCGCCTTCGCCTTCGGCACCGCCATCGCCCGTCCGCTCTCGCGCATCGCCACCGCCCTGACGGCGATCGGGCGCGACGAGGACGCCGGTGCGCTCCCCGAGGGGGGACCGCGCGAGGTCCGCGCCATCGCCGCCGCCGCGGTGGAGTTCCGCGACAGCCTCGCCGAGGGCCGGGCCAGCCGCAGCCGGGGCGACCGGGCGATGGCCGCGGCCGCCGCGGACCGCCGCGCCGCCATGTTCGCGCTGGCCGACAGCTTCGAGGCGAGAGCCGGCGGCATCGTCGAGGCGGTCTCGGCCTCCTCGACGCGACTCGAATCGGCCGCCCACCACCTGTCCCGTGCGGCCGCCGACACCTCGTCGCTGAGCGAGGCCGTCGCCGTCGCCTCCCGCGAGGCCGCCGCCAGCGCCGATACGGTCGCGGCGGCCACCGAGGAGCTTACCGCCTCGGTGCGCGGGATCGGCGAGCGCGTCGGCGCCTCGGCCGCCGTCGCCGACGAGGCCGAGCGCAACGCCGCCCGGGTCACAGAGGAGGTCAACCGCCTCTCGATGGCCGCCGGCAGCATCGGCCAGATCGTCGGGCTGATCTCCGACATCGCCGGGCAGACCAACCTGCTCGCCCTCAACGCCACCATCGAGGCGGCGCGGGCCGGAGAGGCCGGGCGCGGGTTCGCCGTCGTCGCCGCCGAGGTCAAGAGCCTGGCGAGCCAGACCGCCAAGGCGACGCAGGAGATCGCCGGCAAGGTCTCGGAGATCACCGCCTCCACCGAGTCCTCCGTCGCCGCGATCCGGGGCATCGCCGAGGTGATCCAGCGCATGAGCCTGATCTCCGCCGAGATCGCGGCTTCCGTCGAGGAACAGGGCGCGGCGACCCTCGAGATCGCCCGCACCACCGCCCAGACCTCGGACGGGACGCGGACGGTCTCCGGCCACATCGCGGGGGTGAGCGAAGCGGCGCTCTCGACCAGCGGCGGCTCGGCGCAGGTGCTCGATGCGGCCAGGGACCTCTCGCGCCAGGCCACGGTGCTGCGCACCGAGGTGGCGGACTTCCTGGCGACGGTGCGCGCCGCCTGACGCGACGGCGGGCTCGTGCTTGCGGCCGAAGGAAGATGAGCGGCCGGCCTCAGGCCGGCCGGATCGCGCCCTCGTCGGGCGGATCGACCGCCACGAGGCGCCCGGAGGGGCCGTAGACGGCCCCGAGCACGTCCTCGTAGTGCCGGGCCACCATCCCGTGGCAGTCGCAGGCCGCCGCCCGGACCCGTGCCCGGTCGAGGATGGTGATGCGGCCGCGGCCGACCTCGACGAGGCCCCGCTGCTGCAGGGTCCGCAGGACGCGGGTGAGGTAGGTCCGCTGCACCCCGAGCATGGCCGCCAGGAGCTCGTGGGTCACCGGCAGGACCTCGGTGCCGATCCGGTCCTGCAGGGTCAGGAGCCAGCGCAGGCAGCGTTCCTCGATCGGGTGGAGGGCGTTGCAGGCCACCGACTGCAGCACCTGCGCCAGCAGGCAGTCGGCGTAGCGGACGAACAGGTCGGCGAGCGCCGGCGACAGGCGCTTGGCCTCCTGCAGCCGCAGGGCCTCGATCCGCAGGACCGGGCCGCCGATCTGGACCACCGCCGAGGTCGAGGCCGGCAGGCAGCCGTTGCTCACCACCCCGCCGACGGCGCCCTCGCGGCCGATCGTGGCCGCCTCGGCGCTGCGCCCGTCGCGCATGGCGACCAGCAGGGTCGTCACGGTCAGGTCGCAGGGAAACGAGATGACCGACACCGCCTCGCCCGCCGTGAACAGCCGGTCGCCGCGCCGGGTGTGGACGAGCTCCATGTGCGGCGCCAGGCGCGCGCGGTCCGGCGCCTGCAGCGCCCTGAGCAGGAGGTTGCCCTCGAAGGGGATCGCGGGAGCGGGCGCCGCGGCCGGCCGCGACGGGGCGTCTGTCGTGTTCACTGTGCGACCTCGGTGGGGAGCCGTCGCCGATCGTGCCGGCGGCCCACGGCGGCGCTGACCGTAAGCGGGTTCGTGTTGGCAGGCCAACACTTTACCCTGCTGAAGTCCTTGAACCTGCTGAAGTCCTCGGTCTGTCGCAGGTTTTCAAGGCAAACCCGGTGACCGCTTCTGCGAAACCCGCTTCGCATCGGATTCCTGCGAAAGCCGACAACCCGCTTGCGGCCCGCCGCCGGAGAGCAGCCCCCACGGAAGCGCGCAGCGGTTTCGCGATGAGGACCGGTGCCGGTGGAGCCCGCCCGGACGCGGCCTTCAGCCCTGGCCGGCCTCCTCGCCCTCGCCGATGCAGTCGAGGGCGCGCTCGACGGCGCTCACGGCGTCGAGCAGGTTCTGCACGGTGCGCTCGACCTCCCGGGTCGGCCGTCCCATGGCGGCGGCCCGCTCGCTCAGCGCCTGGAGCTGGTCGAGGAGGGAAAACAGGTCGTCGGCCACCGCCACGACGTCGCCGCGCGTCGGGGAGGGTTCGGGCCGGCGGAAGGGAACCACGTTGCTCATGACCGTCATCTGCACGCAAACGCGGCCGAAAGGCCAGACGGCGCGGCGGCGGCACGGCCCCAATAGCGGCGTCCTACCCCGGTCTTCTGGTGCCGTGGTCACTTTTTGCGTGGCGCAAGGACATCACTTGGCGGCGAAGCGTCGACGGCCCGTTCATCATGCGCTTGACGGGGGCAGCCCCCGGCAGCACCACGGCTCACGATCCGTCAAGCCGGGAACCCCACGCGATGCGCCTGCCCCACCTCGTCCTCGCCGTCGTCCTCTGCGGCGGGCTCGGCGCCTGCAACACGGACACCGGTCCCAACGGCCGCAGCGCCCTGTCGGAGACCTTCGACACCGGCAACTACCGCCAGTCGAGCAACACCAACGGCACCCAGACCCGACGCGACGTGAACCGCCAGTACACGGCCCCGTCGCTGCCCTCGATCATGTTCCGAGGCAACTGAGGCCGTTCACCGCTTGGCCATCGACCGCTTGGCCATTCACCGCTTGGCCATCGCGTCGGCGAAGGCGGCGAGGCGGTTGCGGGCGTAGACCGGCAGGCCGGCGCTGATCGAGGTGCCGGTGTTGAAGGACGAATTGCCCATCAGCACCTGGGCCGGCAGCAGGTTCTTGAGGACCGGCACGCGGGCGTACTCCTGCTTGCGGTCGAGCACGTCCGCCTTGATCGCCAGCGCCATGTAGGTGGTGACGACGCTCTTGGCGGGATCGCCCGGCAGTGGCTGGACCACCGCCAGGAACTTGCCGAAGCGCAGGATCTGGTTGACCCAGAAGATCGTCTGTTCGAGCCCGCCGGCCACCGGCGTCTCGATGCCTGTCAACGTCGAAAGACCCGCGGCCTCGGCGGCAGGAAGGGTGCGCAGCTCGCTCTGGAACGAGACGAATTCGGCGACCTTCTTGGCCGCCCCTTCCTCGAGCTTGTTGGCGAGCTTGACGCCCAGGGGCAGCTTGCCCTCCAGGTCGTAGCGCGACTCGATGCAGACGGTGCCCGGCGCGCACCACGGCCGGTCGGGGCGCTTCGCGAAGGCGGCGGCCGGGTCCTTGGTCGGGGTCACGTCGGCGGGGTCGAGCGCCTTGTGCTTGATCACCGGGTCCATCGTCGCGACGAAGGGCAGGGTGGCGTAGGCCGAGAGGTCGATGGCCTCGGGCGCCTTGGGCAGCACGAAGCGCCCCTGCGCCACGTAGACCTTGAGGGTCTCGTGGCGGGGTTTCGCGACGCCGTTGACGGTGACCGTGTAGTCGGGCTCGGCGTAGGCCGGGTAGGGGGCCAGCGCCGCGCGCTCGGCCGGCCGGCTCTTGCCCCAGTCGAGGTAGGGCACGAGCCCGCTCTCGGGGTTCGAGGGGTTGTCGCGGTGGTCCGTGAACAGGATCGTGCCCGGCTTCAGGCCGGCCAATCCCGCCGGGGTGATCGCCGGCACGTCCTTGATCCGTTCGGAGAGGGCGGCCGGGGTTTGGGCTTCGGCGACGGCCGGGGCCGCCAGGCTCAGGCCGAGGAGAAGGGTCGCGGCAAGCTGCGTCTGCACGTCGGGCGCCTCGGATGTCGGGATCGGTGGGGGGCTCAGTAGCGCGGGTCGTCGCCGAAGAGATAGTCGGGATCGCGGCGGCGCGGGCGCGGATAGGCGTCGTCCTCGCCGAAGGGCGAGCGGCTGGCGCCGGGCCAGGGCTGGTAGGTCTCGGGCTGGCGGTTGCGCAGGGGCGTGCCGCGGCCCCCGAAGGGATCGAGGGGATCGACCTCGGCGCGCCGGCGCCGGCGTAAGGTTTCGAGCACCTCCTGGTCCGGGTCGGTGCCGGCATCGGCGCTGCCGTCGACCCCTTCGAGGTCGCCGTCCTCGGCGTCGGGGCGCATGGCGGTGCGGGTCTCGCCGGGCAGCAGCCGGTAGCGGGTCTCGGCCATGCGCCCGTCCTTGAGGCGGAAATGCTCCATGAAGCCGCCCTCGGCGGTGGGCGCGCCGCTGCGCGCGTCGATCGGCAGGTCGACGAGGAGGTTTCGCGATTCCGCGGTCGGCGGCGCCAGCGGGGTCTTGGCCACGCCGTTGGCCCAGGCCGCCTGGAACAGGCTGCCGGCGATGGGCACGGCGACATGGCCGCCGGTCTGGCCGCGCCCCAGCGTCCGCCGGGTGCCGTCGGCGTTGTCGTAGCCGACCCAGACCACCACGGTGATCTCGTTGGAGAAGCCCGCGAACCAGGCGTCGTTCTCGTTCTCGGAGGTGCCGGTCTTGCCCGCGACATAGGCGGAGACGCGGGCGAGCGCGGCGGCGGTGCCGTGATGGGTCACCCCCTGCAGCATGGTCTTGAGCTGGTAGAAGGCGACCGCGTCGGCCGAGCCGATCCGCACCGGGGCGCGGGTGCCGCGCTGGTAGATCGCCTTGCCGTCGCGCTCCACCGCCTCCAGCACGTGGGGGGCGGGGCGCGCACCCTCGTTGGCGATGGCCGCATAGAAGGCGGCCAGATCGAGCATCCGCACCGGCTGCGAGCCGAGCACGAAGGGATAGTAGCGCTCGCACTCGGCGTAGAGCTGCGCCTCCAGCGCCAGGTCGCAGATCCGCTGGAGGCTCGCCGGTGCCGTCGGGGCGATGCCGCCCTGGAGCAGGCGGGCGGTGACGAGGTTCTTCGAGAACTCGAGGCCCCGGCGCAGGGTGATCGCGCCCGAGCCGCCGCCGTCGTAGTTCTTGGGGCTCCAGGAATCGCCGGCCCCGCCGATGGGCGGCAGCGTCACGGGGGAATCGAGCACCAGGGTGTTGGGCTGCAGGCCCGCGTTGAGCGCGGCGAGATAGGTGAGGGGCTTCAAGGTCGAGCCCGGCTGGCGCACGGTCTGCGTCACCCGGTTGAGCTGGCTGACCGGGTAGGAGAAGCCCCCGGCCATGGCCAGGATCGCGCCCGTGCGGTTCTCGATGACCACCGCCGCGCCCTGGACCGCCGGGCGCACCCGGATCTCGGCGCGCAGGGTCTTGGCCTTGGCGTCGCGCAGCTTCACCCGCACCACGTCGTAGGTCTGGAGGCGGCCCCGCGCCGGGCCGGGGTCGAGGCTGGCGGTGCGGCCGTCGGCGAGGCCGACCCTCACCGCCCCGCCCCTGGCGTCGAGCACCACCGCCAGCGGCCAGTGGACGTCGTAGAGCACCGGCCGGGCCGCTTCGAGGGCGCGCCGCCAGGTGGGTTTTTCGAGCAGGGGCTTGTCCGTCGTCGGCTTGTCAGCCGTCTTGGCGCGCACGACCGGTTTGGCCTCGACGGACTCGGTCGCCTTGGGCGCCGGCGGCGTCATCGCCGCCGCCTTGGCGTCGCCGCCCACGAGGAGGGGAACGCCGTTGACCAGCGCCGGCGAGGCGGCCGCGGCCTTCTGCGGCTCCGCGGCCGCCGGCGGAACCGTCACCGGGCCGCCCTCGAGCTTGCGGATCGCCTCGGCGAGGCTGAACTCCGGCCCCTCGTAGGTCTGGCGCCCGGTGGCGCGCTCGTAGGTGGAAAGCCCGTCCTGCAGGGCGGTCTCGGTGGCGCGCTGCAGCCCGGCGTTGAGGGTCGAGCGCAGGGTGTAGGAGGCCGCCGTCAGGGATTCGAGGCCCGCGAAGGTGCGCGCCTCGCGGGCGAGGTGATCGACCACGTAGAACCCGGTATCGCGCCGGCTCGCCTCGCCGGAGACGAGGCCCAGCGGCGCATTGGCGGCCTGGGCCAGCTCCGCCTCGGTGATCGTGCCCTCGTCCTTCATCCGGGCGAGCACGTAGGCCCGCCGTTCGCGGGCGCGCTCGGGGTATTTGTCGGGGCTGTAGAAGTTCGGGCCCTTGGGCATGCCCGCCAGCAGCGCCGCCTCGGTGAGGGTCAGCGCGCCCACCGATTTGCCGAAGTAGCTGCGCGCCGCCATCTCGATGCCGTAGGCGCCGCGCCCGAGGTAGATCGCGTTGAGGTAGAGCCCGAGGATCTCGGACTTCGACAGGATGCGCTCCAGGCGCGCCGCCACGATCATCTCGCGGATCTTGCGCTCGTAGGTGACGTCGTCGCCCACCATCAGGTTCTTGACCACCTGCTGGGTGATGGTGGAGCCGCCGGCCGGCCGACCCGGCGAGGCGAGGTTGCCGATGAAGGCGCGGATGACGCCGCGCTCGTCGATGCCCCGGTGCGTCTCGAACCTCTTGTCCTCGGCCGCCACGAACGCCTTTTGGACCATGACGGGCACCGTGGCGATCGGCACCACCAGGCGCCGGCCGTTGGGCTCGAAGGTCTCGGAGAAGCGCTTGCCCGCCCGGTCGAGGATGAGGCTCACGCCCGGGAGCTTGGGGTCCTTCCAGGTCTCGGCCGCCGGCAGGTCGGCGGCGGCCTTGTTGTAGAACGCGATCACCTCGCTCGCCTCGAAGGGCGAATCCTTCGGGGTCTCGCCCTTGCAGAACTGGCGGTAGCTGACGTTGAGCTCGCCGATGTCGAGCCCGTGCAGGAGCTTGGGCGCACCCGCCCCCGCCACCGCGGTGGGGTCCTCCATGGCGGTGGAGATGAGGTCGTCGAGGTTGATGTCCTCGATGTCGAAGGCTTTTCGCATGTGGGCGCAGCCGTCGCGCAGGATCTGCACCACCTGCGGCCCGTCGGTGGCCGGATCGAACTGCGTCTTCACCGCGTCCGGCCGGGTCGTCACCTGACTGAGCGTCAGGGCCGTCGCGAACAGCTTGATCAGGATGATGTTCATCGAGCGGCGGGCACCGGGGCGGATGGACGGGACGTGCGGACTGAGCGGGCGTCCCTCCTCCCCATTGCGGGGAGGGACGCCGATCGCGCTCGACGGACCCCGCACCCGCGAGCACGAGGTGCGCGAGCGTCAGGGCCGTCGAGCCTCAAGAAGGCCTGACAACGCGGCTGTATTGTGGAGGCCGCCCGCCTACTTGTTCCGCCCGAGCAACACCAGCCACCCGATCCCGATCACGAACACGCCCAACCCCACCGTGACGAAGGCCGGGGTGCCCAGATCCATGAAGCGCGGGGCGAGCTGCGTCGCGAAGGCGGCCACGATCAGGGCCACGGCGACGCGGGCGGCGGCCCGCTCGATGCCGCGGGTGAGCTTGTCGATGCCCTTCACCTCGATCTCGACGGTGACGCGGCCCTGCTTGAGGCGCACCAGCATCAGGTGGATCAGGGTCGGCAGCTCGGAGGCCGCGCCGAACAGGCCGGCGCCCACCGCCTCGACCTTGCGGGTCAGCCCCTTGATCGAGAACTGCGAGGCGAGCTTGCTCTTCACGGTGGGGCCGGCGGCGGTGAAGAGGTCGAACTTCGGGTCGAGCTGGCGCATCACGCCGTCGGCCGTCACCAGGCCCTTGAACAGGATGGCGAGGTCGGTGGGCATGGCCAGATCGTTCTCGCGGGCCATGGTCATGAAGTCGGTGAGCAGGTCGCCGAAGTTGAGGGCCGCCCCGGCATGGCGGTTGATAAAGGCCTGCGAGGAGGCCTCGAGCTTGGTCAGGTCCGGGTTGCTCGCCCCGGTCCAGTCGAGGAGCACCGCCATCAGCCCGTCGGCGTCCTCCTTGAGCATGGCGCCGATCAGCATCAGGAGCTGGGTGCGGCGGCGCTCGGACAGCCGGCCGATGATGCCGAAGTCGATGAAGCCGATGCGGTCGCCGCTCATCGCCAGCATGTTGCCGGGGTGCGGATCGGCGTGGAACACGCCCTCGATCAGGGCCATCTGCAGGAAGGCGTCGGTGCCCTTCTGGGCCAGCAGCACCTTGTCGATCCCGGCCGCGTCGAGGCGGGCATGGTCGTTGGGCGGGATGCCGTGGATGAACTCCTGCACGAGGACGCGCTCGGAGGTCCATTCCCAGTGGATCTTGGGCACCACGATGTCGTCGCGCTCGGAGAAGATCGCCGCGATGGTCTCGCAGTTGCGCGCCTCGTTGACGAGGTCGAGCTCGCCGTAGAGGCCGCCGGCCAGGTGGCGCATCTGCTCCTGGGGCTGGTAGCGCCCGAACTCCGGCCATTCGGCCACGACGATGCGGGTGGCGTGCGCCAGCAGGCGCAGGTCCGCCTCGATGATCTTGCGCAGGCCCGGCCGCAGCACCTTCACCACCACGTCCTCGCCGGTGTGGAGGCGGGCGCGGTAGACCTGGGCGATGGAGGCGGAGGCGAGCGGCGTCGTGTCGAACTCGGCGAAGACCTCCTCGGGGGTGCCCCCGAGGTCGGCCTCCAGCTGCGGCCGGATGCGCTCCCACGGGACCGGCGCCACCTGGCTGTGCAGCTTGGCCAGCTCGTCGGTCCACTCCGGGGTGAGCAGGTCGGGCCGGCTCGCCAGGATCTGCCCGAGCTTGACGAAGGTCGGCCCCAGGGTCTCGATCGCCCGGCGCACCCGCTGGGGCTGCGACAGGCGGGTGATGTCCACCCGCGGCGCCCTGCGCTTGGCCAGCCGCGCCACATGGGCGATGCCGAGGCGGTCCACCACCTTGTTGACGCCGTACCCGACCAGCACGGCCGTGATCTCGCCCAGGCGCTGACGGTCCCGGGCGGCGACGAAGGCGGTTCTCAGCATGACGACAAGGGGCTACCCCGGCTGGCGTTTTCGGATGGACGGGCGGACGAAGGGGCACGGGGGATCGCCGGGTCACCGGACGGATCGGCCGTATCCGCTCAATCAGCGCCCGCTAACCGCCGGGCGAGGCCGAAGTTTGGCGGGCCGCGGTTTTTGCGTGCCCCGGCGACGTCGCACCCGTGCCGGGGCCGACTCCCGTGTGACAGGTCGCGCAAGGACGCTTAGACCGTCGGGCATCCGCGCCGACGGGCGCCTCGATGGAGCAAAGCGGTCCCGATGCCAGGCACGCCCCGCGCCGGAATCATCCCGGTGACACCCTTCCAGCAGAACTGCACCCTGATCTGGTCCGACGAGACCAAGGTCGGCGCCGTGGTCGACCCCGGCGGCGACCTCGACCGGATCGTGGCGGCCATCGCCGCCCAGGGCATCACGATCGAGAAGATCCTGCTCACCCACGGCCACATCGACCACGCCGGCGGCGCCGACGAGCTGCGCGAGCGACTGGCGGTGCCGATCGAGGGCCCGCACGAGGCCGACCGCTACCTCCTCGACAGCCTGCCCGCCACGGGCGCCAACTACGGCCTCGAGGGCGCCCGCGCCGTGACCCCGGACCGCTGGCTGGCGGACGGGGACCTGGTCACGGTGGGCGAGCTCGCCTTCGACATCCTCCACGCGCCGGGCCATTCGCCGGGCAGCGTCGTGTTCGTGAGCCGGGACGCCCGCTTCGCGCTGGTGGGCGACGTGGTGTTCAAGGGCTCGGTCGGCCGCACCGACCTGCCCGGCGGCAGCCACGACCAGCTCATCCGCGCCATCAAGGAGAAGGTGCTGCCGCTGGGCGACGACATCGCCTTCATTCCCGGCCACGGCCCCACGAGCACCCTGGGCGAGGAGCGGCTGACGAACCCGTTCCTGCAGGATTGAGCCGCTCCGATCGGCCTGCAGCGATTCCGGCACCGTGGTGGCGGTGCATCGGAAAGGGTGGTCGGAGGGTTGCCCCTTGCCACTCGTCCGGCCACCCGCTCATATCTTGGGACCGGTCGTCGTGTGACCGGTTCGTCTGAAGGAAGGCCGTCGATGGCAGAGGTTGCGCCATTTGATCTCGAGGAGCAGCGCGCCAGGATCGAGCGCTCGCACGAGGAAACTCGGAAATTCGTCGCCGAGCAGCACAAGCTGATTGCCGAGCAAGGCAAACTCGTCTCGGAGCAGAGCAAGCTCGCGGCAGAAGCGTCGAAGCTTGGCCGGGACCGAATGCTCGCACCTTGGCAGATCGCGTTGTCCGGCATGGCTGCGGGGGCCGCGTTTTTCGGAGCCGGCGCTGCTTTCATCAAAGTTCTTGGGTCGTGATGAAAACCGCGTTGTGACGGCTGGTGCGGGAGGTTCGGTCATGCCTGACACGTCGATATCAGCGATCACCGCTTTGTAGAGGATCAGCATGCAGGCGAGACAGATCGGCCGCTCCGGCCTCCTCGTGGCGCCGCTCTGCCTCGGGGGCAACGTGTTCGGCTGGACCGCCGACGAGGCGACCTCCTTCGCCATCCTCGACCGGTTCGTCGAGGCCGGGCTGAACTTCGTCGACACGGCCGACGTCTATTCGCGCTGGGCCTCCGGCCACGAGGGCGGCGAATCCGAGACGGTGATCGGCAACTGGTTCAAGCGGAGCGGCCACCGCGACAAGGTCGTGCTGGCGACCAAGGTCGGGATGGACATGGGCCCCGACGGCAAAGGCCTGTCCGCCGCCCATATCGAGCGGGCGGCGGAGGCCTCCCTGCGCCGTCTCCGGACCGACCGGATCGACCTCTACCAGTCGCATGCCGACGACCACGCCACCCCGATCGAGGAGACGCTGCGGGCCTACGAACGGCTGATCGAGGCCGGCAAGGTCCGGGCGATCGGCGCCTCGAACTACTCGGCCGCCCGCCTGCGCAGCGCCCTCGACATCGCCAAGCGCGAGGGCCTGGCGCGCTACGAATGCCTGCAGCCCGACTACAGCCTGGCCGAACGGGCCGGCTACGAATCCGAGCTCGAACCCCTGTGCCGGCGCCAGAACCTCGGGGTGATCGGCTACTTCTCCCTGGCCGCGGGGTTCCTCACCGGCAAGTACCGCTCGGAGCATGCCGCGGAAGGGCGCGCACGCGGCGGCAACGTCCAGAAATACCTCACCCCGCGCGGTTTCGCGCTCCTCGACGTCCTCGATGCGGTGGCCGCCGAGCACGACGCCACCCCCGCGCAGGTGGCGCTCGCCTGGCTGATCGCCCGCCCGGGGGTGACCGCCCCCATCGCCAGCGCCACCTCGGTCGCGCAGCTGGACGAGCTGATCGGCGCGGTCTCCCTGACCCTGTCGCCCTCGGGGCGCGACAGGCTCAACGCGGCCAGCGCCGGCGGCGTCAGGGCCTGAGCCGCCCCCTCGGGGCCGCCCACAGCCACGCTGCCCGAGAACGATGCATTTACAAGGGATGCCGCCTATATAACGCAGGCCGACGAATCGCAGGCGCGCCCATGGCCGGAGCCGGGGCACGACAACCGAGCAAAGACCCGCCTGCCCGAGGAACTTCATGTCCGACACGCACGACGACGACGTCTCCCGCAACCTTGCGGCCACGGCCTATGGCGCGGAATCCATCAGGGTGCTCAAGGGCCTCGATGCGGTGCGCAAGCGGCCGGGCATGTACATCGGCGACACCGACGACGGATCGGGCCTCCACCACATGGTCTACGAGGTGGTGGACAACGCCATCGACGAGGCGCTCGCGGGCCACGCGGACCTCGTCACCGTCACCCTCAACCCCGACGGCTCGGTGACCGTCTCCGACAACGGCCGCGGCATTCCCACCGACATCCACAAGGAGGAGGGGGTCTCGGCGGCCGAGGTCATCATGACCCAGCTCCACGCCGGGGGTAAGTTCGACCAGAATTCCTACAAGGTCTCCGGCGGCCTGCACGGGGTCGGCGTCTCGGTGGTCAACGCCCTGTCGCAGTGGCTGCGCCTGCGCATCTGGCGCGGCGGCAAGGAGCACGCGATGGAGTTCCGCCACGGCGACGCGGTCTCGCCGCTGGTGATCGTCGGCGAGGGCAACGGCCGACGCGGCACCGAGGTGTCGTTCCTGCCCTCCACCGACACCTTCACGATGATCGAGTTCGACTACGGGACGCTGGAGAAGCGCCTGCGCGAGCTCGCCTTCCTCAATTCGGGCGTGCGCATCGTGCTCACCGACGCGCGCCACGCCGAGCACAAGCGCGAGGAACTCTACTACGAGGGCGGCATCGAGGCCTTCGTGCGCTACCTCGACCGCTCGCGCAAACCCATCGAGGGCATGACGAAGCCGGTGATGGTGCGGGCCGTGCGCGACGACATCCGCGTCGAGGTCGCCCTGTGGTGGAACGACTCGTTCAACGAGACGGTGCTGCCCTTCACCAACAACATCCCGCAGCGCGACGGCGGCACCCACATGGCGGGGTTCCGCGCGGCGCTGACCCGGCAGATCACCGGCTATTCGGAATCGTCCGGCATCGCCAAGCGCGAGAAGATCTCGCTCACCGGCGAGGACTGCCGCGAAGGGCTGACCGCCGTGATCTCGGTGCAGGTGCCCGATCCCAAGTTCTCGTCGCAGACCAAGGACAAGCTCGTCTCCTCCGAGGTCCGCCCGGCGGTGGAGAACGTCCTCAACGAGGGCCTTTCCAACTGGCTGGAGGAGAACCCGGCGCTGGCCCGCTCGGTGATGGCCAAGGTCATCATGGCGGCCTCCGCCCGGGAGGCGGCGCGCAAGGCCCGCGAGACGGTGACGCGCAAGGGCGTCCTCGACATCGCCTCGCTGCCCGGCAAGCTCGCCGATTGCCAGGAGCGCGATCCCAGCAAGTGCGAGATCCTGCTGGTGGAGGGCGATTCCGCCGGCGGCTCGGCCAAGCAGGGCCGCGACCGCCACTTCCAGGCGGTACTCCCCTTGCGCGGCAAGATCCTCAACGTCGAACGGGTGCGGGCCGACCGCATGCTGTCCTCGGCCGAGATCGGCACGCTGATCACCGCGCTGGGCGCGGGCATCGGGCGCTCCTCCACCGACCGGGAGGGCTTCAACCCGGACAAGCTGCGCTACCACCGCATCATCATCATGACCGATGCCGACGTCGACGGCTCCCACATCCGCACCCTGCTCCTGACCTTCTTCTTCCGGCAGATGCCGGAGGTGATCGAGCGCGGCCACCTCTACATCGCCCAGCCGCCCCTCTACAAAGCCGCCAAGGGCAAGTCGGCGATCTACCTCAAGGACGAGCGCGCGCTGGAGGACTACCTCATCGACGCGGGCGTCGACGGCGCCGTGCTGCGGCTCGCCTCGGGCACCGAGTTCGGCGGCGCGCAGCTCAAGGCCCTGGTGGAGGAGGCGCGCCAGTTCCGCGGCCTGATGCAGGCCCTCCACACCCGCTACGACCGGGCCGTGGTCGAGCAGGCCCTGATCGCGGGCGCCTTCCGCCCCGATGTCGCCGAGGACGGCGCGCAGGCCGGCCGCCACGCGGCGACCATCGCCGAACGCATGGACCGGATCGCCGACGACATCGAGCGCGGCTGGGAGGGCGGCGCGGAGGAGGGCGGCTACGTCCTGTCGCGCACCCTGCGCGGCGTGCGCCAGGTGGCCAGCCTCGACGCCACCCTGATCGGATCGCAGGAGGCCCGCCGCCTCGCCGACCGGGCCGAGGCCCTGCGCGAGATCTACGACGAGCCCGTCACCTACGCCCGCAAGGGCGACGAGACGGTGCTGCACGGCCCCGTCGGCCTGTTCGAGGCGGTGATGGCGTTCGGCCGCAAGGGCCTGCAGCTACAGCGCTACAAGGGCCTGGGCGAGATGACCGCCCAGCAGCTGTGGGAGACGACCCTGGACCGCGACGTGCGCTCGCTGCTGCAGGTTCGCGTCAAGGACACCCAGGACGCCGACGACCTCTTCGTGAAGCTGATGGGCGACGTGGTCGAGCCGCGCCGGGAGTTCATCCAGGACAACGCGCTCAGCGTCGCCAACCTCGACGTGTGATACGGTTTCCGCTTGGATCAAGCGGGAACCGTATCACCGAGCCCGCGCGGCGCCTGAGCGAAGCCCATGTCCGCATCACGAAGTGATCAACGGGAAATGGTATGATCCCGGCGGCGGAGGGCAGGAGGGTCGGTCTTACCGGCGGGGCTTCTGCATCGGCACGACCGTGCTCCCGGGCGCACCTGCGGTCTTGGGAGCGCCCGTAGTCTTGGGAGCGCCCTTATTCTTGGATGCGCTCGTGTTCTTGGACGCGGCCACGGTCTTCGGCTTGCCGAACGGCTTGAGCGGGCCCTGCGGGTCCAGGGCGGCCCGGGCGAGGTCCTGGGGGCGCGGCGCACCGTTCGCGATGCGCCTGAGGGCGTCGGCCATCTCCTCGATCATCTGGGCCGATTCCCCCTCCAGGGTCTCCTCCGCCCTGATGCCGTTGAGCTCCGGGGCGATCTCCTCGGCCGCTTCGCGCAGCTCGGCGACGAGTTCGGCGGCGGAATAGCGAGGGGGAGGGGTCTGGGCCATGCCCGGACCATGGCAGGCGCAGGGTCGCCCGACAATCCGACGCCGCGGCGACTCCGAGCCGGCATGGCCCGAAAACCGCCCGCGACAAGACCTGCCGACTTGCGTGGCAGGCCCGCGTCAGTATGGGAACCGTGGGAGAGGCCGCTCGCTTAAAGAACGGGCTGCTGCGTTGCAAAACGACGGAGTTCGCGACGGCCGTTGGTCCCCGGATCGCCACGGGACCGATTTTCGCATCTCCCTCGCCGACCCGAAGCTTCACGTGTGCCGGACAGGACGACACCATGGTCAAGATACTGCTCGTCGAGGACCATGAAGAGATCTGGGACTTCCTGTCCCGGCGGCTGAAGCGGCGCGGCTACGACGTCATGCTCGCCCACGACGGCGAGGCCGGCATCCAGCAGGCCCGCTCCGGCCGCCCCGACGTCATCCTGCTCGACATGAACCTGCCGATCCTCGACGGCTGGTCGGCGGCCCGTGCGCTGAAGTCGGGCGCCGACACCCAGCGCATCCCGATCATCGCGCTCACCGCCCACGCCATGTCGGGGGATCGCGACAAGGCGATCCAGGCCGGCTGCAACGACTACCACCCCAAGCCCGTGGATTTTTCCAAGCTGCTGACCCAGATCAACGCCGCGGTCGCCGCACCGGCCGACTGATCGCACCGCAGCTTTCCCCGGCGTCCCGTCCGACGACGAGACGCCCGTCGCTCCCCAGGACGAGACGTCACCTTCATGAGCGACGACCCGATCACCGCCCGCCTCCTGCGGCAGGCGATGCCGATCTTCACGGCGCTGGCCTCGTGCCTCCTCGTGATGACCATCGCCGCGGCACTGTCGCTGGGCCGCGAGATCTTCGTGCCGGTGATCCTGGCGATCCTGCTCAGCTTCGTCCTGGTGCCGGCGGTGCGGCTGCTGCGCCGCCTGCGCACGCCGCGGGTGGCGGCCGTGCTGGCGGTCGTCCTCGTCGCCTTCGGCTCGCTGCTCGGGGTGACCCTGCTCATCGTCAACGAGGCCGCCAACCTCGCCTCCGAGCTGCCGCGCTACCAGATCACAATGCGCGAGAAGATCGCCGCCCTGAAGGAGGCGACCGCGGGCAGTGGCACGCTCTCGCGCATGCTCGACATGGTGCAGGAGATCGGCACCGAACTGCAGCCCGAGCTGAAGGAGCAGCCCGTGACCGGGGAGGCGGGCACCCTCGAGCGGCCGCTCCACGTCCAGATCGCGGCG
Source organism: Methylobacterium sp. Leaf399 (assembly GCF_001424525.1). Lineage (NCBI taxonomy): Bacteria > Pseudomonadati > Pseudomonadota > Alphaproteobacteria > Hyphomicrobiales > Methylobacteriaceae > Methylobacterium > Methylobacterium sp. Leaf399. Next base: position 9,452 of record NZ_LMQK01000009.1, on the reverse strand, counting down.
GAGAAGGGCGGGTTGCTCGGCACCCTGCGCACCGTGGCCGAGCCGATCCTTCACCCGCTGGCGACCACGGGCCTGATCCTGATCTTCACCATCTTCATCCTCCTGCAGCGGGAGGACCTGCGCAACCGCGCGATCCGGCTGGCCGGCTCGAACGACCTGCGCCGCACCACCGCGGCCATCGACGACGCGGTCGGCCGCCTCAGCCGGTTCTTCCTCGCCCAGCTCGTGCTCAACGTCGCCTTCGGCATCGTCATCGGAGTCGGTCTGTGGCTGATCGGCGTGCCCAACCCGATCCTGTTCGGGTCGCTGGCGGCGATCCTGCGGTTCGTCCCCTACGTCGGCGCGGTGATCAGCGCGGTCCTGCCCCTGGTGGTGGCCGCCGCCGTCGATCCCGGCTGGACCATGGTGGTGGCGGTCGCCGTCCTGTTCGTGGTTGTGGAGCCGATCGCCGGCCACGTGATCGAGCCGCTGCTCTACGGCCATTCCACCGGGCTCTCGCCCATCGCGGTGATCCTGGCGGCGACGATCTGGGCCTTCCTGTGGGGGCCGATCGGCCTCGTGCTCGCCACCCCGATCACGGTCTGCCTCGTGGTGCTGGGGCGGCATATCGACGGGTTCTGGTTCCTCGACGTGATCCTGGGCGACCAGCCGGCGCTGTCGCCGCCTGAGATCTTCTACCAGCGCATGCTGGCCGGCGACCCGGCCGAGGCGATCGACCAGGGGCGGATGTTCCTCAAGGCGCGGGCGCTCGTCACCTACTACGACGAGGTGGCGCTCGCCGGCCTGCGGCTGGCGCAGGAGGACCTGGCGCGCGGGACCCTCGACTGGGAGCGCCAGGACGAGGTCGGCGCGGCCATGCGCACGGTGGTCGGGCAACTGGGCGGGTTGCTCAATCTTCGCGCCAAGCCGCGCGATCCCCGCCGGCTCAAGGACAGGCTCGGCAACCGCGAGGCCGCCGCGGCCGTGGCGGCGGTGGGGGCCGACCGCGCCGCGGCCACCGTCGTCCTCGGCTCGGACGATCTCCTGCCGGCCTGGCGCGGCCCGGCCCCGGTGCTGTGCATCTCCAGCCGCGGCCCCTTCGACGAGGCGGCGACCCTGATGCTGAGCCAGATCCTCGGCCAGCACGGCCTGGCCTCGCAGGTCGTCTCGCTCGCCGCCCTGCGCAAGGGCGAACGGCCGCCGGTGAGCGAGGGCATCGCGCTCGTCTGCTTCTCCTACCTCGAGCCGATCAGCCTCTCGCAGATCCGCCTCGACGTGCGCCAGGCCCGCATCGCGCTTCCCGGCGTGAAGGTGCTGGTGGGGTTCTGGCGCGAGCGCGACCCCTCCTCGATCGAGCGCCTGCGCCGGACAATCTCGGCCGACGTGCTCGTCACCACCCTGAACGGGGCGCTGGACGCGGCGCTGGGGTTTTCGCGCAAGGTCTCGTGAGGGAGGCATCCGCCTCGACGCGCGTCCCTCGCCCTTGCGGGGAGGGACGCGCGTGTGGGGGTGATCCCGCCGGCCTCGACGGGCTGAGGGTCAACACCGCCACACCCACCTCCGGCTCCTCCCCGCAAGGGGGAGGAGAGAGGCGTTCGGTCGCCGATGCGAACCTATCGAAGGGTGTCTCTCACACGCCCGCCCCCACCAGCGTCCGCAGCGAATCCGACAGGTCGTTGAGGCTCAGGCCGCCCTTCTGCAGCACGCGGTCGGCCTGGCCGGCCAGGCGCCGGCGGTCGTCGGCGGTGATGTCCTTGGCGGTGAGCACCACCACGGGGATGTCGCGCCACTCCGGGTGGGCGCGCAGCGCCCGCAGGAAGCCGAACCCGTCCATCTCCGGCATCATCAGGTCGAGCAGGATCAGGCAGGGTTTTCGCGCCGCCGTGGCCTCCAGGCCGGCCACGCCGTTCTCGGCCGCGGCCACCCGCCAGCCCTCGCGGGTGAGCAGGGTGGCGATGCGCTCGCGGGTGTCGGGGTCGTCGTCGACGATGAGAACCGGGCCCTCGTGCTCGGAGGGCTTGAACCGCTCCATCGCCGATTTCAGCTGCCCCCATTCGATCGGCTTCTGCAGATAGTCGGTGGCGCCCAGCGAGAAGGCGAGGTTCTGCTCGTCGAGCACCGTCACCATGATGATCGGCGTCGCCCCGAGGTCGGGGTCGGCGCGCAGGGTGCGCAGCACCGACCAGCCGTCCATGCGCGGCATGGTCACGTCGAGGAGGATGACGCGCGGGCGCAGGGCCTTGGCCTTCTCGATGCCCTCGCGGCCGTCGCCGGCGGTGACGACGGCAAAGCCGTCCTTCACGAGGTAGCGGGCGAGCAGGTCGCGGGTCGAGGGATCGTCGTCGATGATCAGGACCTGGCCGCCCGGCACGCGGCCGGTCCCGGCCGAACGGTCGGTGCCCGCCTCGTCGTTCGCCAGGGCATCCATCGGCGAGGTGCCGACGTAGGTCGCCGGGATCTCCAGGGTGAAGGTGGTGCCGACCCCCTCCTCGCTCTCGAACCCGATGTGCCCCCCCAGCATCTCGGCGAAGGCGCGGGTGATGGCGAGCCCGAGGCCGGTGCCGCCGAAGCGGCGGGTGGTGGAGGCGTCGGCCTGGGTGAAGCGCTGGAACAGCTTGGCCTGCTGCTCGGGGTTCATGCCGATGCCGGTGTCGGAGACGCGGAAGCTCAGCCAGTCGGCCCCGTCGCGCGCGAAGCGGGAGGCGGCGAGGGTGATGCTGCCGTTCTCGGTGAACTTGGCGGCGTTGCTCAGGAGGTTGATGAGGCCCTGGCGCAGCTTGGTCTGGTCGGTACGCGCCTCGCCGAGGTCCGGCGCGAGGTCGAGGGCGAGGGTGTTGCCCTTCTTGTCCACCAGGGTCTGCACGGTGGCGGTGACGTCCCCCACCACGTCGGCCACGGGGAAGGCCTCGGCATAGATCTCCATGCGCTCGGCCTCGATCTTGGAGAGGTCGAGGACGTCGTTGATGAGCCCGAGGAGATGGCGGGCGTTCGCCTCGATCTTGCGCATGTCGACGAGGAGGCTTTCCTCGCCGAGATCCTCCATCTCCTCCTGCAGCATCTCCGAATAGCCGATCACCGCCGAGAGCGGCGTGCGCAGCTCGTGGCTCATGTTGGCGAGGAACTGGCTCTTGGCGCGGTTGGCCTCCTCGGCCGCCTCCTTGGCGGCCTCCAGGGCGACCTCGGCCTCCTTGCGGGCGGTGATGTCGCCATGCGCCCCGACCCATTCGCGGATCGTCCCGTTCTCCTCCAGGATCGGCACGGCGCGGGCCGTCATCGTGCGCCAGGTGCCGTCGGCGCGGCGGATGCGGTGCTCGATCTCGTAGGGGGTGAGGGTGGCCACCGCCCGGTTCCAGGCCTCCATGGTCCGGTCGCGGTCCTCGGGGAAGATCGCGGCGAGGAAGCCGTGGCCGGCGGCCTCCTGCGGGCTCTGGCCGGTGAAGCGGGTCCATTCGGAGGGAACCCGCTCGAAGCGGCCGTCGGGCGTCGTGGTCCAGACGATGGCCGAGGTCGCCTGGGTGAGCGAGCGGAAGCGTTCCTCGGAGTGGCGCATGCGCTCCTCGGAGAGTTTTCGCAGAGTCTCGTCGGAGACGACGAGGCCGACGCCGTCGGTGGCGGATCCCGGCCCGGCCGAGCCGCCGCGCAGGGGATAGAAGCTCATCTGGAAATGCCGCACGCCGTTTGGCGCGCTGGGGGCGGGCACCGCCACGTCGACGTTGGTGGTCACGAGGCCCTCGTCGCGCGCGGCGACGAGCTTGGGCGTCAGCTGCTCCTCCAGGGTCGGCAGCATCGACCAGATCGGCGCCCCGAGGTCGGCGCCGAAGCCGCGCTCGTTCATGGTGGCGAGCGCCCGGTTCATGTGGCGGATGCCGAAGGAGCGGTCGAGGAAGCCGAGCCCCACCGGGGCGTTGGCGAAGACGCCGTCGAGGAGGGCGGCGGTGCGAAGCTCCTCGCGACGGCGCACCATGGCGAGGCGGGCCAGCAGCCCGACGGCGGCCAGGGTCGCGACGATCGAGACCAGCGACAGCAGCAGGGCGCGCCAGCGGTCGCGGCCCTCGCCCTCGGCCAGGGCCCGCGTGGCCCGGTCCTGGATGCGCCCGGTGACGGCGCGCACCGCGTCCATCGTGCGCTTGCCCTCGCCGGTGCGGGCCACCGCTACGGCGGCGTCGTAGTTCTGGTCCCGGCGCAGGGCGATGACGCGGGCGGCATAGGTCCGCTTGGCGTCCACGGCCGCGCGCAGGGCCTTGGCCTGCGCATGCGCGTCGCTGCCGTCGGAGAGATCGTCGACCTGCGCGAGCTGGCCGTCGATGCTGCCTTGAGCGGCATCGTAGGGCTCGAGGTACTCCGCGGCCCCGAACAGCACGTAGCCGCGCATGCCCGTCTCCAGCTCGACCATGTTCGAGAGCAGGCGCTCGGTCTGGGTCAGGACGGCGTTGTTGCGGGCGGCCTCGTTCCGGCTCGCCTCGCCCAGAAAGTAATTGGCCAGCCCCGCGGCGGCGGCCACGCCGATGAGGACGAGGGCGGTGGGCGAACTCGGCAGGCCGGCGATGGTGCGCCGCCGCCGCCAGCCGCTCTTTGGTCGCGCGGGGAAGGCGAGGGTCATGGGGTTGCCTGTGATGGGGATGCGGAGGCGGCGTTCGCTGGGCGACCGCTCCGGTCAAACGCCCGAGGGGACGCCGCTGTTGCAGGGAATCGGGCGTTCGCCCGGTCGGTTCGCCACCGTCTCCGGCCGATCGTGCCCTACCGGCGCAGCCGGTTGCCGAGCACGAAGCCGAACAGGCCCATCAGGATGATGCCGGCCGCCCCTTCGAGGCCCACCAGCAGGTTGGTGAAGCGGCCGACCGGCTTGATGCCGATCTCGGGCGGGTTGGCCGTCATCATGTTGAGGGCGCTGTAGCTCACGAGATCGAGGGGGTTGTAGGTCGCGCGGCCGTCGCCGACCTCGCGGATCAGCCCCCCCGCCAGACCGTAGAGGGCGGCGAACACGAAGATCACGATCAGGAAGGCCCGGGCGATGCGCGACAGGCTCTCGCCGTAGTCGCACAGCCACTCCACGAAGCGGTCGGACACCCAGCGGTAGCCGTGCCGGGACAGCGCCCGCCCGTCGCGGGCCTGCCAGGCCTGCCCGGCCTCGAGGCCCGCCTGCATCCGCCCCATCCGCCGGCCGCGCTTGTAGGCCCAGCTCGCCTCCTCCTTGGCGCCGATGCTCTTGAAGTTCTGCTCCAGGGCGAGGTAGCTCGATTGCGCGCCGTGGTAGTCGCCGTCGATCTCCTCGCCCACCGCCCCGCCAAGCTGCTCGCTGCGCATCCGCGTCCCGTTCAGCCAGGCCCCGGCGAAGCGGGCGTGCGTCAGGGTGCAGGTGGAGAGGTTGAGCCGCACCAGGCTCGTCTCGGAGAGGTCCGCCTTCGACAGGTCGGCGCCGTCGAGCTTGACCCCGGTGAAATTGGCCCCGCGCAGGCGCGAGCCGGTGAGCCGCGCCTTCTTCAGGCTCGCCCCCTCGAAATCGGCGTGGGTGAGGTTGACGTCGTCGAGCCTGGCCTCGTCGAGGCGGGTGCCCCGGAACAGGGTGTAGTCGGCGTCCGCCCCGGTGAGCACGGCCCCCCACAGGTCGGCGCCGTTGAAGGCGGCCCCGTCGAGGAGCGCGCGGGGAAACCGGGCGAACCGCATGGCGGCGCCGTCGAACCGGGCGTCCTCGAGCATCGCCTCGTCGAACCGGACCTCGCCGCCGGCGACCTCGCGAAAGCAGGCCCCGCTCAGGTCGGCGCCGGTGAAGTCGGTCTCCTCGATGGTGGCGCCGGTGAACCGGGCCGAGCGCCCGAGCGCGCCCGCCATGCGCGCACCCGAGAGGTTGGCGCCGGACAGGTCGGTCCCCTCCAGGCCCGCGCCGGACAGGTCGCGACCCGCCAGCGCCAGGCCGCAGCGGACCGCGTCCCACCACGGCGGGGCCGGGCCCTCGCCGATCCGGTCCGCCAAAGCGGCCCGGCTCAGCACGAGTCCCTTCAGGTCCGTAGGGGCGCCTGCGTCCGCCCGCGAGAGCGCCGCGAGGGCGGCCTCGACCCGGGCGGCCGTCGCGTCGTCGATGGTCGAGGGGGCGGGCTGCATTCCCTGGCCTTAACCACGATCGGCGGGCCTCCGCCAGTGGCCGATGTGCCCGTTGCCCGTGCTCGCCTCACGACGGCAGCGGCCGGGACGCATCGAACGGCAGATCCAGCTGCTCGGCACCGGAATCGCCCCCCCTGCGGCGATCGAGGGCGTTCAGCACCGGCGTGACGCTCACCCCGTGCATGACGATGGAGAGGAGGACCGTGACGCCGGCCGTGCTCCAGAGGAGACCGGCCTGCTCGAAGGCGGCGTGACCGAGGGCGTAGGCGAGGTAGTAGATCGTGCCGATGCCGCGGATGCCGAAGAAGCCGATCACCGCGCGCTCGCGGGCCTCCCGCCCCGAACCGATCAGGCTGATCCAGCCGCACAGCGGCCGCACCACCAGAAGGGCGAGGACGGCGAAGGCGACGCTGCGCCAGGTCAGCGACGCCAGGAGCCCACCGCCCAGGAGCGTCGCGCCGAAGGCCACGAGGACGACCATCATCAGGAGGCGCTCCAGCGCCTCGGCGTAATCGTGCATCGTGTGGTGGTAGTCGTGGCTGCGATGGGCCGAGCGGAGCGCCAGGGCGGCCACGAAGACACCGATGAAGCCGTAGCCGTGGGCGGCCTCGACGGTGGCGTAGGTGAGGCAGGTGATGCCCAGTGCCACGAAGCCGTCGCCGGTCCGCGACAGCCTCGCCCGATGGGGCAGGTGGAACGTCAGCCAGCCGAGCCCCCGGCCGATGACGGCGCCGAGCCCGACGCCGGCCCCGATCTTCCACAGGACCGACAGGCTCAGCCACTCGCCGATCGCCCCGAGCCCGAAGCCCCCGATGCCGCCGGCGGCGGTGAGGGCGATGGCGAGGTGGACGAAGGGGAAGGCGAGGCCGTCGTTGAGGCCGGCCTCGGAGGTCAGGGCGAAGCGCGTCTCGTCCTCCTGTCCCTGGGAGGGCGGCCCGACCTGGACGTCGGAGGCGAGCACCGGGTCGGTGGGCGCCAGCGCCGAGGCGAGGAGGAGGGCGGCGGCGGCGCCGAGCCCGAGCAGCCCCGAGGCCAGGCCCGCCAGGGCCAGGATGGTGAGCGGCATGGCCACACCGAGCAGGCGCCAGGTCAGGATCCAGCTGCGCCAGCCGACCAGCCGGTCGATCTTGAGGCCGGCCCCCATCAGCGAGACGATGACCACGAGCTCGGTCATGTGCTCGATCAGCGCCAGATGCCGCTCGGGGTGCGGGACGAGATCGGACGCACCCGGAAGGGCCGACAGCCCGGCCCCGAGCCCGACGCAGCAGATCGGCAGCGACAACGGCAACTGCCGCAGCACCATCGGAAGCCACGCCGTGAGCAGGACCAGGGCGCCGAAACCGGCAAGACCGACCAGATAGAGTTCCATCGACGCGAACACGGCCCAATGGCGAGTGTTCCGCGGGGGTGTCGATCATTCGGTCACCCGACGTGACCCGACCGGCTGGCTTTGGACCGGGCTGGCTGAGAAGATCAGCCGGAAACGTGGACGTTCGGCTCGACGACGCGCCGGATCTCTTTGCCTGCCGGGATCCAACGCGTTGCGCAGCGTGCGTATAGGTCGTCGACGGGGCAATTGGCAGCGGCCTGAAGATCGGCTTGATGCCGTAGGTGCCGCGTTGGTCGTCGATGAAGGCGATCATGTCCGCGACCGGCGATCGGGCTGCAGCAATCGATCTACATGCATGGCCTTTAAGCTTATTTTCCACGCCCGATCCATCGTCAAGAACTTGATGAAGGGTATACCGCCCAAATACTACGGCATCTCCACGCTGACGAGCGCGCCGACTGCTGTGAGCGAGCCATCTGATGCCTATCGGCAAGTCGCCATCAGATCGTCGGATCCCGTACGTCTGTAGGTCTCCCATCAAGCACGGTCTCAGGGCGGCTGAAAATTCCACCGATGATAACCCCTGGAGCGGCATTGCTTTTAGTGCCAAGAAGCATTTTTGGGGCCAAAAAAAAATGGTTTGCCTGATGCGGCTCGAGCTCCTACGGGCCCTGCCCGGTATCTTAATCGGGTTCGCCCCCCTCGGCGCGCTGGCGTTGGACCCACAGCCCTCTCCGCCCGGCCTGGGTGACCCACGGATCAAGCCCGGCAACGGGACTATCAACCGCCATTTCGCTGATCATGATGGAAAGACTCCTAGCATCCTCGATTTCGGCGGCCCCGTGAACGGCGACTGGACCGCCGCATTCCGGGCAGCCGAGGCGAGTGACGCCAAACGGATCATGTTGCCGCCGGGCCGCTACCCGACGACGCTCAAGCACCATGAAGCCATCGGTAAGACCTACATGGGCCCGGGCCAACTCGTGGTCGGTGCGGATTCCACAGGTGCGGGCGGCATCGCCGAGGCCCCGCACCGGTCCTTCGTCACAGCGCCCCTTCCGGAGGTCTCGGATGACCGTCTGAAGGCTTTCGACGGCGATTGGAGCAAGGCGCTGCCCGGCGGCGTCGCGTACAGCTTCATCGGAGCGGGTGCTACCTCGGCGCCGCGCAGAACCTACACGAACTTTCCCCAACTGTCGCAGACGTTCAGGGTCTTCGACAATACGGCGGGCTTCAACACCGCTCCGGGGGATCACGCGAAGGGACGCAGCGGGATTTTCGCGGACAACCTTCGTGTCTACCATGGCGGACAGGGCGATCTCGTCGGGTCCACCTTCTTCGGAAGCGTCTATTCCACGCGCGCAGGCGCAACGCACTGGCTGGCGAACCCAGCCATCGTCTCGCGCAATGGCAACATCAGCGCAGAAGCGACCGCGGCCGGGGCCTACCTGAACGAAAGCGAATTCGTCTTCTCCGACAACGGCGCCGCTGTCACGGCCATCGGCGCGGTTCGCAATTATGTCCGCACGAGCAGGGGAAACGAGCTGCAGCAGGTCTGGGTCCACGACCGGCCACAGTCCCTCGGCAGTCAGCCCATCGATGCGTTCTACGCTCCTGCCGGCGCGGCGAGGCGCGGCCTGGACTTCACGCCCGCCGACTTCGGCAGCGACCAGCGCGCCATCGTCCTCGGCATAGGGCAGAAAATCGACTTCGCTGGCACTTCCACTCCGGACAGCCTCGGCGCGAAATTCTATTCCGACACACTGCTCGGGGTGACGATCCACTTCGAGAAAGCCACGAACAGTCTCGTCATCGATCCAGGTCCGGGCCGAAACATCAGATTCAGCAACCTGCCGACATCCGCCGTCGGCTTGCCGTCCGGATCGGTCTACCGGGACAAGGATCACTTTCTGAAAGTGGCGCCTTAGCTTCAAGAGCCTCAGAGTCTGTCCGATAAGTCATGATGCTTGCGCCAGCCTTCGGACGAGGATCATGACGGCGGCGGCGTAGAGGAAGGCTTGTGCGGAGGCGAGGGTCGCTTCCG
>NZ_LMQK01000008.1:0-80859 GCF_001424525.1 Methylobacterium sp. Leaf399 | reverse complement strand
CGCCGGCCGACGCGGGTGCGGCCCCCGCAACCGTCGGGACGGCGCCAAGGGTCGCGGCAGCCGACGCTCCAACCATCAGGTCTCTCCGATTCACGTCGTAATCTGCGGATCTTCCCATCGTGGTCTCCGGGCCTGCTGTAGGGGGCGATGGCACGATGGCGGGCCATCGAAGGGGATGCCCGGGGGCGAAACGGGCACCTTTGATCGACTCTAGGGTAGCGCTTCACCCCTCGTTGATTAGTGCCGTCTCGCCACATAGGGTCATGAGCCAAACTTATGGATCGGCGACGGCGCGGTCCCGGGCGGTGGCGCCCACCCAACCGACTGCATCGAAGAGGTCGCCGATGGCGCGCACGGACCTGACCGACCTGCTGTCCTTCGCGACGGTGTCGCGGGAAGGTAGTTTCACCCGCGCGGCGACCCGCCTGGGCGTCACGCAATCGGCCCTCAGCCATGCCCTGAAAGGACTTGAGGCCCGGCTCGGCGTACCCCTGCTGACCCGGTCCACCCGCGGTGCCATCCCGACCGAGGCGGGTGAGCGCCTGCTGCGGATCGTGGGCCCGCAGTTCGAGCAGATCGAGGTCGAGCTGTCCGCGTTGACGGAACTGCGGGACAAGCCCGCCGGCACCGTCCGCATCACGGCGCCCGAGGACGCGGCGGTCACGGTCCTATGGCCGGTCCTGGCGCGCCTGCTCCCGGATTATCCCGATGTCTCGGTCGAGGTCGTCACCGAGCAGGCCTTGACCAACATCGTGGCCGAGCGCTTCGACGCCGGCGTGCGCATCGGCGAGCATATCGAGAAGGACATGGTCGCCGTGCGGATCGGGCCGGACATGCGCATGGCGGTGGTCGGGGCGCCGGCCTACCTGAGGAAGCGCCCGAGGCCCAAGCACCCCGAGGACCTCACCGCCCACCGGTGCATCAACCTGCGCCGTCCGACCCGCGGAGGGTTCTATCCCTGGGAGTTCGAGCGGAGGGGACAGGCCCTCGCCGTGCGCGTCGAGGGGCAACTGGTGTTCACCAGCCTACGCCTGATCCGGGACGGGGCGCTCTCGGGGCTCGGGTTGGCCTACCTGCCGGAGGACCACGTCGCGCAGGACGTGGCCGAGGGCAGGTTGGTCCGTCTCCTGAAGGACTGGTGCGAGCCCTTCCCGGGCTACCACCTGTACTATCCGAGCCGCCGCCAGCCCGCGCCGGCCTTCACGGTCATCTTGGAGGCGCTCCGATACCGAGGGTGAGCGGTCGGGAGTCAGCCGACCGTCTGGCCACCGTCCACCACCATGGCGTGCCCGATCGTGAAGGCCGCGAGGTCCGAGCACAGGTACAGCACGGCGGCCGCGATCTCCTCGGGCCTGCCCATCCGTCCGACGGGTTCCTGGGCGATCACCCGTGCGATGCCGTCCGGGGTGCCCCCGGTGAAACGCTGCATCATCGGGGTATCGACGATGCCCGGGCAGATCGCGTTGATGCGAAGCCCGTGCTTGGCATAGTCGAGGGCGGCGCTCCTGGTCATGCCGATCACGCCATGCTTGGTCGCGGCGTAGGCGGCCTGGCCCGCGAAGCCCCTCACGCCGGCACCCGACGAAGTGTTGACGATGGCACCACCCCCGGCCTTCAGCAGCAGCGGGACCTGATGTTTCATGCAGAGGAACAGGCCGCGCAGGTTGATCGCGACGATGCGGTCGAAGTCCTTGTCCTCGATCTCGGCGACCGGCGCCATCGGCTGCTCGATGCCGGCGTTGTTGAAGGCGACGTCGAGCCGCCCGAAGGTCCGGATCGTCCGGTCGAGCGCCGCCTTCACGTCCCCGGCCTCGCTGACGTCGCACCGGACCGCGAGCACGCGTCCGCCGGCCTCCTCGATCAGCCGGGCGGTCTCGAGATTGCCCTCCTCGGATACGTCGGCGACCGTGACGGCGGCGCCGGCCTTCGCGAACGCCAGGGCGGTGGCGCGACCGATGCCGCTGGTCGCACCCGTCACGAAGGCGATCTTGCCGGTGAAATCATGGGCCAGGGACATCGGTTTCTCCAGGATGGGTTCGAAGGGGACTTCTAAAGCCGCTGTCGGGATCAGCGCGGCAGCGCGTAGGCGACGAGCTTGGTGCCGAGGCTGATGGCCAGCGGAGGCTTGCCGCCGGCCGCCACCACCACGAACTGGCGACCGCTCACCGGGCTTCGGTAGGTCATCGGCGTGGCGTTGCCGCCCCCGGGGAGCCGGGCCTGCCAGAGTTCGCGGCCGGTCGCGACGTCGAGGGCACGGAAGGTTCGGTCCATGCTGGCGCCGACGAAGACGAGGCCGCCGCGCGTGGTGACGGCGCCGCCGGACACCGGGGTTCCCACCGTCAGCGGCAGCATCGAGGGAATGTCGAGCGGACCGGTGTCGCGCGCCGTCCCGAGGGGCTTCGACCAGAGCAGTCGCCCGCTCGTCAGGTCCACGGCGGCGGTCAGGCCCCAGGGCGGGGCGGTGCAGGGTACGCCGAGCGGCGACATGAACAACCCGCCATAGGCACCGTAGGGCGTGTTCAGCATCGGCCGGTCGGCGTCGCCGCCGGGGCTTTGGCCGTCCGAGAGCGTGAGCTGGCGCTGGTTCGCCACCTCGCGGGTCACGAGCTCGACCCGGTCGGGGAACCGCATCCAGTTGGCGATCATGATGCCCCGGTCGACATCGATGGAGGCGCTGCCCCAGTTCACGCCGCCGACCGAGCCCGGATCGATCAGGACGGGCTTGCCCAGGGTGATCGGCGTCAGGTGGCCCTCGTAGCGCGATTGCCGGAACAGGATGCGGCAGAGCATCTGGTCGAGGGGTGTCGCGCCCCACATGTCGGACTCCCGCAGGGTCGCGCCCCGGAAGGCCGGAAGGTCGAGGGAAGCGGGCTGTGTCGGCGCCAGGCGTTCGCCGGCACCGATGTCGCCCTGCGGCGCCGCCACTTCGGTGACGGGCTTGATGGGCCGACCGGTCTCGCGGTCGAGCACGAAGACCTCGCCGCGCTTGGTCGGCTGGATCAGGGCCGGGCGAACCCCGTTCGCGGTGGGCAGGTCGACGAGGGTTGGCTGCGATGGGGTGTCGTAGTCCCAGATGTCGTGGTGGGTCGCCTGGAAGCTCCAGCGCAGGCGCCCCGTCTCGGCGTCGAGGGCGATGACGGCGCTGGAGACCTCCTCGTCGAACGGCCGGCGCAGGCCGCCGAAGTTGTCCGGCGTGGCGTTGCCCATCGGCAGGTAGACCAGCCCCAGCGCCTCGTCGGCGCTGATCGGCGCCCAGCTGTTGGGCGAGGACGGCGTGTAGGTCTCGCCCGGGGGCGGCGCGCCGATGCGGTCGGGATGGCCGGGATCGAAGGCCCAGGCGAGGTCGCCGGTGCGGGCGTCGAAGGCGCGGATCACGCCGGAGGGGCCGCCCCAGAACTGGCCGTCCGGGATGCCGCCGCCGACCACCGCCTTGCCACGGATGATCTGCGGGGCCGAACTCACGTAGTACTGGCCTCTGGGATAGGCGCTGATGCCCTCGCGAAGGTCGACCCGGCCGTCCTTGCCGAAATCGGTGCAGGGCTGGCCGGTGGCCGCGTCGAGGGCGATCAGCTCCGGCGTCTGGCTCGCGGCGATGACGCGGTGCGCGCACGGGCCGGTCATGTCCGGCACGGCGTAATGGGCGACACCGCGGCAGGGCTTGCCGGAGGGCGGGGTGCCGTTCGACATGTCGTGGCGCCAGCGCTCGCGGCCCGTTTCGGCGTCGAGGGCGAGCACGCGGTTGTGGCCGTCGCACAGGTAGAGGGCGTCACCGACCATGATCGGCGTCGCCTCCAGGGCGGTCGCCGGTCCGGGCGTGTCGGGGCCGGTCTCGGCCTCCCACGCGACCTCGAGCCCGCCGACGTTCTGCGGGGTCAAATCGGCGAGCGGACTGAAACGGGTGCCGCCCTGGTCGTTGCCGAAGGCCGGCCAATCCTCGCGGTCGATCCGCGCGAGCGGTTGCGCCAGGGGGCCTGGGGCACGGTCGGCGATGCCCCGGCGCAGGATGGGTTCGGCCGGTCCGTCCGGGTGGAGAAGGCCGCCTGCCGCCAGGGCGAGGAGGAGCGCGCCCGCGAAGGCCGGCCAGCCCAGGGCCGCCGCCGGCCGGCGTGGCCCGGCGCGTCGCACGGCAGGAAGCAGGAGCGCCAAGCCGAGGACGAAGGGCGCGAGCAGGCGGGGCAGGAGCTGCCAGGGCTCGAAGCCCACCTCCCAGACCGCCCAGGCGGTCGTCCAGATCAGCATCGCGGCATAGAGCGGAATGCCACGCGGATCGCGGCGCCAGACCATGATGCCGCTCACGAGGACAGCGACCCCGGTCAGCAGGTAGTACGGCGATCCACCGTACCAGGCCAGCGCCGCACCCCCGGCACCGAGGCCGAGCCCGACGACCATGAGGAGGGCGGCAACCGCGCGTCTCGTCCAGACCGTCACGCGGCCGTCCGGGCCTGCCGCGGGCGCCGGCAGGGACACCGTTTCGTTGGTTCTCATGGTGGTGGTTTCCGTTTTCGGATCGGGGGCCGGCGTCATCGATGAGAGAAGAGCGGCAGTGCCTTCGCGAAGGCCCGGGCATGGAAGATCGTCGAGCCCTGGCCGCCCGCGCCATCGTTCGTGACGATGAGGAGGTCGTCCGTGCCGGGCCGCAGCGCCATGCTGGTGGAGTTCAGGTGGTGGCCGTCGTCCCGGCCCGGCAGCAGCACCCTTCCGGTCCCGGCATCGGTGAACAGCAGGTCCCCTGCCCGGTCGAAGGACGGTCCCTCCAGGGGGATCCCCACGTCGGAGACCTTGAACCAGGGCTGTGCGACGACGCTTTGCAGATCGCGCTCGCCGGGCGGAATGGGCACCGGTCCGCGCGTCCGCGCGTCGTACCCCAGCGCGCCGGGCGCCTCGTCGGCCAAGGTCCCTCCGGCCGTCCCCATGAGGCAGGCCAGGACGAGGAGAGTCCGGGCGAGGACCCGCGACCTCGGGGGCTTGCCCGTCACGGGGCCGGCTCGATGGTCACCGTGACCGGTCCGGGCTGGCGGAACGCATCGGGGATGCGCCTCAGCCGGCCCAGGCGAACGAGCCCGCGCGAAGATCCGAAATCCTTGTAGAAGATCGCGAGGTTGCCCCAGGGGGCGTAATAGGTGAGGTCGCCGGGCTCCGGGTCGATGCCGGCCGGCTCGCCCAGGACCGGGAGCCGCCTCGGCAGATCGGCGATCTTTTCGGTGGCGTTGTAGTCGGTCAGCTTCAGGGTGAGTGGCAGCAGCGCCCGGAAGGCACGGGCGGCCTCGCCGGGCTCCAGGGTCGCGGTGACGGTTTCGCCGCCGAACCGGATCAGGACGCTTCCCATCGCGGGCGCCTTTCTGGTGGGAGTCGAGGGTGGCCGCCGGTCCTGGGCGGGCTCTGCGTGGACGATGGCTCCTGCGGCCAGGCTGGAGGCCAGGATCACGGTCAGGAGCGTCGCGGCGCGTGCGCTGCGTTTCATGTGAGGGCCTCCTGCCCGTGCGGGGTGGAACCGGCTTCGAGCGGCCTCTGGCGCCAGGCGAGGGTGGCGGCGAGCGCCGAGGCGCACAGCGCGACGGCGCTGACGGCGAAGGTGGCGCGGTACCCGCTCGCGTCGTAGGCGAGGCCGCCGAGGGTGGCGCCGAGCGCGATCGCCAGTTGCACCACCGCGACCAGCAGCCCGCCGCCGGCCTCGGCCTCGTCGGGAAGCGCCCGGCTCAGCCAGGTCCACCACGCCACGGGTGCCGCGGTCGCGACGAGACCCCATCCGGCGAGCAGGATGGCCGACGCCGCCGGAGAACCGCCGACCATCGTCAGGGCGACCGCGATGGCCGCCATCAGGAGGGGAATGACGATGAGGAGGCTGAAGAGGCGTGACGTCAGCAGGAATCCGATGAGGTAGCTGCCGATGAGCCCCGCCGCGCCGGTGCCGAACAGGATCAGGGAGAGCGTCGTCACGTCGACGCGCGGGACCGTCTCGAGGAACGGACGCAGATAGGTGTAGAGGGCGAACTGCCCCAGAAAGAACAGCGCCACCGACAGCATCCCGAGGGGGACCTGGCGCCGGCGCAGCACCCGGAACACCGTACCGCCCCGGGCCGTCCGGTCGGAGGGCATCGCGGGCAGGCTCATGAAAAGCCAGGCCAGCGTCACGCACCCCAGCGGGACGACGCAGAAGAAGGCCCCGCGCCAGCCGATGTGCGCCCCGAGGAAGCTGCCCAGCGGTGCGGCCACCGTGGTCGCCAGGGCGTTGCCGCCGTTGAGCAGGCCAAGGGCGCGCGGAAGCTCGGCGGCCGGCACGAGACGCATCACCGTGGCGGTCGACATCGACCAGAAACCGCCGATGACGACGCCGACCAGGGCGCGCCCGGCCATGAAGACCACGGTGTTCGGCGCGAAGGCCACCATCAGGCCCGAGGCGATCATCAGGACGGTGAGCGCCAGCAGAACGGTGCGGCGGTCGATCCCGCGGGTGGACGACGAGATGACGAGGCTCGTCAGCACCGCGAAGAGGCCGGAGACGGCGATGGCCTGGCCGGCGTGCCCTTCGGTCATCTGCAGGTCGGCGGCCAGCGGCGTCAGCAGGCTGACGGGCATGAACTCGGAGGCGATCAGCGTCCCGACGCAGAGGGTCAGTGCGAAGACCGCCCCCCATCCGGCGGCCGGTGTCTCGTGCCGGAGGGCAGCCTCGTCCGCGCAGGCTTCGTTCGGGTTCATGGGCAAGCCGCCGCTCCCAGGGTGTCGAAGGTCGAGGGCGAGATTCAGGCGCCGTACTGCCGGTCGGAGACTGTCTCCATCCAGTCGACGGGACTGCCGTTCAGCGCTTCCTGGATGGCCATGTGGCTCATCGCGGTGGTCGGGCCGGCGCCGTGCCAGTGCTTTTCGCCGGGCGGAAACCAGACCACGTCCCCGGGACGGATCTCCTCGATGGGACCGCCCTCGCGCTGGACCCGACCGCAACCGGCCGTGACGACCAGCGTCTGCCCGAGCGGATGGGTGTGCCAGGCCGTGCGGGCGCCCGGCTCGAAGGTGACGAGGGCAGCGCTGGTCCGGGCGGGCTCCGTCGCGTCGAAGAGCGGATCGATGCGGACCGTACCGGTGAACCACTCGCCCGGGCCCTTGCGAGAGGGCTGCGAGCCCACGCGTCTGATGTCCATGGCTATGCTCCGTCGTATCCGATCGGCTTGCGTGTCCGGACGGCTTGGAGCCGCCTGCGATGCCGGATCGGAAGCTAGCGCTCGAGATCGGACCCGATTAGATGTTCAAATGAACATGGGGTTATGAGCAGGACTTATGGATGTTGCGCGAGAGCCTCAACGACCTGAGCGCCTTCGTCGCCGTGGCGCGGGCGGGTAGCTTCACGAAGGCGGCTGCACAGATCGGGGTGTCGCAGCCGGCCCTCAGCCAGACCGTCCGGGCGCTGGAAGCGCGCCTCGGCATACGGCTGCTCGCGCGCACGACGCGAAGCGTATCGGCGACCGAGGCCGGCCAGCGCCTTCTCAAGGCCGTGGGGCCGCGCTTCGACGAGATCGAGGCCGGCCTCGTCGATCTGGCCGAGATCCGCGGCAAGCCGGCCGGAACCATTCGGATCACCGCGGACGAGCACGCGGCGCAAACGATTCTCTGGCCCGCCCTGCGCCGGGTCCTACCCGACCACCCGGAGATCAAGGTCGAGACGATCGTCGATCACGGCCTGACCGACATCGTCGCAGAGGGCATCGACGCCGGCGTTCGGTTGGGCGGGACGGTGGCCAAGGATATGGCCGCGGTCCGGATCAGCCCCGACATGCGCATGGCAGCCGTGGCGGCGCCCTCCTACCTGGCGGATCGTCCGATTCCGCGACGACCTGAGGAGCTCACCGACCATTCCTGCATCACCCTGCGCCAGCCGACGCACGGGGGGCTCTACGCCTGGGAGTTCGAGAAAGGCGGACGGAATGTCCGCGTCTGGATGGAGGGGCAACTCGTCTTCAACACCGTCTCCCTGATCCAGGAGGCGGCGCTCGGCGGTTTTGGGATCGCCTACCTGTCACAGGACCAGGTTCAGGCATGCCTGGACGACGGCCGACTCGTTCGGGTGTTGGATGACTGGTGCCCGCCATTCTCCGGCTATCACCTTTACTACCCGTCGCGCAGCCGGCCTTCGCCTGCGTTCGCCCTGCTGGTCGAGGCACTGCGCTACCGGTCGTGACGGAGCATCGATCCGACTGCACTCCGGCATCCGGACAGCGACTCCCGATGGGTTGGTTCAATGGTGGTTCGGCCTTCCGGCCGTCAACGCGGCCCGGTCGATGACCTGAACTTGACCCCGACGAATTTCGACCAGGCCGCCGTCCGCCCATTCCCCGAGGAGGCGGCTGACGACCTCGCGCACGCTCCCGACGTCGGACGCGAGTTGCTGGTGCGTCTTCCAGACGATGCCGTGCGCGTCGGCCTCGGCCAGCAGCCGCCGGGCGAGGCGCTGCTCCAGGGGTGCGAAGGCGATTTCCTCGACGAGGTCGAAGACCGCCGACAGGAGCTTGGTGTAGTCGTCGAGGACGAAGTCCCGGAAGGCGGTGCTGTCCCGCATCAGCTGGCGGAAGGTGTCGGCCGGCAAAGCCGCCAGCTCGGTCCGCGCCTCCGCGACGCTCTGCGCCGGGAAGCCACCGCCCGACAGCAGGCACTGGGTGGTCAGGACGCAGGTGCCGCCGGCCCCGACCTTGTAGATCAGCATCTCCCGGCCGCCCTCCGACATCCGGAAGACCCTGGTCCGGCCATCGATGCACATGAGGTAATTCGCGCAAGGATCTTCGAGCTCGTAGGCGATCGCGCCCGCCTCGAGCGTGGGGAAGGCGACGGTGCCCCGCGCGAGTTGGAGATGGCTCGCGCTGAAATCCCGGACCACCGGAAAGCGCTCGATCCAGCGCTCGATCTGATGGGCGCTTTGCATGATGATCCTCCTCGGGCTGGCGGTCGTCGGTCGCCGCCATGCCCCGGTCGATGCATGAAAGTCTCGGGATCCACAGACCTCGGTGACCTGGGTCACAGACGGTTGCGAGCGCCCTCAGTACCACCGTCGGCAGACAACAAGAATCCGTTCGGGCGACATCATGGGGAAGCATAGGCTTTCCCTGGGCTCGGGCGAAGTGACCGGGAGAAACCGATGCGCCGCCTCGCCCCCCTTCTGCTTGCGTCCATCCTCCTGGCCACCCCGGCCCACGCCGAGCAGGATCTCCTGCTCGGGGCCGACATGGGCTCGGCGGCGATGACCACGGCCGAGATGACCCGGTCCGACGTCGAGGCGATGATCGCCAAGGCCGACGGCAAGCCCATCGACCTCTCCGACAAGGCACTCGCCGGGCTCGACCTATCGGGCCTGAACCTGAAGGGCGCGAACCTGCGAACCGCCCGCCTCAACACGGCGAACCTGCGTGGTGCCGACCTGACCGGCGCGAACTTGGAGCAGGCCTGGATCATCAAGGCCGACCTCTCCGGCGCCAAGCTCGTCGACGCCAAGATGTTCGGCATCACCGCCCGCGACGCGAACCTCAGTGGGGCCGACCTCAGCCGCTCCATGCCCATCGGCGACTTCAGGGGCGCCAACATGGCCGGGGCGACGCTGGTCGACCTCAAGGGGGGCGCCGACATCAAGAACCAGTCCATGGGCCTGATGCGTGCCGTCTTCGTTTCGGTGAACCTGAAGGGCGCCAACCTGAAGGGGGCGAACCTCGGTCGCTCGCGCCTGGAATACGCCAACCTGACCGATGCCGACCTGACCGACGTGGTGCTGATGGGCTCCGACCTGTCGGGCGCCAACATCACGGGCGCGACGGTCACGGGCGCGGACTTCAAGAACGTCGACGTGAGCGGCGCCCGGCTCATCTCGCTCAAGGGCCAGGACAGCACGAAGGACTGGGCGGCCCGCGTGAACGTCGACCGCGCCATCACCCAGGCCGCCGATTGAGCCTCGTTCCCTTAACCCGGCCCTCGACCGCGCAGACAGCGTCCAAGACCACTCGTCGCATCCGGGATCGCCCCGGGTTCGGTGGCGATCGAGAACGCTTTCGCGCGGGGTCTTTATCCGATGCCCGAGACCCGTTCCGCATGCGCGGCCGCGGATGGTCGATCCGGTCCGTGCCGGATGCGATCCCACCGGTCTCGCCCGCGAGGTCGAGCCCTCGGGCCGGACCATTTGGGACTGGGTCGCCACCGGCGAGCCGAGGGATGGTCCGGCAAGTTCAGCGCACGGCCTCGATCGCCGCCTGCGCATCTTCGTGGTCTTCCGCCGTGGCGGAGGGTTTGTCCTGCACGGCCGCTGCGTGCGGTGCGCGGCACAGGGTGACCGAGATCGGGAAATGATCGGAGCCGACGCCGTCGAGCCGCTTCAGCCCGGACAGCAGAAAATGCTCGCTGAAGAAGACGTGGTCGAGGGGCCAGCGCGCGAAGGGATAATGCGCGTGGAAGGTCGCGAAGAGGCCACGACCCTGGCGGGGATCGAGGAGGCCGCTGATGTTCTGGAACAACTGCGTCGTGCGCGACCACGCCACGTCGTTGAGGTCGCCCGCAACGATGGTGGGGCCCTCCCCCTTCTCGATCTCCCGCGCGACCATGACGAGTTCGGCGTCGCGCGGCGCGCTGCTATGGCCCGGATGCGGCGGGCGCGGGTGGATGCCGTAGAAGGTCACCGGCTCGCCGTCGCCGAGGACGAGTGTCGTGCGCAACGACGGCACGTCCTCCTGAAGCAGGTAGCGGATGGTGGGGTCGCGCAGGGGCAGACGTGAGAAGAACAGCAGCCCGTAGGTGTTGTCCTGCGGCTGCTCGACCCGGTGCGGATACCGCTCGCGCAGCGGCGCCATCGCCGATTGCCAGGCGGCATCGGTCTCCAGCAGGAGGATGAGGTCCGGCGATTCCCTCACGAGGAGGTCGAGGGCGCGGGCGTAGTCCCGGTTGGACTCCAGCACGTTGAGGACGAGCAGGCTCAGGTGGGCTCCGGGGTCCCCAGCCGCCGCGGCCTTCGCCTGGGTCGTGGCCAAGGGCGTGAATGGCAGGATGTGGCGGGCCTGGAGGACGAGGGCGCCGGCCATCGCCACCGCGAGGACCAGAGCGGTCGCGTCGCGGCTGACGACGAGCAGACCGACGAGGCAGGCTGCGAGGGCGACGGCGATCTGGAGCCTCGGAAAATCGAGGCTGCGGACCAGGCCGACGTTCGTCCTGATGAGTGGGAGCGCGGTCGCCAGCACCAGGAGCGCCGCGATGCCCTTCAGGGCCATGGTCAAGAAGGTCACATCCGTCTCCATCGCCGCGGTGGTGGCCCGATCCGGCGGATCGACCGGACGGCAGGTCCGACCGCGCACGGGTGGCCGTCGATACCGGGCGATCGCACCCAGGCGTCGCCCCCTTCCCCGGGAATACGACGCGGACCGGACCCCCGGATGACGCAATGACGTCGGACGGAAGGCGGTTCCGGTTTCACCTGCGGCCCGCCGCCGACCACGGCGACGACGGGCCGCCCAGACCTGTTGTAATAACATTACACCCGCGTCGTCCGATCACGGGGTTCGCACTTCGCGATTGCGTCCAACGACGACAGGCCGTTAGTGCAACACTATCACATTGCACCGAGGCGACCATGTCTTCGTCGACGACCGTCCTGACCCGCATGGTTCCTCGCCGCGTGGTTCTGGCCACCCTTCCGCTCGCGGCCTGGTCAGTCGGTGTCCACGCGCAGACGGCGGCGCCCGTGACCCTTGAGGAACTCAGCGTGACGTCGCCGAGCCCGATCCAGCCCGGACGGGGGCTCGTCTCCGGGTCGAGCTTTCCCACGGGCGTCCTTCCGGTGGTGGCCGGCACCTATTCGCCGGTCACGGTGGTGACCCGCGAGCAGATCGGCCGCGACCAGCCGCGCACCCTCGGCGACGCCCTGTCGGACCGACCCGGCATTGCAAGCTCGACCTACGCGCCGGGGGCCGCCAGCCGCCCGATCATCCGAGGCCTCGACAACGCCCGGGTGCGCATCCAGGAGAACGGTATCGTCACCGGCGACGTATCGGAACTCGGCGAAGACCATGCGGTGCCGATCAACCCGCTGGTGTCCGACCGGATCGAGGTGATCCGCGGGCCGGCGACGCTGCGCTACGGATCGGGCGCGATCGGCGGCGTCGTGTCGGCCGAGAACAACCGCGTGCCGACCTTCATCCCGGCGGGCGGTGTGTCGGGGCAGGTCACGACCGGGTACTCCACCGTCGACAACGGGCGGCTCGGTGCCGCCACCGTCGATGCCGGCCACGACGGCATCGCGGTGCATGCCGACGGGTTCAGGACGGCCACCGATTCCTACGCGATCCCGGGGGGCATCCAGCGCAACTCCGCCACCGAGACGCAGGGCGGGTCGGTGGGCATCTCGGCCATCGGCGACCGGGGCTTTGCCGGCATCTCGTTCAGCCACTACGACGCCCTCTACCAGATCCCCGGCGGCGAGGCGGCCGAGAACCGCACCCGCCTCGATCCGCGCCAGGACAAGGTGCTGTCGCGCGGCGAGTATCGCCCGCTCGACGGACCGCTGGAGGTCATCCGCTACTGGGCCGGCTACTCGGTTTACCGCCACGACGAGCGCGGCATCGGCGGCAACGGACTCGACGGCATCCAGGCGACGTTCAAGAACCGCGAGGCCGAGGGCAGGATCGAGCTGCAGCACGTGCCCGTCACCCTCCCCTTCGGCGTCCTCACCGGGGCGCTCGGTCTCCAGAGCGGGCGGCGGGTGATCTCGACCCAGGGCGAGGCCTTCCTGCCGCCGACCGAATCGCGCTCGCACGCGCTCTACCTGTTCGAGGAACTCGCGGTCGGCAACGGGCTGCGCTTCCAGGGAGCCGGTCGCATCGAGGGCGACCGCCTCAACAGCACGGTGACGCAGTTCCCGCGCGACTACCTGCCGGTGGCGGGCGAGGATCCGGCCCAGTTCGCGCTGACCCGCCGGTTCGCGCCCAAGAGC
The DNA here is from genome assembly GCF_001424525.1 of Methylobacterium sp. Leaf399. NCBI lineage: Bacteria > Pseudomonadati > Pseudomonadota > Alphaproteobacteria > Hyphomicrobiales > Methylobacteriaceae > Methylobacterium > Methylobacterium sp. Leaf399. The sequence continues at coordinate 67,913 of NZ_LMQK01000008.1, read as the reverse complement.
GCCAGCTTCGGCGCGCTGCAGGATCTCCCCTACGGCTTCGTGGGCGCCGTCAACGGTTCCTACGTCGAGCGCGGCCCCACCGGCTACGAATTGTTCTCGCAGGGACCCCACGACGCGACCGCGACCTTCGAGATCGGCGACCCGCGGCTCAAGCTGGAGCGCGCACGCACGGTGGAGGTCAGCATCCGCAAGGCCGACGGGCCGCTGCGGCTCGACGCGACCGGGTACTACACCCGCTACACCGGCTTCATCTACAAGCGCGACACCGGCAACCGCTGCGACGACGACTTCGCGTCCTGCGGCAGCGGCGACGAACTGCGCCAGATCGTCTACTCGCAGGCCAACGCCGCCTTCTACGGCGCCGAGATCGCGGCCCAGCTCGATGTGCTGCCGGTGGGCAACGGCTTTGCCGGCTTCGAGGCTCAATACGACTTCGTGCGGGCGCAGTTCGACGACGGCTCCAACGTGCCGCGCATCCCGCCCCATCGCGTCGGCGGCGGCGCCTTCCTCCGGGCGGACGGCTGGTTCGCGCGCATCAACCTGCTGCACGCCTTCGATCACCGGGAGACCGCACCGTTCGAGACCGTCACCCCCGGCTACGACGACCTGCGCGCGGAGGTGAGCTACACCAAGCCCCTGGACCCGGCGGTCTACGGGGCGCGCGAGGCGACCCTCGGCCTCCAGGGTCGCAACCTCCTGGACAGCGATATCCGCAATTCGGCCTCGTTCAAGAAAGACGAGATCCTGCTGCCCGGCCGCAACGTCCGGCTCTTCCTGACCGCACGGTTCTGAGGAGCCCCTCCGTCCGGCGAAGGCGGACCCTCGCGGGGCGGTGGCATCGGGGCAGCGTATCGTTGCGCGAACGTTCCGGCGAGGACCGCGTTGTCGGCCATGCTTCCTCTCGACGACCATCGTTTCGCCGACCGTCTCCGCTCCGGCATCGCCGGGATCGAGGCCACCGACATCGCCCTCGGCGTGTCCCTGGCCCGTGCTAAAGATCACCCCGGCGTGCGGGCGCTGGCGAGCGCCAGCGAGGTCGGGAGCTGGCAATCGCTCCTCGCCCTGTCCGTGGGCACCCTGGCGTTCGGGCTCGCCTCGGGGGATCGGCGCCTGGCCGCGGCCGGCCGCCAGATGCTCGTGAGCGGCGTCTTGGCCAGCGTCGTCAAGACGAGCGTGAAGCGGGTCGTCCACCGCACCCGGCCCAACGTGCTGATGGACACGGGGCGCTACCAGAAGGGGTGGCTCGGCCCGAACGTCGGGCCCTGGCAGTCGTTTCCCTCGGGCCATTCCGCGCTGAGCGTCGCCGTGGCCAGGGCGGTGGGCCGTGCCTATCCGGAGGTCCGTACCCCGGCCTATGCGGCCGCGGCCGGGATCGTAGCCGTCCAGATGCTCCGGGGCGCTCATTTCCCGTCCGACGTGGTGGTCGGCTCGCTCATCGGAGTCGCCGCGGAGGCGACCGCCGACGCGATCTGCGGGAGCCCCCGGCCGGCCGATCCCAGGCGGTAACCGGACCGGGTTCGCCCAGGGACAGACCGTCCGTCCACGATCAGCTGCGCAGGCCCGGCGCCTCCTGGCCGGTACGGGCCACGTATTCGGTGTAGCCGCCGCCGTACTGGTGGATGCCCTCCGGGGTCACCTCGAGGACGCGATTGGAGAGGGCGGCCAGGAAGTGGCGGTCGTGGCTGACGAACAGCATGGTGCCCTCGAAGCCGGAGAGCGCCGCGATCAGCATCTCCTTCGTGCCCATGTCGAGGTGGTTGGTGGGCTCGTCGAGGACGAGGAAGTTCGGCGGATCGAACAGCATCTTGGCCATCACCAGCCGGGCTTTCTCGCCCCCCGACAGCACCCGGCATCGCTTCTCGACGTCGTCGCCGGAAAACCCGAAGCAGCCGGCGAGCGCCCGCAGCGACCCCTGGCCGGCCTGCGGGAACGACCGCTCCAGGTCCTGGAACACCGTCAGCTCGCCGCCGAGCAGGTCCATCGCATGCTGGGCGAAGTAGCCGAGCTTGACGCTGCCGCCCAGCGCCACCGCGCCGTCGTCGGGCTGCGTCGCGCCGGTGACCAGCTTCAGGAGCGTCGACTTGCCCGCACCGTTGATCCCCATCACGCACCAACGCTCCCGGCGCCGGATCGAGAAGTCGAGCCCCTCGTAGATCGTGCGGGCGCCATAGCGCTTGTGGACGTTCCGGAGCATCGCGACGTCGTCGCCCGAGCGCGGCGCGGGCTGGAACTCGAACGCCACCGATTGCCGGCGCCGGGGCGGTTCGACCCGCTCGATCTTGTCGAGCTTCTTCACCCGGCTCTGGACCTGGGCGGCGTGGCTGGCGCGCGCCTTGAACCGCTCGATGAACTTGATCTCCTTGGCGAGCATCGCCTGCTGGCGCTCGAACTGCGCTTGCTGGTGGGTCTCGTTGAGCGCCCGCTGCTGCTCGTAGAAGGCATAGTCGCCCGAGAAGGATGTCAGCGTGCCGCCGTCGATCTCCACGATCTTCGTGACGATGCGGTTCATGAACTCGCGGTCGTGCGAGGTCATCAGGAGCGCGCCCTCGTAGCCCTTGAGGAAGGATTCGAGCCAGATCAGGCTCTCGAGGTCGAGGTGGTTGGAGGGCTCGTCGAGCAGCATCACGTCCGGGTTCATGAGGAGGATGCGGGCCAGCGCCACGCGCATCTTCCAGCCGCCCGACAGCTTGCCGACGTCGCCGTCCATCATCTCCTGGCTGAAGCTCAGGCCCGCCAGCACCTCGTAGGCCCTGCCCTCCAGGGCGTAGCCGTCGAGCTCCTCGAAGCGGGCCTGGACCTCGCCGTAGCGTTCGACCAGGGCATCCATCTCGTCCATCCGGTCGGGATCGGCGAGGCCCGCCTCCAGCGCCTTCAGCTCCTTGGCGACGGCGCTCACCGGCCCGGCCCCGTCCATCACCGCCGAGACCACCGAACAGCCGGACATCTCCCCGACGTCCTGGCTGAAATAGCCGATGGTGATGCCCTTGTCGGTGGCGACCTGGCCCTCGTCGGGCTCCTCCTCGCCGGTGATCATCCGGAACAGCGTGGTCTTGCCGGCGCCGTTGGGGCCCACGAGCCCGACCTTCTCCCCCTTCTGGAGAGCGGCGGACGCCTCGATGAAGACGATTTGCCGGCCGTTCTGCTTGCCGATTTTCTCAAGACGGATCATGCGCGCGATGGACCCCGGGATTGCCCAGCGCCCTTACGGCATGGATGACCGCAGTGGAAGGGACGCGCCCTGGCCGGCGCCGCTCTCCCTCGGTGCGTCAGGCGGCGATGCGCGGCTTGTCAGGCGGCGATGCGCGGCTTGTCAGGCGGCGATGCGCGGCTTGTCAGGCGGCGATGCGCGGCTTGGCCTTGACCGTGACCTGATCGGCGCCGGTCACGGTCGCAGGGCCGCCGCGGCGCGCCTGCAGGGTGCCGCCCTTGGGCACCACCAGCCAGCCGTCGCGGCAGCCGTCGATGGGTTCGGAGACGACGATGAGGCCGGTCTCGGTTTCCCGATAGTAGAGGCTCGGAGGCCGGCCGTCGCAGGCCCAGCGGTAGGCGGTGATCGTATCGCCGTCCGTCACCACCGCGGTGAAGCGCAGCGGCTCGTCGACGCCGGCCGCCTGCATCAGGTCGCGGACCGTGGAGAGCGTCTGGGCCATCGCCCCGACGGGGTCCTCGGCCAGCCCGTTGGCGAGTGCCAGCAGGAAGATCGCTTCGGAATCGGTGGTGCCGCGCCGCATGTCGTAGAGCGCGTCGGGGATCAGGGCCTCGATCCGTCGCTTGATCCGCGCATAGCCGCCGATCTGGCCGTTGTGCATGAAGAGGTGGGTGCCGTGCGCGAAGGGATGGCAGTTCGCCCGCGTCGTCGCCGTACCGGTCGAGGCACGGACGTGGGCGAAGAAGGTGCGGGCGCGAACCTGCTGGCACAGGTTGACGAGGTTCTCGTCCGACCACGCCGGGCAGACGTCGCGGTAGAGGCCCGGATCGGCCCGCTCGCCGTACCAGCCGATGCCGAAGCCGTCGCCGTTGGTCTCGGTCTTGGCCTCGGCCGCATGGAGCGACTGGTGCACCAGGGAATGCGTCGGCGCGCAGACCAGATCCGTGAGGAAGACCGGTTCACCGCTGTAGGCGAGAAAGCGGCACATCGCTCGTTATGACCCCTCGCGTTCGTGGCGGTCCCGTCCGTCGAGCAGGACTTGAGATGAGGCGAAACCGAGATTTCGCAGGACCTTGCCTGCCGGCGGCATCGGTACGAAGCAGGACTTGCGCCGTTTGGAGGCCGCGCGGCCGTCATCGATCCGCAACAATCCCTTTTGCGTGGTGAACGGGTCGTTAATGCGGCGCCACGGGACTCTTCGCACCTTTCTTTCGTGGGCGGCTGTGGCGCGAAACGGGCTCGGCGGACCGGCCGTGGCCTCGCGCACTGCGCCGGCCGCATGGCCGGAGCCCGCCCCGGACCCTTGCGGCCGGACCCGTTGCAGCCCAGCATCGGTCATCGAAAATGATTCGCGCCGCCCTCCGCGGTGGTCCCGATTCCTCTTGACGACATCTCCTGACGAAAGCGCCAGCCTATGGACCGTACCCGCTCGGATTGCCCCGTCGCCCTCGTGGTGGAGGACGACGCCGCCCTTCGCCACCTCGCCACCGCAGTCCTGGAGGAGACCGACCTCGACGTGATCGCCTGCTCGTCCGCAGAGGCGGCCATCGCCGTCCTCGAGCGGGCCGACGTCAACGTCGCGCTGCTGTTCGCCGACATCCGCCTGAACGGGGCGATGGACGGTTTCGCCCTCGCCAACACCGTCGAGAGCCGCTGGCCGGACGTGCGGGTGGTCATGACCTCCGGTTACGATTCGAGCCGCGACGAACGCCTGTCCAATCAGGTCGTCTACCTGCAGAAGCCCTGGCGGGTGCTCGACGTGCTGGTGCAGGCCGAGCATGCCTCCCTGGCCGCCAAGGCCGCGTGATCGGCCGCCCGATCGGGTGCGGGGCCTTGCATCCGGGACCGTCAGGCCATTCATGAGCCTCGCGTTCGCTCATCGAGAGCGGCGCCAGCCATGAGCCGAGGGACGACGATCCGATGCGATTCACCGGGACCGACGCCTACGTCGCCACGACGGACCTGACCGTGGCGGTGAACGCCGCCATCGTCCTGGAGCGTCCGCTTCTCGTAAAGGGGGAGCCCGGCACCGGAAAGACCGTCCTCGCCGAGGAGATCGCCAGGGGCCTCGGTGCGCCGCTCCTGACCTGGAACGTCAAATCGACCACCAAGGCCCAGCAGGGCCTCTACGAATACGACGCCGTCTCCCGGCTACGGGACTCGCAGCTCGGGGACCCGCGGGTGTCGGACATCGGGCACTACATCCGCCGCGGCAAGCTGTGGGAGGCGTTCACCGCTCCCGAACGCCCGGTGCTGCTCATCGACGAGATCGACAAGGCCGACATCGAGTTCCCGAACGATCTCCTCACCGAACTCGATCGGATGGAGTTCTTCGTCTACGAGACCGGCCAGATCGTGAAGGCCGAGCGGCGCCCGATCGTCATCATCACCTCCAACAACGAGAAGGAACTGCCGGATGCCTTCCTGCGCCGGTGCTTCTTCCACTACATCGCCTTCCCGGACGCGCAGACGCTCCAGGCCATCGTCGACGTGCATTATCCCGGCATCAAGCCGCGGCTGGTGGCCGAGGCGCTCAAGGTCTTCCTCGCTGTCCGCGAGACGCCCGGCCTCAAGAAGAAGCCCTCGACCTCCGAACTGCTCGACTGGCTCAAGCTCCTCGTCTCCGAGAACATCGACCTCGAGACGGTGCGCGAGCGCGACCCGCGCAAGCTGATCCCGCCCCTGCACGGTGCGCTTCTGAAGAACGAGCAAGACGTGAGCCTGTTCGAGAAGCTGGCCTTCATGATGCGGCGGGAGGGACGGGGCGGTTGAGACATGCGTCGCTGGTCATAGCGATGGGAGGGGGTATGATGGCGATCGCCAAGACCTGCCGGACACGAGGAGACCGGTCGTGACGATGGACAACGAGCCGGTGACGGTCGCGTTCTCGGAGATGATCGCATCGCAGATTCGATCCGCCGTCGACGCCGGCGAGTACCGATCTCAGAGCGACGTGATTCAGGATGCCTTGAGGCTCTGGTCGGAGAACCGCGCCATGTCGACCGAACATGACAGCGGGAGCCTAAGGCAGGCCTGGGACGCAGGAAAATCCGGCGGCCTCTCGGGAGCCCTGGATTTCAGCGCATTGCGCCAGGAAGCACGCGGACGCCTGAAAGCCAGGACCATCGGCCCGGATTTGGCCAGCGACGACCCCCAGCATGCCGGCTAGGATCGTTTGGTCCAATCTCGCCAAGCAGGATCTCCTTGATCACTACGTGGCGATCGGTGCCGAAAACCCTGCGGCTGCCGAGCGTCTTTACGATCGGATCGAACAACGGGTCGGCCAACTCGCCGACCATCCGCGGATCGGCCCGCGACGGCCCGATATCCGGCCTTCGGCCCGCGTCCTCGTCGAACCACCCCTTCTGATCCTCTACGAGACCTACCCCGATCACGATGAGGGGGACATTTCTTCGGTCGAGATCGTCAGGATCGTCCATGGGCGGCGGGACCTCGCGGCTCTGTTGTGAGACGTTCGCTGTCGATCCGAACGCGGCGGACCACATACGCCCAATGGGCCTTCCGCCGACGCTGGCAGGCTGCAAGAGAGGTCCCATGAAAACCAGAAAACTCGGCCGCACCGGCCTCGACGTCTCACCGCTGTGCCTCGGCTGCATGACCTACGGCATCCCGGAGCGCGGTCCCCATGCCTGGACCCTGCGCGAGGACGAGAGTCGGCCGCTGATCCGCAAGGCGCTCGACCTCGGGATCAATTTCTTCGACACGGCCAACTACTACTCCGACGGCACCAGCGAGGAGATCGTCGGACGGGCCCTGAAGGACTTCGCCGATCGCGACGCGATCGTGCTGGCGACGAAATGCTTCTTTCCGCTGACGAGCCAGCCCAACGCCGGCGGGCTCTCGCGAAAGGCGATCTTCGCGGCCATCGACGCGAGCCTGAAACGCCTCGGGACCGACTACGTCGATCTCTACCAGATCCATCGCTGGGACTACGAGACGCCGATCGAGGTGACGCTGGAAGCCCTCGACGACGTGGTCAAGGCGGGCAAGGCCCTGCACATCGGTGCCTCCTCGATGTTCGCCTGGCAATTCGCCAAGTCGCTGTTCACGGCGGACATGAACGGCTGGACCCGGTTCGCGACCATGCAGGACCACTACAACCTGCTGCACCGGGAGGAGGAACGCGAGATGATGCCGCTCTGTGCCGACCAGGGAGTGGCGATCCTGCCCTGGAGCCCATTGGCGAGAGGCCGCCTCACGCGCGACTGGGACGAGACCAGCCCGCGCCAGGACACCGACGAGGTCGGGCGCAAGCTCTACGCCTCGGCCGAGGAGGCCGACCGCGCCGTCGTCGCCGAGGTCGCGCGGATCGCAGGCGAGCGGGGCGTGCCGCGGGCGCAGGTGGCGCTCGCCTGGGTGGCGGGCAAGCCGGGCGTCTGCGCCCCGATCATCGGGGCCTCGAAGCCTCACCACCTCGACGACGCGGTGGCCTCACTCTCCCTCGACCTCACGGACTCCGAGGTCGCGGCCCTGGAGTCCCGCTACGTGCCACACCCGGTCGTGGGGTATCAGTAGTGGCACAGACCCGGATGCCTTCGCCGGACGCCGGGGCCCTTCGCCTCGTCCTCCTGCGCCATGCCAAGTCCGACCATCCCGCCGGCGTCGCCGACCTCGACCGGCCGCTCAACGACCGCGGGAAGCGGGCCGCCCCGCTGATCGGTGCCCATCTCGCCGAAGCCGGCTTGATACCCGATCGTGTCCTGCTGTCGCCCTCGCAGCGCACCCGTGAAACCTGGAAGGCCGTGGCCGACGCCCTGGGACGGCCGCCGTGCGAGATCGCAGACGGCATCTACGAGGCGCCCGCGGGCTCCCTCCTGCGGGTGATCCGGTCGGCACCGGACGAGGCCCGCACCCTTCTCGTGATCGGGCACAATCCCGGCCTTCAGGATCTCGGGACGCAGCTGGCGGGCGCAGGCGAGGCTGCGCTGTGCCGGCGGCTGGCGGTGGAGTTTCCGACGGCCGCCTACGCCGTCATCGCCTTCGACGCTGACGCATGGCGCGAGATCGGCACCGGCACCGGACGCCTCGTGAGCTTCGTCCGGCCCCGCGACCTGACCGAGGCGGCGGACGCTTGAACCCTTCGCGGGGCCCAGCCGTTTCAAGGAGCCGCGCCCTGACGGTCCACCGCCCGTGCTCCTGACCGCTATCGTGATCGCCACCACCCTCCTGCCCCGGGTCGAGCCGGGGATCGAGGCATTGCGCCGCCGGGCCGGCGATGCCGCCGGCATGCTCGCACTGCCCGGACCGGCACCCGAACCCCCGAGCCGCTTCATGGCCGATGCGCGGGCGGTGTCGAACTGGCGGGCCGAGGCGGGCGGGGCTTTGCGCCCACTCTCCCTGGCGATGGTGGCCCGCCACGCGCCCAACCCGCCGGCCTTCGTCGCCCGCTGCGTCAAGCTCAACAACTACTGGTGCATCAAGAGCGCGCGCTGGAACGGCGAGATCGGGGCGGATGCCGAGGGCCATACCGGCTTCGCCGATGCCGCATCGGGGGCGGATGCGGCCGCGCAGCTGCTGCGCCGTTACTACCGCGACCTCGGCCGTCAAAGCGCGCTCGCCATCGTGCGGCGCTGGGCGCCGGCGGAATGCCGCTCGCCGTCGGCCTCGCCTGGCCCGACCGCGGCGGCGGCGGGAGTTTCCGCCGACATCGCGCCGCTGGGCTTGCGCAAGACGGTGCGCGCCCGCTTCCTCGCCCGCAATGCCCCCGGCGGCGGACCCAAGCGCGCCTCCGGGGGGGCACCGGGACTGCGCGTCCAGCCCTGGTCGGCCCGCGCATTGATGGCACGGGCCGGCAGGGCTGCGCCGCCGCCGCGGATCCAGGTGGCGAGCCGCACGCCCGAGGCCGTCTCCGACGGCGCGCCGCCGCGCCCGACCCCCGGCCTGCTGGTGAGGCCATCGGTGATCGTCGCAAGACCCTCGGTCCTGCTGGTGAGACCGTCCGAAATCCTCGTGAAGCCTTCGCCCGTGACGGGTCGCCCTGCCGCCGCCGTACAGTCCCGGCCTCGACCGGCGGCGCGTGCGGCCACTTCCCTGGCGGATCGGCTCGCCGCGGAATCGGCGGCGCTGCCCGCCATTGCCGCGGGCCTGCCCGGCATTCCGCTCCTCGACCTGCGCGTCCCCGCCCCCCTGTGCTCCAACGACGAGACCCGCATCCGCAACTATGCCGGCCGCATCGCGGCGAGCGTCGGGGTGAAGCCCGACGACGACCTGCGCCTGTTCGATGGCGACGGCCGGCCGACGCCGAATCTCGCGCCCGTCATGCTGGCGATGTCGGCGGTCGAACTCGGCACCCTCAAGGCCGGCCCCGACTTGGTGGCAGCGGCGATCGCGCGGCTGTCGCAGCGCCTGGCCGATGCGACGCCGGCCGCCGGACCGTGACATTGGCGTTGGCGCGCCAGGGCCGGGCCTTGCGGTCGCCGACAGCGCGCGCCACCTCAGCCGCACCAGAGCGATCCCCTCCCCGCCGCCGATGAACCTCTCCGCATGACCAGCTTTACCGCGCGCGCCGGCTCCGCCGTCCGCGCCTTCGCCGAGGCGTCGAGCGACCTCCTGATCCAGCCGACCCTCCGGCTCGGGGTCACCGGCCTCGCGCGGTCGGGCAAGACCGTGTTCACGACGGCGCTGATCCATCACCTCGTCGAGGCGCATGCCCTTCCGGCCTTCGCCCCCTCGCAGGAGGGCCGCCTGCGCCGCGCCCGCCTCGTGCCCCAGCCCGACGACGACGTGCCCCGCTTTCCCTACGAGGATCACGTCGCGGCGCTCACCGGCGCCAGGGTCTGGCCCCGGTCCACCGATCGCATCAGCCAGTTCCGGCTGGCCATCGAGTACGAGCGGGCCGGCGGCTGGCGCTCCGGGCCCGGCACCCTGATGCTCGACGTGGTCGATTATCCCGGCGAATGGCTGCTCGACCTCGCCCTGATCGACCAGAGCTATGCCGGCTGGTCGCGCGCCACCATCGCCGGCACGCGCCGCAGCGGCAGGGCGGGTGCCGCCGTGCCCTGGCTCGAGACCCTGACGTCGCTCGATCCCACCGCTCCCCTCGACGAGGTCGTGGCCGAGCGCGCCAGCACCGCTTTCAAGGCGTATCTCGGCGCGCTCCGTGCCGGGCCGGAGGCGGTGGCGACCACCCCGCCGGGCCGGTTCCTGATGCCGGGCGACCTGGCCGGCTCGCCGGCCCTGACCTTCGCGCCCCTCGACGGCCTCGTCGAGCCCTTGAGCCCTGGCAGCCTCGCGGGGCTGATGGAGCGTCGATTCGAGGCCTACAAGGCCAAGGTGGTCGAGCCGTTCTTCCGCAACCACTTCCAGAGGGTGGACCGCCAGATCGTCCTCGTCGACGTCCTGGCCGCGGTCGATGCCGGCCCCGCCGCCCTCGCCGAACTGGAAGAGGCGCTGGACGCCGTGCTCCTGAGCTTCCGCATCGGCCGCAACACCCTGATCTCGCGCCTGTTCGCGCCGCGTGCCGAACGCATCCTGTTCGCGGCCACCAAGGCCGACCACCTCCACCAGACCAGCCACGACCGCCTCGACGCGCTGCTGCGCCTCCTGGTCTCGCGCGCCATGCGCCGCACGGAAGCCGCCGGTGCCAGGGTTGGGACCGTCGCGCTGGCCTCCGTGCGGGCCACCCGCGAGACCACGATCCACGACGGGGACGAGGTTTTGCGGGCGGTCTCCGGCACGCCGGAGGCGGGAGAGATCGTCGGCGACGAGACCTTCGACGGTCTGAGCGAAGCCGCCGTCTTCCCCGGCGAGCTGCCGGCCCGGCCCGAAGACGTCCTCGACGGGGCGGTGCCGCCGGGCTCCCTGCGCTTTCCCCGCTTCCGCCCCCCCCTCGTCAAGCCCGATGCCCTGGGCCGTCCCGGCCATCTGCCGCAGATCCGCCTCGACCGGGCCATGCAGTTCCTGATCGGGGACAGGCTCGCATGAGCGCGTCCGTCGACCCGACGACCGGGGTGCAGGCGCATCGTATCCGGACGCCCGATCGCAAAAAGGTTCGGCCATGACCTCGACCCAGCGCCCCCGCGCCTTCCGCATTCCGGCGGCCGACCAGACCGGCGCCATCGAGGGCGACGTCGCGCCGCCGAGCACGGTGCGGATGGTGGAAGAGCCGTTCGAGATCGTGGAGGCCGCGGACGGGACGCCCGTGCCGGTCGCGCCGAAATCCCGCGCGCCCTGGCTGTCGCTGCTGCTCGTCGCTCTCGGCGGCCTCGTGTCCCTGGGCATCGGGCTCTCGCTCGAGCGCATGATCTCCGACCTGTTCGCCGCCGCCCCCTGGCTCGGTAGGGTGGCGCTGGTCCTCCTCGGCCTCGCCGCCGTCGCGCTGGCCGCCATCGTCGTGCGCGAGTTGGCCGGCATCTGGCGCGAGCGCCGGATCGAGCTTCTGCGGGCAAGGGCCGTGGAGGCGATGGCCACCCGCGACCACACCGGGGCGCAGGCCGTCGTCCGGGATCTCGCCGCGCTCTATGCCGGCCGCGCGGCCCTGGCGGGTGGGACGAAGCGCCTCGACACCCTCGGCGATGCGATCCTCGACGTCGACGACCGTCTCGCCATCGCCGAGCACGAACTGCTCTCGCCCCTCGACCGTCAGGCCCGCAACGCCGTCGCGACGGCGGCCAAACAGGTCTCCGCCGTCACGGCCCTGAGCCCACGCGCGATCGTCGACGTCGCCTTCGTGGTGTTCTCCGCGGTGAGACTCCTGCGGCGGATCGCAACCATCTACGGCGGTCGTCCCGGCTTCCTCGGCTTCCTGCGCCTCGCCCGCTCGGCCTTTGCCCATCTCACCGTGACCGGCGGCATGGCGGTGGGGGAGAGCATGCTGCAGCAGGCGCTGGGGCTCGGCATCGCCGCCCGCGTCTCGGCCAAGCTCGGCGAGGGCGTGCTCAATGGCCTGATGACGGCCCGCTTCGGCCTCGCCGCCATGGCGGTGTGCCGCCCGTTGCCCTTCATCCGCGAGCCCGCCCCCCGGATCACCGACGTGGCGGGCGAACTCTTGAAGGGCTCCGGAGCGGAAAAGCCTGCCCCGTAAATTCCGACCTGCGCACCGGGTGACCCGGTTCAGTCGAAGAGCACGCGCAATTCGTTCGATGGCGTCGACAGGCGGATGTCGGTCATCCTCTCGCACCGCATCGGCCCTCGTCGCGCCGTGCCGCCACATCGCCCCCGGACATGCGTTGCCGGACATGCGTTACCGGACTTGCGTTGCCGGACTTGCAGCGATGGTGCCGGGCGCTTTGCGAGCGCGGATCATGCGTTTCATCGCCATCGGTGCCGCCCACGCGGTCGAGACGCGGCGAGGCCACCGGCGCATCGATCGCTACACAAGCCCACCGTTCCAGTCTCGCGTGTAAGGCCTGCGTATTGGCGTAGCGATCACGCAGAATTCATCGGCCATTCGGCGTCGGTCGGCGGCGGGGGAATGCGACTGTGCTCCCGATTCTTCGCGGTTGCAGCACATCGACTGTCCACTGTCTGGGCCCAAACCATTCCGCCGCTAAGCCGATGTTAAGCGTTCGCGTGCACGTTCAGGCAGGAAACGCACAAGGACTTCACGTCGATGATCGGGCTCGCCTTCGGACGCACGCGCAAGGATTCTTCGGCCATCGTCGCGAACGCGCAATCCGTGTCGCAGGACGAGGCCGCTCGTCTGACGAAGGCCGTCGAGACCCTGATGGCGACACAGGACCTCACCACCCTCGATCTGCCCGAGGGCCCGCTGCGCGCCTCGCTCACCACCTTCATGGGCAAGCGCGATCAGGAGCGCCGCCGCAACCTCGGCAACATGGCCGCCATCGCCAAGGAAGCCTCCGAGGCCACCATCAACATCGGCTGGATGACCTACGACGTCGGCGAGGTGGCCCGCGCCACCCAGACCATCGCCGGCGCCACCGAGGAGATGGCCGCCTCGATCGCCGAAGTCTCACAGACCTCCGACACGGTGGTCACCGTGGCCCAGGACGCGCTGACCGCCATGCAGGCCTGCGTCGGCGACGGCGAGCAGGCGCGCAACGCCATGCAGGAGATCGAATCGCGCACCTCCCTCATCTCGGACCGCGTCGTGGTCCTCGAACGGGCGATCTCGCAGATCGAGGTGATGGCCACCGCCATCGCCTCCATCTCCAACCAGACCAATCTCCTCGCCCTCAACGCGACCATCGAGGCGGCCCGGGCCGGCGAGGCCGGCCGCGGCTTCTCCGTGGTCGCCGCCGAGGTGAAGTCGCTCTCCGCCCAGACCGCGCGCTCCACCGGCGAGATCCGGGCGCTCCTCAGCACGCTCACCGCAGAGATGTCATCGATCTCGGTGGCGGTCGGGGAGAGCCGTGCGGCGGTCACCACCGGTCGCACGATCGTCGAGCAGCTCGAATCCCGCGTCGCTCAGACCAACGACCGCATCTCGCAGGCGAGCAACCTGAACCAGGCCATCTCGCAGATGCTCGGGCAGCAGCGTTCGGCCACCGCCGAGATCTCCACCAGCGTCCAGGGCATCGCCGCCAAGGCCTCCAAGACGCACGAGGAGATCGAGAAGATCACGGTCCGGCTGAAGCAGGCCGAGGACCTCGGGCAGACCTCCCTCGACACCGCCGGGGCCAACATCCCGAATTTCGTCCTCGTCCGGATGCCGGCCGATATCGGGGTCTGGAAGCGCAAGCTCGCCACCATCCTGGTCGGCCTTGCTCCGCCGGAGGCCAGTGCCGCCACGATCTCCGGCCGGCCCGGGCCGACCATCGCCGAGACCCTCGCCCGCTCCGACTACGCGAACCACCCGGCGATGGCCCGCTTCGCCAGGGCCGAAAGGACCGCGCTCGACGAGGCGGCCAGGATGATCGCGGCCATCGTTGCCAGCGATTGGGGCACCGGTACACCGGCCTACACCGCGGCCACGGATGCGATGGGCGTCATGATCGAGGCCGCCGCGACGATGGCGGGACTTCCCTCCGCCGCGAACTGATCGCGGATGCGATCCCCGACGGAGCCCCCGGCGGCGTAGAACCGCCGGGGGCTCCGTCGAAACCCTCCCGGCCGGGCCTTGTGCGACGGGCGTTCTCGCGTAGGTCTCATCACGACCCACCGCCGGATCGCATGCCGTGACCTCCACGCCCCCCGTCGTCATACCCGAGCGTTTCAACGCGGCGCGCCATTGCCTCGAACGGCAGGCCGGCCGCTTCCCCGACAAGCCCGCCCTGGTGATGGTCGGGGAGAGCGGGCCGACGCTGCGCCTCACCTACGGCGAGATCGACCGGGCCGTGCGCGGCATCGCCGCCGGCCTCCTCGGCCTCGGCCTCGCGCCGGGCGCGCGGGTCATGATCCGGATGGGCAACGACGCCGACTACGTCCTCGTGTATTTCGGGGCGCTGGCCGCGGGGCTGGTCGCCCTGCCTTCGTCCCCGCAGCTGACGCCGGCGGAGGCCGCCTTCCTGGTGGCTGATTCGGGTGCGGCGGTGGTGGCGGCGAGCCCCGCCTGCGCGCTGACACCGGCCGACCTCGACGGCCGGATCGCGATCGGCCCGGACGAGATCCACGCCATGGCGGAGGGACCGCCGCTGCAGACCTATGCCGACACGGCCGCGGACGATCCGGCCACCCTGGTCTACACCTCCGGCACCACCAGCAGGCCCAAGGGCGTTCTGCACGCCCACCGTGCCGTGCTCGGGCGGCGGCCGATGCACGAGCATTGGCAGGGCCTGGGCGAAGCGGACGTGATGCTGCACGCCGGCACCATGAACTGGACCTACACGCTCGGCGTCGGCATCACCGATCCGTGGGCCTGCGGCGCCACCGCCGTGCTCTACGACGGGCCGCGCGATCCGGCGCGCTGGCCTGGCCTGATCGCCGCGCACGGCGCCACGCTGTTTGCCGCCGTGCCGAGCCTGTACCGACAGATCCTGAAATACGCCGACCTCGGCGCCCACGATCTCAGCCGTCTGCGACACGGCCTCACGGCCGGCGAGGCCCTGCCGCCGGAACTGCTGGCCGCCTGGGAGCGGGCCACCGGCAAGCCGCTCTACGAGGCGCTGGGGATGAGCGAGATCTCCACCTACGTCTCGAGCGGCCCTACGACGCCGGTCCGGCCCGGTTCGCCCGGGCGGCCACAACCGGGCCGGAGGATCGCGATCCTGTCCGAGGACGGCCGAGACCGGCCCCTGCCCCCGGGGGAAGAAGGCCTGCTCGCGGTGCATCGTTCCGAACCCGGCCTCATGCTCGGCTACTGGAACCGGCCGGAGGAGGAGGCCGCCGTGCTGCGCGGGGAGTGGTTCGTCGGCGGCGATCGGGCGAGCATCGACGCGGACGGCTACGTTCGGTTTCATGGGCGGGCAGACGACCTGATGAACGCCCTCGGCTACCGGGTCTCGCCCAACGAGGTCGAGGGCGTGCTGGCCTCCCACCCCGACGTGGCGGAAGTCGGCGTCGCCGAGTGGCGGCCGCGGCCGGACCTCGGCGTCGTCGCCGGCTTCGTGGTGCTCAAGGCCGATGCCACCGCCGACGAAGCCGGGCTCATGGCGTGGTGCTCCGAGCGGCTCGCCGCCTACAAATGCCCGCGGGCGATCCATTTCCTCGACGCCCTGCCGCGCACCGCCAACGGCAAGGTCCAGCGCAAGCGCCTCGCCGAGACCCTGGACCGGTCCGCAACGGCGTCGCCGTGACGGGCAGGCCCCTCGGCTTGTCCGTGGACCCGCCGGCCGATAGAGCGGGCGCGGGTCCGGCACCGATACCCGTCCGGCCGGTCATTCACGCGAACCCGGCCTCATGACCGTCCTGCCCCTCTCGATCTTCATCATCGCCCGCAACGAGGCCGACCGCCTCGGCGCCACCATCGCGGCGGTAAGCGATCTCACCGACGATCTCGTCGTGGTGGATTCCGGGTCGACGGACGGGACCCAGGCCCTGGCCGTGTCCCTGGGCGCCCGCGTCATCCACAACGACTGGCCGGGCTACGGCCCCCAGAAGCGGTTCGCCGAAGAGCAGTGCCGCCACGTCTGGCTCCTGAACCTCGATGCCGACGAGGTGGTGCCGCCGGATCTGGCGCATAGCATCCGTGCGGTGTTCTCGGCCGGCGAGCCGGCGCTGGCCGCCTATCGCCTCGCCATCGCCGAGATCTTTCCCGGAGAAGCGCGCCCGCACCCCTGGGCCTATCGCCTGACACCGGTGCGCCTCTACCGCCGGGATCGCGGACGCTACTCGCCCTCTCCCGTCCACGACCGCGTCGACCTGCAGGCGGGGGTCGAGGCGGGACGCCTGCCCGGGGTGGTCCATCATTTCTCGGTGCGCTCGCTGGGCGACCAGCTCGACAAGCTCAACCGCTATTCCGACCAGCAGGCCGACGACCTCGACGCCCGCGGCGTCACCATCCCGACCTGGCGCCTGTTCGTGGAGCTGCCCGGCAATTTCCTGAAAGCCTACATCGGCCGCCGCCACGCCGTGCGCGGCGCCTACGGCTTCCTCACGGCCATGAACTACGCCATCTCGCGCCACCTGCGCGTGGCCAAGCACTACGAACGGCGCCTCCTGCAGCGCCACAGGGATCCATCCGCCCGCCCGCATGCAAACCGGGTTGACCCACCCGACACGAAATTCTAGAGCGGTGGCCTGCGGAGACGTGGCCGAGCGGCTGAAGGCACTCGTTTGCTAAATGAGCATGCCCCGAAAGGGGTATCGAGGGTTCGAATCCCTCCGTCTCCGCCACTCACGATTTCTCCTCACAACTTCCTGCGGCGTAACAGTTTTCGTTTGCGTTCGCCGCGCAGGCGTTTCCCATTCTTCTCAACGGGGTCGGGTTCCCGAACGACACGGTCGTATCGAGGCGCGGGGAGAGGACGGCCCGAGTGTGACGGTTGTCCCCCGTCACGAGACGAGACTGCGCGCTCCCGAGGCCGAGCGATGCCGTTCCGGACGCTGCGGCTGCGCTCCAAGAGTGGCTTGTGCCCTTCTGCGTCGAGGGCGCCCGACGACGCTATCCCAGCGCTCGGAAGCGACCGCCTCCGTGCTCCGGTGGTCCGGGACGATGGTCGGTTGGCGGAAGGGTCGCCGCCATTCGGCACGTCTCCATCGGGGGCCGCTTCCGGCCAATCGGGTCCGCGGGCGATCCATCGTGTGTCTGACGTCCCAGGGGGGGCCGAGCCATCCGCGACCGTCGCAGGAGAGGGAGTGTCGGCGGGCCGACCCACTTCCCACCGGCAGACATCGGCCCACGGGCGGGCGGGATCGCGGTGCGGCCACGCTGCGTCGCATCCGGATTTGCGCTGGATCAAGGACGCGTCCCGGGCCGGGACTAGGCTGCGTCGTCGGGCAACAACGGACGCTTCCATGTCGGCACTTCAGAACATCAAGAACGTCATCGTCGGACTGACCGAGGAGGGCCAGGAGAACGAGCCCTCCGACGCCATCGGCTACGGGCTGTCGCTCGCGGTGGCGGCGCGAGCGCATCTGACCGTGCAGGCGGCCTCGCCGCGTCTGGTCGTCACCAGCGCCCTCGGGGGAGGTCTGGTCCGTGGCCTCGTCGCCGAGGAGAACCGGCGTCTCGACGGCCTGAGCCGGGCCGTTGCGGACCGGGTCCTCCACGACGCGGCCTTGGCCGGCGTCGCCTGCACCGTGGCCAGCCCGCAGCTGAGGCATCAGGACGTTCTGGCCGCCTTCGCCGCCAGGGCCCGGCTGCACGACCTCACGATCCTGGATTCGGAGGCGCACACCATCGACCTCGACCGCGAGCTGATCGAGGCGACGCTGTTCCGCAGCGGCCGGCCGGTCATCGTCGTGCCGGCCGGCCACGACACCTTTGCCGGGCGGCGCATCGTCATCGCCTGGGATGGCGGCGCGCATGCCGCCAGGGCCGTCAACGACGCGCTCCCGTTCCTGCGGGCGGCCGAGGCCGTCGAGATCGTCTCGGTCGTCGGCGAAAAGGAGCTGCCGACGTCGGTCGCCGGGGCCGAACTGGCGCCGCACCTCGCCCGCCACGGCATTGCCGCCACGGTGAACGACCTGGCACTGAGGCCGGACGGCGATATCGCCGAGACCCTCCGTGGCGAGATCGGTCGCTTCGAGGCGGACATGATGGTGATGGGCGCCTACCGGCACGGCCCGGTGCGCCAATGGATCTTCGGCGGACTGACGCAGTCGCTCATGGAGGCCTGCCCGGTGCCGCTGTTCCTCGCTCACTAAGCGGTCGCCTCACCCACCATCGGACGGCCGCTCGCGACACGGCCCCTTCACGAGCCCGCAGCATCCCATGTGGGAACCGCGCGGTGGATCGAGGGGCGACCAAGCGCTGCCCAACGGGGACTTCCTCACCGGCGGGCGAGGGGCTCCCGGCGGCTGCAGCCGATCCTCGGGGTCGACCGGACGGAGCTGGGGGGATCCGAGAATTCAGCGTTCGAGCGACTTCAGGTAGGCGATCACGTCCGCGACCTGATCGGGATCGAGGCGAAACTCCGGCATGGTCGGGTGCCCGGTGGTGATGCCCTCCGCCAGGGCCTCGCCGAGATCCTCCACCGGATACTTCGTGTGGAGGGTCCGGAACGCGGGCGCGCCCGTGAGCGGGCTCGCATCGGCGCGCCCGACGGCGTGGCATCGCGCGCAGTTCGCCCCGACGAAGGTCTTTCCACGCTGGACCTGCCCGTCTGTCGCGGACGCCCCGGACGGCAGGAGCCCGGCGAGCAGAAGCGAGAGGCAGGCGAGACGCTTGGACATGGGACGGCTCCGGGTTCGATGATCGGCAAAGCCCACGACGGGCCGAATTCGTCGGCTCGCGGTCGACTGATACGGTTTCCGCTTGGATCAAGAGGGAACCGTATCACCGAGCCCGCGCGGCTCCTGAGCGAAGCCCATTTCCGCATCACGAAGTGATCAGCCGGAAATGGTATGACGCACAGTCGGGGATGGCATTCGCAACACCCGCTCAGGTCGGCCGGGTGCCGGGGCCGGTCTCGTAGGCGACGACGTCGATGGCGACCCGCATGTCCGCGGGAGCGGCAGCCTCACCCCAGGCCCAGTCGCGCACCTGCGGCAGGTCCTCCCCGGTGGCGCAGACGTGCTCGCGGTGCAGCGCCAGGAGGTCGCGCAATTCCTCCTCGACGTGCTCGACGCGTGCCCCGAGCCCGGTCGACCACTCGAGGGCGGCGAGCGCCAGGTGATAGCGGTCGAGCCCGTTCAGCACCGCCATGTCGAAGGGGGTCGTGGTCGTGCCCTCCTCGACGAAGCCGTGGACGTGGATGCCCGCATGGTTGGTGCGCCGGTAGGTCAGGCGATGGATCAGCCACGGATAGCCGTGGTAGGCGAACACCACCGGCCGGTCGCGGGTGAACAGGCTGTCGAAGGTGGCGTCGTCGAGCCCGTGCGGATGCATGCCGGGCGACGGCAGCGTCATCAGGTCGACGACGTTCACCACCCGGATCCGGATCGTCGGGATGCGCCGGCGCAGCCATTCGACGGCCGCCAGGGTCTCCATGGTGGGCACGTCCCCGGCGCATGCCATGACCACGTCGGGCTCGGCCCCGCCGTCGTTCGAAGCCCATTCCCACACGCCGATGCCCGCCGTGCAATGCCGGGCCGCCTCGTCCACGCCCAACCACTGCGGGGCCGGCTGCTTGCCGGCGACGACGACGTTGATGCGGTCGTGCGTGCGCAGGCAATGGTCCATCACCCAGAGCAGGCAGTTGGCGTCCGGCGGCAGGTAGACCCGCGCCGTATCGCCCTTCTTGTTGGCGATGAAGTCGATGAAGCCGGGGTCCTGGTGGCTGAAGCCGTTCTGGTCCTGGCGCCAGACGTGCGAGGTCAGCAGGATGTTGAGCGAGGGCACGGGCTTGCGCCAGGCCAGCGCGCGGGAGGCCTTGAGCCACTTGGCGTGCTGGTTCACCATCGAATCGACGATGTGGATGAAAGCCTCGTAGCAGGCGAAGACGCCGTGGCGTCCGGTGAGCAGGTAGCCTTCGAGCCAGCCCTCGCAGAGATGCTCGGACAGGACCTCCATCACCCGCCCCTGCCGGGCGATGTGCTCGTCGGTGGGCAGGATGGCGTCGCGCCACACACGGTCGGTGACGTCGAAGACGGCGTCGAGGCGGTTGGACAGGGTCTCGTCCGGACCCATGACCCGGAAGTTGCGGGCCTCGGCGTTGAGGGCGAGCACGTCGCGCAAGTAGCGGCCGAGGACCCGCGTGCCCTCGGCGACCGCCCTGCCGTGGGACGGCATCGCGACGGCGTAGGCGGCGAGGTCGGGTAGGCGCAGCGGCCGCTGATCGCGCCCGCCGTTGGCGTGCGGATTGGCGCTGAGCCGACGGTCGCCGCGGGGATGCAGGGCGGCCAGCGCCGGCACGAGACGGCCGGCCTCGTCGAAGAGTTCCTCGGGCCGGTAGGAGCGCATCCAGCGCTCCAGGATCGCCAGATGCTCCGGGTTCTCGCGCAGCGCCGCCACCGGGACCTGATGCGACCGCCAGGTCCCCTCCACCGGCTTGCCGTCGACGACCTTCGGCCCGGTCCATCCCTTCGGGCTGCGCAGCACGATCATCGGCCAGGTCGGCCGGCCGACGTCGCGGTGCTGGGCCGCCTCACGGATCTCGGCGATGCGGTCGAGGGCGTCGTCGAGGGCCGTCGCCATGGCCTGGTGCATCGGGCCGGGCTCGTCGCCCTCGACGAACAGCGGCTCGTAGCCGTAGCCGACGAGAAGGCTGCGCAGCTCCGCCGCCGGCATCCGCGCCAGCAGGGTCGGATTCGCGATCTTGTAGCCGTTGAGGTGGAGGATCGGCAGGACGGTGCCGTCGCCGACGGGATCGAGGAACTTCGACGCGTGCCAGGAGGCGGCGAGCGGTCCGGTCTCGGCCTCGCCGTCACCGACCACGCAGGCGACGATCAGGCCCGGGTTGTCGAGCGCCGCCCCGAAGGCGTGGATCAGCGAGTACCCGAGTTCGCCGCCCTCGTGGATGGAGCCGGGCAGTTCCGGCGAGGCGTGGCTCGGGATGCCGCCGGGGAACGAGAACTGCCGGAACAGGCGGCGCATGCCGTCGGTGTCGTGGCCGACATCCGGGTAGACCTCGCTGTAGGTCCGTTCGAGCCAGGCATTGGCCACCAGACCGGGCGCGCCGTGGCCCGGTCCCCACACGGCCATCATGTCGAGGTCGCGCAGGACGATGGCCCGGTTCAGGTGCGCGGAGATGAAGTTCAGGCCAGGCGTCGTACCCCAGTGGCCGAGGAGCCGCGGCTTGACGTGCCCGAGGGTCAAGGGTTCGCGCAGCAGCGGGTTGTCGAGGAGGTAGATCTGGCCGACCGAGAGGTAGTTCGCCGCCCGCCAATAGGCGTCGATGGCCGCAAGGTCGTCCGGCCCGAGGGGGCCGGGCACGACATCGAGATGGACCGGCGCGTCGCCGAGATCGCCGAGGGCGGGAAGCTTCGGATCGCTCGCAACTGGCATCTGGGATTCCCGCGCGCTGGAGGGTGACGCTCCACCCCATCGGCGGCTTTCCTCGCATTCCGTTCCGGCCGGTTCTTTGATCTGGATCATGCCGGGCTCGGCCGGGCCGTGCCACTCGGGGGCTTGCCCGGAGATGCGCGTGATCCTCGTCCTCAATGCCGGTTCGTCCAGCCTGCGCTGCGCTTTGTTCCGGGGCGGCGCGGAGGCCGCCCTCCTGCGCGTCCACGTCGCCGGGATCGGCGGTGCCGATACGCCAACGGTCACGGGCGACCTCGATTTCGACGGCGAGCCGCCGGCCGGGGCCGACATCGTGGCGGTCGCCGGCTGGGTCCTCTCGCGCCTGCGCCGCCGGCCGGACCTCCGCCTCCGGGCGGTCGCTCACCGGATCGTCCACGGCGGCGCCCGCCGGGACGGCCCCGCCCGCATCGATGCAGGCCTCATCGCGGAATTGGAAACGCTGGTCCCGTTCGCCCCGGGCCACCAGCCGCAAGGGCTCGCCTGCATCGCCGCCGTCGACGAGGCATGGCCGGGCGTGGCGCAGGTCGCCTGTTTCGACACCGCCTTCCACCGCACCCAGGACCGCCTCGCACAGATCGAGGCGATCCCGCGCGGCCTGACCGAGGACGGGCTCCTGCGCTTCGGCTTCCACGGCCTGTCCTACGCCCACATCGCGGGGGTGCTGCCCCGGCTCGTCGGCGCGCGGGCCAGGAAACGGGTCGTCGTCGCCCATCTCGGGCACGGCGCCAGCCTCTGCGCCATCGCCGATGGGCGCAGCGTCGCCACCACCATGGGCCTGACGACGCTGGGCGGCCTGATGATGGGCACCCGCTCCGGCACCGTCGATCCGGGCCTCGTGCTCCACCTGATCCGCTCGCGCGGCCTCGGCGCGTCCGAGGTCGCCGACCTCCTCGGCCGGCGCTCGGGCCTGCTCGGCGTCTCGGGCATCAGCGACGATGTCCGGGTCCTGGAGGCCAGCGACGCGCCCGAGGCGCACGAGGCCCTCGACCTGTTCGCCTATCGGATCGCGCGCGAGACCGGCTCGCTGGCCGTTGCCCTCGGCGGTCTCGATGCCTTCGTGTTCACCGGCGGCATCGGCGAGAACGCAGCCTCCATCCGGGCCGCCGTCTGCGCGAGGCTCACGTTCCTCGGCCTCGACCTCGACCCGCAGCGCAATGCCGGTGGCCGTCCGCGCATCGACCGGACCGGCTCGGCCATCCCCATCCTCGTCATTGCCGCCGACGAAGAGCGCCAAATCGCCGACGAGACGTGGGGATTGATCGGTGGGGGCGCGCAACCGCGATGAGAAAGGTGGGTCGACCGCCCGTATCCGGCGCGGCGGATCACCACGTCGCCGCGACGCCGACGTCCCGTCAGGGACGTCGGCCTTTGGGCTTGGCGCGTTTCCTCGCCGGTGCCGGCGGCGGCGGGGTGTCCTCGCCGGCCGAATCCAGATCGGTCGCGACGGGCGCCTGACGCGGCGTCGGCTTCGGCGCCGGCCGGAAACGCGGGCCCTCGTCGGGGTCCGTCACCGCCAGCAGGGGCGCCGGGCCGGGGTCCTTCCTCGGCCGGCCCCGAGGCTTCCTCTCCGGCTCGGCCTTGGGATCGAAGGCGTGCGCGATCACCTTGAGCATCACGCCGGGCAAAGGTTCGCCCTCCAGGTCCCGGCGCGGGGTGAAGCGCATGCCGGCGGGTGCCGCGCCGCCCAGGCCGACCCTGGCGACGAACACCGTCAGTTCCAGCGGAAAATGCGTGAAGACGTGGCGGACGACACCCGGCAGGCGCTTCCAGCGGGCGTCCAGCGGCGCGTCGAGGAGCGCCCGGGCGACGTCGTAATCCGGCTGCCACGCGCTGGTCGGTGGCTCCGCCATGGCGCCGAGCAGCCCCTCGGGGGGGCGGGTTCGCAAAAGCACCGCCTCGTCGCCGCTGCGGATCGCCACGAAGGCGGCGCCCCGGCGCGGCACGCCGGGCACCTTCTTGAGCTTGCGCGGAAACGTCTCCTGGGTGCCCAGCGACCTGGCGCGGCAGGGCGCCATCCACGGACACAGCGCGCAGGCCGGGCGCTTGGGCGTGCACAGGGTTGCGCCCAGGTCCATGACGGCCTGGGCGAAGTCGCCCGGACGGTCCGGAGGCACGAGCTCCTGCGTGAGGGTGCGGATCGCCGGGCGCGCGGCGGGAATCGGGGTCTCGATGGCGAAGAGCCGGGTCACCACCCGCTCGACGTTGCCGTCCACCGCCGCCTCCTGGCGCCCGAAGGCGATCGCCGCGATAGCCCCGGCCGTGTAGGCGCCGACCCCGGGAAGCCTGCGCAAGCCGTCGAGGGTGTCTGGAAAGGCGCCGGCCGCCGCAACAGTCTTGGCGCAGGCGTGCAGGTTGCGGGCGCGCGAGTAGTAGCCGAGCCCGGCCCAGGCCGACATCACCGCCTCCTCGGGCGCCTGCGCCAACGCCGCCACGTCGGGAAACCGCGCCAGGAACGCCGCGAAATACGGCTTGACCGCCGCGATCGTCGTCTGCTGCAGCATCACTTCCGAGAGCCAGACCCGGTAGGGGTCGGGCGATTCGCCGGGGAGTGCCCGCCAGGGCAGGACACGGCGATGCCGGTCGTACCAGGTCAGGAGATCTGTGGCCTGGGGCCGGAGGATCGACGCGTCGGACGCTGGCATGCGGCACGGTCCTTACGCGCAAGCTCGCCGTGGGTCCAAGCCTCCGTCCGAATGCGGCCGAGGGAAGCCCGGCGCCTCGACCGGAGCGGACGCGCCGTGATAGCCACGCTCGATCGCCACGCTTGGCCACCGCCTTCGAGAACAGGCCGTCATGCTCACGACCCAGGACCTCCTCACGACCCAGGACCTCCTCACGACCCAGGACCTCATTCTCATCGAAGCGCGGGTCACCAACGAGGGGCCGAACGTCGGCCTCGCCTACGGCCTGTGGTTTGTCCTCGGCTTCCTGTCGGGGCACCGTTTCTACCTCGGCCGACCGATCTCGGCGATCTGCCAGATCGTGTTGTTCGTGGTGCTCATCGGGTTCGTCTGGCTCCTGGTGGACGCCTTCCTGATCCCCGGCATGGTCCGCGCCAAGCAGGCCGAGATCCGCGACCGTCTCGTCGCCCAGGCCCTGGCCAGGCTGTGATGCGCGGCGCCTCGGGCCGATCGGCCGTCGTGGGCGCCTGCGCCGGACACAAGATGCGGGGCTGAGGCGATGGCACGGATCAAGCCGCTGGCGGAACTGCTCGACTCCTGCGTCGGCAAGGCCTTTGCCGCGCAGGGCTTCGCCTCCACCGACATCATCGCGGCCTGGCCCGAGATCGTCGGCGAGCGCCTCGCCCGCTTCTGCCAGCCCTCCAGGATCGAATGGCCGCGGGGCAAGCGCGGCAACGAGAACGGCCGGCCCGACCCCGGCGCCCTGATCGTGCGCGTCGAAGGTGCGTTCGCCCTTGAACTACAGCACCTCGCCCCGGTGGTGATCCAGCGGGTCAACGCCCACTACGGCTGGGCCTGCATCGGCCGGATCGTGCTGCGGCAGGGCCGGATCGAACGCCCCGCCCGTCGCCAGCCCCCCACTCCCCTCGACCCCGCCCGCCGCGGCGAAGTGGCGCTCGCGGTCTCCCGGATCGAGGACGACGGCCTGCGCGACGCCCTCGACCGCCTCGGGATCGCCATCGTCTCGGACACGCCCCGACGTTGAAGCGACGCCCATGCCTTGTCAGGCGGGCGAGAGGATTCTACCGCAGGCACCGACAGTTCGCTCACGAGCACGCCAGCGGAGCCTGACCCATGATCACCCGGCGCGACGCCCTCACCTTCACCGGCTTCGCCATCGGCGCCGCCGTCCTCCTGCCGCGCTTGTCCCTGGAGGCCCTGGCGCAGGAATCCCCTGCGGCCAACCTTTCGACGCTGATGGAGCCCGGCCCGCTGGGCGACGTCTGGCTCGGTCCCAAGGACGCCAAGGTCACGATCATCGAGTACGCCTCGATGACCTGCTCGCATTGCGCGGCCTTCCACCGCCAGACCTGGCCGACCCTGAAGGAACGCTACATCGACACCGGCAAGGTCCGCTTCACCCTGCGTGAGTTCCCCCTCGATCCGCTGGCCACCGCCGCCTTCATGCTGGCGCGCTGCGAGGGCGACGCGAAATACTATCCGATCACCGACCTCCTATTCGACCAGCAGGCGAACTGGGCCTACGTCCAGAAGCCGCAATCGCCGGTGGACGCCATGGAGCAGATGCTGCGTCAGGCCGGCTACTCGAAGGAGAAGTTCGAGGCCTGCCTCAAGGACCAGAAGGTCTACAGCGCGGTGAACGCGGTCAAGCAGCGGGGAATGGACGTCTACAAGGTCGATTCGACGCCGACGTTCTTCATCAACGGCGAGCGCTACAAGGGCGAGATGTCGATCGAGGGAATGGAGAAGGTGATCAAGCCGATTCTCGGCGCCTGAGGTTCGTCATCGGCCGTCGTGGCTCCGTTCCGTCTGGATCGGAGCGTTCGTCGGCCGGTTTCGACGTGCAAGCCTCGGTGGCTCCCTGCGCCCGGCGCATGGCCTTGCCGGCGACCTCGACCGATCTTCCGAAAACCTTGAAAAACCCGCGAATTCACGATCTGGGTCAACAACTTAGATCAACCGTGCGGCGCCTTGACACCCAAGATAGGCGAAACTATGGTGCGCCGCGCTTCAGGGGGCCGTCAGGTCGGTTCCCCTCGCTCTCGCCAATGTGAGTTTTCGCCGTGAGCGGCAACGAACCTAGCGACGGGCGTAGGGCATCGCCGGATGAGGCACGGGACGGCGACCTCGCTGCGAGGCTCCGGCGGCTCGAAACGCGGATCGAGCGGACGCAGCGCGATGCTGGTTCCTCTCCATCGCAGCGTTCCGGTTCTTCCACCGGGCCTTCTCCCCTCGGTCAGGCGATGCGGCTCTCGACCGAGTTCATGGCCGGTGTCCTGGCAGGAGGCATCCTGGGCTGGATGGCCGATCATTTCCTGGGGACGAAACCCTGGGGGCTGATCGTCCTGTTGATGCTGGGCTTCGCAACCGGCGTCTACAACGTCATGCGTGCGTCGGGATCGCTCTCGAAGCCGCCGAGCTGAAGGCCGGGCTTCCCGAGGGGAGCCGGGCGGACAACCGCCGCCCGCGATGGCGGCACATGAGAATGGCTAAGGCGCGCGTCGCGCCGGGTTTCAGAAGGACGGGAGCGGCAATGGCCGTAAAGATGGATCCGATCCACCAGTTCGAACTGAAGCCATTGGTTTCCTTCGGCCATATCGGGAACCAGGAGATCGCGTTCACGCAATCGTCCCTCTACATGTTCGCCGCCGTCGGCATCATCGCGTTGCTCACGATCGTCGCGACCGCGCAGCGGTCGGTGGTCCCGGGGCGGATGCAGTCGGTCGCCGAGATCTTCTACGACTTCATCGGCTCGACCTTGCGCCAGTCGGCCGGCCACGGCAGCGAGCGGTTCATGCCGCTGATCTTCTCGCTGTTCATGTTCGTCCTCGTCCTGAACATGCTCGGCATGATCCCCTACGCCTTCGCGGTGACGAGCCACATCATCGTCACCTTCGCGCTGGCCCTGCTGGTGATCGGCACCGTCATCGTCTACGGGTTCATGGCGCATGGCACCGGCTTCCTGAAGGTGTTCGTGCCGTCGGGCGTGCCCGGCTGGCTGATGCCGATGATCGTCGCCATCGAGATCGTGTCGTTCATCTCGCGGCCGATCAGCCTCGCCGTCCGTCTGTTCGCCAACGTGCTCGCCGGGCACATCGCGCTCAAGATCTTCGCGGGCTTCGTGCCGGCGCTGCTGGCGGCCGGCGCCTGGGGCATCATTTCGCCCCTGCCGCTCGCTTTGAGCATCGCGGTCACCGCCCTCGAGTTCCTCGTCGCCGGTCTGCAGGCCTACGTCTTCGCGACGCTGGCCTCGATCTACTTGAGCGACGCCCTGCATCCCGGCCACTGAGGCGCGGCCCGGATACCCCTTTCGTCCCCGGCCCGCGGTCGCAGGCCGGATTTCTCTCCACGCAACGCACGCAAGCGACCCTTAGGAGCACTTTGATGGATCCCTTAGCCGCCAAGTACATCGGCGCCGGCCTGGCCTGTCTCGGCATGGCGGGTGCCGCCATCGGCCTCGGCAATCTCTTCGGCCAGTTCTACGCCGGCGCCCTGCGCAACCCCTCGGCCGCCGACGGCCAGCGCGGCAACCTGCTCCTCGGGTTCGCCCTGACGGAAGCGCTCGGCATCTTCTCGCTGCTCGTGGCGCTGCTGCTGCTGTTCGCGGTCTGATCCAGGCCAGCGACCCTCTCACGGCCGGGTGGAGCGACCTTCGGGTCACCTTTCCCGGCCGTCTCCACGCATTTCTCGACAGACGACACGTCTCCCGACAGACGACACCTCGCGCTCGCGACGTTTAAGCGAAGGACGACATGGCTCAGCCGGCCCCCTCGACCGACACCCACCAGGCCACCGTCGTGGTGCCCGCGTCCGAGCATGGCGGCGGCTTTCCGCCGTTCGAGAGCCATACCTTCCTCTCGCAGCTCATCTGGCTCGCCCTCGCCTTCGGGCTTCTCTACTACCTGATGGACAAGGTCGCGCTGCCCCGGATCCAGGGCATCCTGCACGACCGCGCCACCCGTCTTTCCAAGGATCTCGACGAGGCCCACCGCATGAAGACGGAGGCCGAGGCCGCCGGCGCGGCCTACGAGAAATCCCTGCAGGATGCGCAGGCCAAGGCGCGCGCCATCGCCCAGGAGACCCGCACCGCCCTCGCCCAGGAGACCGATGCCAAGCGCAAGGCCCTCGAAGGCGAGTTGAACGAGCGGCTCGCGGCCTCCGAAGCCACCATCAAGGCCCGCACCACCGAGGCCATGGGCAGCGTGCGCGGCATCGCCAGCGAGACCGCTGCGGCCATCGTCGAGCGCCTGACCGGTCAGACGCCCGACCAGGCCGCCCTGGACCGCGCCCTCGACAGGGCCGCCGGCGCCCACTGACCCGAACGGGTCGGCCTTACAACGGACAATCGCGTCCGCGCCCGTGGCGCCGGATGCCGGGAAATTGGGACGACACGCATGTTGATGGAAGCGGAATTCTGGGTTGCGGCCGCCTTCGTGCTGTTCATGGTCGTGGTCTGGAAGGTCGGCGGCTTCGACCAGCTGACCAAGGGCCTCGACGGTCGTGCCAAGCGCGTCCGGGCCGAGCTCGACGAAGCCCGCCGCCTGCGTGAGGAGGCCGCCGGCGTGCTCGCCGACTACAAGCGCCGCCGCACCGAGGCCGAGCGCGAGGCCGAGGCCATCGTCGCCGGCGCCAAGGCGGAAGCCGAGCGCATCGCCGCCGAGAGCCACGAGCGCCTGAACGATTTCATCGCCCGGCGCACCAAGTCCGCCGAATCCAAGATCGCCCAGGCCGAGGCTCAGGCCACCGCCCAGGTCCGTGCCGCGGCCGCCGACACGGCCGTGCAGGTCTCCGAGGTGATCCTCAAGGAGCGCATGCAGGGCGACGCCGCCCAGGATCTGGTGCGCCTCAGTCTCGGTGAGGTCCGCAACCGCCTCCGCGCCTGATCGGGCAACGGGTGATCGATCAAAAGCCGCCTCCGGGCGGCTTTTTTCGTTCGGGGGGCGGATGGAGAAAAAAGACGATCACCCCGAGAAGGCGATGGCCCTGGCGAACGCCGCCCCGAAACCGGCCAACGGCACGGCGATCACGGTCGGCTCCTTGGCGTCCTGCTTCATCCCGCTGACGCTGAGCGTCTTGGCCGTCTTCATGGTGTCGGTGGCGAGCGTCGGCAGGCTGATCGGCACGAGGCAGCCGTCGAGCGTGCAGAGGGCGTAGGGGGCGCCCTTGCCGAGCACGGTTTCGTCGAGCTTGAAGCCGATGCCCGGCTCGATCGCATAGCCGAACGGCATCAGGATGGTGCCCTCGGCGCGGCCCTCCACCGGCGGCTTCAGTTCGATGACGAATTCGCGCTTGCCGGTGCGGGCGTTGCCCTGGGCCTGGGTCACGAGGCAGGTGGGCTTTCCCTCGGGACGGGCGCAGGTCATCGTCCAGTCGCCGTAGCTTTCGCTGATCGCGCTGGCCCCTTCCGGCCAGACGGATTTGACGGACGCGGGCTTTTCGGGCGCCGCAGCCTTCGGCGGTGGTTTGCGCGGACGCGGCTTGGGGGCGGCCGCGGTAGGTGCCTCGGGCGCCTCCTGGATCTCCTGCGCGAGGGCGCCGGGTACCATCCAGACGGCAAGGATGACCGATACGAGGCCGTGGGCGAGGCAGCGAGACGACGTCATGGAATCCTTGATCCGAAGGCGGGACGAGGCGGCCATATCGATCGTCGGACCGGCCTTGCGAGCGAGGGCGGCGCCTGCGCCGGTCCCGGGTGGCGGCGTCGATCCGGTGCCGGCCGTACGACGAAAATCCTCGCCCGCTCTAGCCGGGCGACCCGGCCTTCGCAACACATGCCCCACGGCGGTGGCCGCAAGCGCGACCAGGCTAGTGGACGGCGCAGCCCCTGGTCAGCGAGGAGGCCCACGCCACCCGCGCGGTGTAGAAGATCTGGCCACACTCGCTGATGATGTCGATGCTCCAGCCGGCGGTGACGTCGCGATAGGCGTCCGAGCAACGCCGGCAGGCCAGGGCGAGGCGATCCGCGATGGTCACGGCCACGGCGAGATCCGTCGTTTCGAGGGCGTTGCCGTCGCACCAGATGGTGGTGTCCGGCGAACGAATCCGCAGGTGGAAGACCGACACGCCGACGCCCCCGTCCGCCCGCGGCCGAGTACCGCGGTCGGTCGAATAAGCGCCCTTCGGCGGCGGATCGCAAGCCGGCAGCGCGGCGGCCGGCTACGCAGGCGACGGTCGGGTTCCCGCAGGACGCATTCCTGTTGTTCTTGCGCAACACTTCGAGGCGGAAGGCTCTACCGGGCGGGCGGTTCGATCGCCTGGAGTTCGTTGGCCGGCAGGCCCGCCGCGGGCTGGGCGACGGCTGCGGGCCGTTCGCCGCGCGCGCGCGCCGACAGGGCGACGGTGAGTTTCTCGGCCGGTTCGGACTGCATCAGCGCCAGCACCTCGGCCATCTTGCGCGGGTTCATGGCGACGACGATCGGGACGAGGACGTCGAGGCCGAGCCGGTCGAACACCCGCGCCGCATCCTTGGGCTTCATGGTCTCGTACATCGTCACGATGTTCTTCAAGGCGGCGCGCTCGGCCTCGGCCCGCTGGGCCGGTCCGCCCTCCCCCGTCTCCTCGCCGCGCTGGAGCACGGGGACGCTGTCCTCGAGCTTCTTCTCGACGCCGCCGAGCATCTGCTCGCGCAGGTCGAGGGATTCGCTGCGCTGCTTGAGGGCGTCGCGGCGGGTCCCCAGACGCTCGAGGATGGCGCGCTCGCTCGCCGGGATCGCCTCGGGCGGTGGCGACGAGGGTGCCTTGCCCGGCGGCTCCTGTTTGACCTCGAGGATGGCGGGCGGCTCCTCCTTGGGCGTCACCGAACCGGTGGTGGTCGGGTCGATGGGTTCGTAGCCGGTGCGGGCCTTGGCGAGGACGCGGGCGAAATCCGGCAGCGGCGTCCCGGCCGGCGGCGGTCCCGGCGGGGGCGCATCCTCGACGGCGATGGCCGACAGCTTCAGGACGAGCAGCCCGGCGGCGGCGAGGGTCACCGCGTCGATGAGCCGGAGCCGGAAGGGGCGCGGCGGCTTGAGCGCCGACAGGCGGACCGGCGAGGTCATGCGGCGCGGCTGCGCAGGCGCCCGAGGGCACGCTCGGACATGGCCAGGGCCGCCGCCGCGGCGACGCCGATCCGCTCGCCGTTCGGGCTGGCGGGAGGGAGGGCCGGCGCGTCCACGACCGAGGGGACGGAGCGCGGGACGGGGCGGGGTGCGACCGTGATCTCCGGTTCCCGCGCGCGCGCGGGCACATCGACGGGGCGGCCCGGCTGCGCGTTGGAAACGATGGCCGCGATCCGCGCGATGACGCCGTGCCCCGCCTCCACATGCGCCGAGAGGTCGGCGGCGTAGCGTTCGGCTGTGCCGAGGCGCTCGGCCAGGGTGCGGTCGCACTCGTCGAGGGTGGCGCGCAGGCCGGCGATGGCGCGCTCGGCGGTGGCGCTCGCGGTCACGAGGTCGCCGATGGTCTGGCGCAGGGCGGCCTCGTCGCCCTTCAGCTTGGTGATGCGCCGGCTGAGCCGCATCGAGGAGACGATGGTCGCCACGAGGAGGATCGCCACGAGGATGTCGGCGGTGAGGGTGACGAGGAGGCTCATGGCGCAGGCTCACCCGTCGTTGCGGTTGTTCATGGAGGCCTCGAAGGCCTGGAGCGTGGTCCGCGAGCGCCGGAGGGGGCGCGTCAACTGGACCGCGATGTTGTCGTCGATCCGTCCGATCCGCCCCTGCGTCAGGGCCCAGTCGCCGCAGCGCACGGTGATGAGGTCGGAGGGCTTGGTATCGAACATGATGGTGTCGCCGACCTTGAGCGAGAGCACCTTCTTGAGGGGCAGCATCATCTCGTGCAGCACCGCGTCCATCTGGGCATCGGCCTGCCAGATCTCGGTGGCGAGGTGGCTTTCCCAGACGTGGTCGCGGCCGAGCTTCTCGCCCATGAAGCTCTGCATGAGCAGTTCACGGATCGGCTCGATGGTGGCGTAGGGAAACAGGATCTGGAGCTGTCCGCCGCGCCCGTCCATGTCGAGCTTGAGGCTGATCAGGATCGCGGCGTTGCCCGGCCGGGTGATGGTGGCGAAGCGCGGGTTGGTCTCGATCCGGTCGATGGCGAAGCGCACCGGCGAGAGCGGCTGGAACGAGAGTTCGAGGTCGGTGAGGATGATCTCCACGAGCCGACGGACGAGCTGCATCTCGATCGTCGTGAAGGGGCGCCCGTCGAGGCGGGTGGAGGTGCCGCCGCGCTTGCCGCCCAGGAGCAGGTCGAGGGTCGAATAGGCGAGGTTCGATTCCACCGTGACGAGGCCGGAGTTCTCCCAGGCGTCGGCCCGGAACACGCCGAGCAGGGTCGGTAGCGGGATCGCGTTGAGGTAGTCGCCGAACCGCACCGAGGTGATGTTGTCCAGCGTCACCTCGACGTTGTCCTGGAAGAAGTTGCGCAGGCTCGTCGACAACAACCGGATCATCCGGTCGAAGACGATTTCCAGCATCGGCAGGCGTTCGTACTGGACGACGCCCGAATCGACGATGGCACGCACGCCGCCGGCACCCGAGGCCGACAGCTCGCGCAGGGAGAAGCCGAGGACGCCGTCGATCTCGTCCTGGTTCAGGATGCGGTCGTTGCCGGCCAGCTCGGGGAGATTGTCGGTCTCCCCGTCCTCGATCATCGTCGCCCATTCGGCCGCGACGTCGCCCGAGGTGTTGGTGGTGCCCTGCTCGGCGAGAGCCGCACCCCATTCGTCGGCGAGGGAGTCGCCCCCGCCCTCGTTGTTCTGTTCGATCAGGGCAGCGGCCCAATCGTCCTCTTCGATCTCGTCTCCGGGTCCGGCCATGGCTGTCTCGACTGCGCTCCGACGGGCCTCAGGTCACGGGCTCGGACCGGATCGGTCCGAGGGGATGGAGATCGGCACGGGCCATGGCGAGGGTCGTCACTGGACCACCACTTCCTTGAACAGAACGGCCTCTGCGCGGGCCGGATGGATCGCGACGTTGACCCGACGCAGCAGCTCCTCGCGCAGGCGATAGATGCCCGCCGAGCCGGTGAGGTCGGTGGCGCGCAGTTCGCGCAGGTAGACCTGGAAGGTGTCCTCGATGCGCGGCATCAGGGGCTTTACCTCCCCCTCGACCTTCGCATCCTTCAGTTCGAGGGCGATCCTGAGCTTGGCGAAGCGGGCCTTGTCCTGGCCGGGCTCGCTGCTGAGGTTCACCAGCATCTCGCGCACGTCGAGGAAGACGACCGGTACCTTGACGACCGCGGCCGGGTCGGGATGCGCCTCGGGGGACTTCTTCTTCATGAGGAAGAAACCGCCGCCGCCGCCCGCCAGCAGCAGTACCGCAGCCGCGATGACGAGGAGCTTCTTCTTCGACTTGACCGGGCCCTCGCCCTCAGCGGCTTCGCCCTCGGCGGGGGCCTTCTTCGGCTTCTTGGCCATCTGACGCGCCCCCGGACGAAACGAACGATGCCGACCGATTAAGGAGGCCGGCTTGTGCGAGGCACACCGCGCCCGCTCCGAGGCTCAAGATATCGATCGTGACGGTTAACGTGTCGTTAAGGCGGCAAAAGCTGCCGGGTCGGATCTGCCGTAGGCACCGGGGCTTCCCCCCTCCGTTTCATCTCGAGCGTCCATCAAACCATTCATAAGTCAAAGGAAATTGGATCGTCCGATCGTGGCACGGCCCATGCGCTGATGGTTGGTGCCGCTGCGGCTTGAGGCTTGGTCGACCGATGCAAAACGCCCTCTTCGTGGGAGTCTCGAGCCAGATGGCGCTCCAGCGCGAGCTGGAGGTGATCGCCAACAACATGGCCAACGTCTCCACCAACGGCTTCAAGTCGCGCAACAGCCGCTTCCAGGAGTACCTGATGCCGGTGGCGAGCGCGGATTCGTTCCAGCGGCCGGACCGGCGCCTCTCCTACGTCATCGACCAGGGTACCGCCCTCGACCTCGCCCAGGGGCCGATCGAGCAGACCGGCAACCCGCTCCACGTGGCGGTGCGCGGCGAGGCCTTCCTGGTGGTGCGGACCCCCGCCGGAGAACGCTTCACCCGCAACGGCGCCTTCGAGACCAACGCGCAGGGCACCCTCGTCACCAGCGACGGCTATCCGGTGCAGGGCGACGGCGGCCCGATCCAGATCGGTCCGCAGGAGACGGGAATCGCCATCGGCCCGGACGGGACGGTCTCGACCAACCTCGGTATCCGCGGCCGGGTGCGCCTCGTCACCTTCGCCAACCCGCAAGCACTGCGCAACGAGGGCACCAACCTCTATGCCGCCGACGCACCGCCCCAGCCGGCCGGCCTCGCGGGGCGCCTCGAATCCGGGGCGCTCGAGCGCTCCAACGTCAAGGCGGTCATCGAGATGACCCGCCTGATGGACGTCAACCGCACCTACACGATGGTCTCGGGCATCGTGTCCCGCCTCGACGAGCTGCGCGGCACGGCGATCCGCCGCCTCGCCGACGTCGCTTAAAAGGAGCTTTGAGCGATGCGCGCCCTCTACGCCGCCGCCACCGGCATGGCGGCCCAGGAACTCAACGTCCAGGTCATCTCCAACAACATCGCCAACCTGCGCACCACCGGGTACAAGCGCCAGCAGCCGCATTTCCAGGATCTGCTCTATCAGAACCTGCGCCGGGCCGGCTCCTCGACCTCCGACCAGAACACCCAGCTTCCCGCCGGCCTCGCCATTGGCTCGGGCGTCAAGACGACCTCGACCGCCCGGGTGATGTCGCAGGGCACGCTGTCGAGCACCGAGAAGGACTACGACGTCGCCATCCGCGGCGAGGGCTACTTCCGCGTGACGATGCCGGACGGCCGCCTCGCCTACAGCCGCGACGGTTCGTTCGACCTCTCCGCGCAGGGGCAGCTCGTCACCCGCGACGGCTATCTGGTCGATCCCGGCATCCAGGTGCCCAACAACGCCACCAGCGTGACCATCAGCGCGCAGGGCGCGGTCCAGGCGACGGTGCCGGGCCAGACCGCGCCTCAGGCGCTCGGACAGTTCCAGCTCTCGCGCTTCGTCAACAAGGTCGGCCTCGAATCCATCGGCGACAACCTGTTCGTCGAGAGCGCGGCCTCGGGCCCCGCCATCACCGGCCTGCCCGGGGCGGAGGGCTTCGGCAACCTGCAGCAGAGCTACCTCGAAGAGGCCAACGTCAACGCGGTGACCGAGATCTCGTCGCTGATCGCGGCCCAGCGCGCCTACGAGATGAACTCCAAGGTCGTCACCGCCGCCGACCAGATGCTCTCCACCACCTCGCAGATGTTCCGTAGCTGATCGCTTCGTTGAGGGTTGCCGCCATGTACGTCCTCAAGCCCGTCCGGCAGGTCCGTCGTCCCCGCGTCATCCCCCTGGGGGCGGGCGTCGTGCTGCGCACCTTGCTGGCGCTGGCGATCCTCGGGTTCATCGCGCTGCCGGTCCTGGCCGAGCCGGCCCGGCTGCGGCTGCGCGGCGACGTCACCGCCAAGGGCGACGTGCTGATGCTCGGCGACCTCCTCGAGGGGGCGGGTGCCGAGGCGGCGCGCCACCCCCTGTTCCGGGCACCGGCGCTCGGCGCATCCGGCACCATCCAGGCCCGGCGCATCGCCGAGGCCGTGGCCCGGCTCGGGCTCGGCGAGATCGAGACCGGCGGCCGCGTCCAGGTGGCGGTCCAGAGGGCCGCCCGCCGCGTCGGCGCCACCGAGATCGAGGCCGCGATCAAGCGCGCCCTCGAATCCGGCTACGGCCTGGAGAGCCGCAGCCTGGCCCTGCGCCTCGACGGCGAATCGCCGGTCCTGCTCGCGCCGCTCGACCTCGACGGGCAGGCGACCGCCATGGACCTCACCTACGACCCACGCCTGAAGCGGGTGGCGGCGCTGATCACGCTCGGCGACCGCCAGGCCTCGTTGCGGGTGTCCGGGCAGATCGTGGAGATCCGCGAGGTCGTGGTGCTCGGACGCGCGCTCAACCGGGGCGAAGCCGTGACCGCGGCCGACGTCGCCATCGAGCGGCGTCCGCGCGAGGCGACGCCCGCCGACGCCCAGGCGGGAACGGCGAACCTCTTCGGGCAAGTGGCGCTACGGACCCTCGGCGCCGGTGCCGTTCTGCGCTCGGGCGACGTGGCCCCGCCCGATCTCGTCACCCGCGGCGAGGCGGTGACCCTGGTCTTCGACAGCCCGGGCCTCAACCTGTCCCTGCGCGGCCTCGCCAACGAGAGCGGCAAGCTCGGCGGCATGGTCGGCGTCACCAACCCGATCTCGAAAAAGGTGGTGACGGGCACCGTGATCGGTCCCGGCCGTGTCTCCGTGGGGCCGGCCGCCCCCGTGCGCCAGGCCAGCGCCGCCCTCGATCCGGCGCGCTGACGGTCCCGATGCCCTTCGCTGTCCTCCCATCCGGTAGTCCGATGACCGCATCCCGTTCGATCCGCGCCGCCGCGATCCTCGTCGCCTGCGCCGCCCTCGG
This sequence comes from Methylobacterium sp. Leaf399, assembly GCF_001424525.1. Classification (NCBI taxonomy): domain Bacteria; kingdom Pseudomonadati; phylum Pseudomonadota; class Alphaproteobacteria; order Hyphomicrobiales; family Methylobacteriaceae; genus Methylobacterium; species Methylobacterium sp. Leaf399. The sequence goes on along the minus strand of NZ_LMQK01000008.1, from coordinate 31,294 downwards.
TGCCTGCAACACCGTCGACCGCCTGTCGCAGATCGGGGCGACGCCGCCGCTCTCCGCCATCGAGGACCCCACCGCCCAGGCCGGCTACAAGCCGGTGCGGCTGCCGATGCCGGACGTGCAGCCGGTGTCCTATGCGCCGAACTCGTTGTGGCGCACCGGCTCGAGGGCGTTCTTCAAGGATCAGCGGGCGGCGCGGATCGGCGACCTCGTGACCGTCAAGGTCAACGTTACCGACAGGGCCAACCTCAACAACGAGACCAAGCGGTCGCGCACCAACTCCGAGAACGTCGGACTTCCCAACGCCTTCGGCCTGGAAAGCAACAAGGCCGTCCTCGCTGCCGGCATCGACCCGTCGTCGCTCGTGAGAGGCACCTCCGACACGACGAGCGAAGGCGCCGGATCGGTCCAGCGCAACGAGACCGTCACCACCAGCATCGCGGCGATCGTCACGCAGATCCTCCCCAACGGCAATCTCGTGGTGGAGGGCAAGCAGGAGATCCGGATCAACTTCGAGGTCCGGGAACTCGTGGTGGCCGGCGTCGTCCGACCCGAGGACATCGAGTCGGACAACACGGTCGAATCGACCAAGATCGCCCAGGCACGCATCGCCTACGGCGGCCGCGGCCAGATCACCGACGTGCAGCAGCCGCGCTACGGTCAGCAGCTCGTGGACGTGCTGCTGCCGTTCTGATCGACGCCCGCGCTCAGTGCTCGGTGCCCGGACGGTTCGGACGCGGGGCCTCGCCATGGGCTTGCGTGAAGGCCGACCGTTTGGGATCGTTCTTGGATTGCGCGACACGGGCCCGCTGCCACAAAGCGACCGCGATGACGATGGCCAATGTCGCGATGGCCAGGACTGGAATGAGGACGTCGCTGTTCATGATGGGCTTCCTGTAAAGACTGTCTCTACGGGCAAGCCGGAACGAGGAATCAATGTTCCTCCGGCCGAGCTTGTGACGCCGTGGTTGGGCCGAGATCGTGCGGCGGCCCACTGGCGCAGGCACGAGCCGCCCAACGGTGCGAGGCGATGCGCATCTTGCTTATTCGACGGGGCGGGTTCATTGGCGACGACGGGCCACTCCTCCCCAACGAGGAGCTTTCATCTGCAAGGATGACGCATCATGAACCGACCCGACCAGCGTCCCCGCGTGCCGAACTTCTCCTCCGGCCCCTGCACCAAGCGTCCCGGATGGACGGTGCAGGCCCTGGAGAACGCCGCCCTCGGGCGCTCGCACCGCTCCGCCGTGGGCAAGGCCAAGCTCAAGCAGGCGATCGACCTCACCCGCACGGTGCTGCGCGTGCCGGCCGACTACCGGATCGGTATCGTTCCGGCCTCCGACACCGGCGCCGTCGAGATGGCGATGTGGTCGATGCTGGGCCCCCGGACCGTCGAGGTCGCGGCTTGGGAAGCCTTCGGTTCCGAGTGGGTCACCGATGCGCTGCACGAGCTGAAGATTTCGCCCATCGTCCACCAGACGCCCTACGGCACCGTTCCCGACCTGTCGAAGATCGACACCCGGCACAACGACGTCATCTTCACGTGGAACGGCACCGCCGCCGGCGCGCGCGTGCCCAACGGCGACTGGATCGCGGCCGACCGCGAGGGCGTCACCATCTGCGACGCGACTTCGGCCGCCTTCGCGATGCCGCTCGATTGGGACAAGCTCGATGTCGTGACCTTCTCCTGGCAGAAGGTGATGGGCGGGGAGGCCGCGCACGGCATGATCGTGCTCTCGCCCCGAGCGGTCGCCCGCATCGAATCCAACACCCCGGCCTGGCCGATCCCGAAGGTGTTCCGGATGGCCAAGGACGGCAAGCTGATCGAAGGCATCTTCAAGGGCGACACCATCAATACGCCCTCGATGCTGGCGGTCGAGGACTACCTCGACACCCTGGCGTGGGCGGAGAGCATCGGCGGGCTCGACGCGCTCCACGCACGGGCCGACGCCAACGCCAAGGTCATCCACGACTGGGTGGCGCGTACCCCCTGGATCGGCCATCTCGCCGTCGATCCGGCGACCTACACCAACACCGGCGTGTGCCTGGTGATCGCCGATCCCGACGTCCTCGCCCACGGCAACGCCGCCGTCGCGGCGGTGGCAAAGGGCATCGCCGACACCCTCGACGCCGAAGGCGTCGCCTACGACATCGGGGCGTATCGCGACGCGCCCGCAGGCCTGCGGATCTGGTGCGGCGCCACCGTGGAGGCATCCGACCTCGAGGCCCTGACGCCGTGGCTCGACTGGGCCTTCGCCGTGGAGAAGGCCAAGCTCGCCAAGGCGGCCTGAAAGGCGGCCTGACGGCCGGGACGACGGCCGCCGCATCGTCCGGGATGCGGCGGCGCGCGCGAGGCGGTCGTCCCGGCGGCTATTCCGCGGCCTTCACGTAGGTCTCCGGCGGTGGGCAGGAGCACATCAGGTTGCGGTCGCCGTAGGCGTTGTCGACGCGGTTGATCGGCGGCCAGTACTTGTCGATGCCGCGCGATCCCGCCGGGAAGCAGGCGGCCTCGCGCGAATACGGGCGTTCCCAGGCGCCGACGAGATCCTGCACCGTGTGGGGCGCGTTCTTGAGCGGGTTGTTCTGGCGGTCCATCCGGCCCGCCTCGATGGCGCCGATCTCCTCGCGGATCGCCAGCATGGCGTCGCAGAAGCGGTCGATCTCGCCCTTGGTCTCCGATTCGGTCGGCTCGATCATCAGCGTGCCCGCCACCGGCCAGCTCATGGTCGGCGGATGGAAACCGCAATCGATCAGGCGCTTGGCGATGTCGTCGACGCTGACGCCGGCGCTCTTCTGGAACGGCCGCACATCGATGATGCATTCGTGCGCGACGCGGCCGTTCTGCCCCGCATAGAGGACTTGGAACGCGCCCTCGAGCCGGCGGGCGATGTAGTTGGCGTTGAGGATCGCGACGCGGGTCGCCTGCGTGAGGCCGCGCCCGCCCATCATCAGGCAGTAGCTCCACGAGATCGGCAGGATCGAGGCCGAGCCGTAGGGCGCCGCCGACACCGCTCCCTCCTCGCCGGTGCGCGGATCGCCCGGCAGGAACGGGATCAGGTGCGCTTTGACGCCGATCGGCCCCATGCCCGGTCCGCCGCCGCCGTGGGGGATGCAGAAGGTCTTGTGCAGGTTGAGGTGGCTGACGTCGGCGCCGATGTCCCCGGGGCGGGCGAGACCGACGAGCGCGTTGAGGTTGGCCCCGTCGAGGTAGACCTGCCCGCCCCGCTCGTGGACGATGTCGCAGATCTCGCGCACCCGCGTCTCGAACACGCCGTGAGTCGAGGGATAGGTGATCATGCAGGCCGAGAGGCGGTCCCGGTACTGGTCGGCTTTCGCCAGGAAGTCGTCGATGTCGACGTTGCCCTGCGGGTCCGCCCCCACCACCACCACGCTCATGCCGCACATCTGCGCCGAGGCCGGGTTGGTGCCGTGGGCCGAGGACGGGATCAGGCAGACGTCCCGGTGCCCCTCCCCCCGCGACAGGTGCCAGGCCCGGATGGCGAGCAGGCCCGCGTATTCCCCCTGCGCGCCTGAGTTCGGCTGCATCGAGATCGCATCGTAGCCGGTGATCGCGCAGAGCTTCTCCGACAGGTCGTCGATCATCTCGTGGTAGCCGGCCGCCTGATCCGTCGGCACGAAGGGGTGGATCTCCGAGAACTCGGGCCAGGAGATCGGCAGCATCTCGGCGGTGGCGTTGAGCTTCATCGTGCAGGAGCCGAGCGGGATCATCGCCCGATCCAGCGCCAGGTCGCGGTCGGCGAGGCGGCGCATGTAGCGCGTCATCTCGCTCTCGGCCCGGTTCATGTGGAAGATCGGATGGGTGAGGTAGGGGGAGGTCCGTACCAGGTCCGCGGGCAGGCGCGGGGTCGGCCAGGCCTCGTCGTAGACGAGATGCTCGCCGCCGAAGGCACGCCACACCGCCTGGACGATGTCCGGCCGGGTGCGCTCGTCCACGGTGATCCCGATGCGGTCGTTGCCGACCTTGCGCAGGTTGACGCCGTTGGCGACCGCCTGCCGGAGGATGAGCCCCTGGAACGCCCCGACCTCCACGGTGATGGTGTCGAAGAAATGCGTCGGCGCGACGGTGAAGCCCAAGCTGGCGAGGCCGTGTGCGAGCCTGACGGCGTCGCGATGGACCCTGTCGGCGATGGCGCGCAGCCCGCGCGGACCGTGGAAGACGGCGTACATCGAGGCCACGACGGCCAGGAGCACCTGCGCCGTGCAGATGTTCGAGGTCGCCTTCTCGCGCCGGATGTGCTGCTCGCGGGTCTGCAGGGCCAGCCGATAGGCGCGGTTGCCGCGGGCATCCACCGAGACGCCGACGAGCCGTCCCGGCAGGGTCCGCTTGTGCGCGTCCCGCGTGGCCATGTAGGCGGCGTGCGGGCCACCGTATCCCATCGGCACGCCGTAGCGTTGCATCGAGCCGACGGCGATGTCGGCCCCCATCTCGCCGGGCGGCTTCAGCAGCGTCAGCGCCAGGGGATCGGCGGCCATCACCGCCACGGCCCCGGCCGCGTGCAACCGCGCGATGGCATCGGAGACATCGTGGATCGCCCCGCCGACGCCCGGATACTGGAAGACGGCGCCGAACACCGCCCCGGGGTCGAGGTCGGTGGCCGGATCGCCCACGACGATGCGCCAGCCGAGCGGTGCCGCCCGCGTCCGCAGCACCGCGATGGTCTGCGGCAGGCAATCGCGGTCGACGAAGAAGGCGTCGGCCTCGCTCGAAGCGATGCGTCTGGCCATCCCCATCGCCTCGGCCGCCGCGGTGGCCTCGTCCAGGAGCGAGGCGTTGGCGACATCGAGGCCGGTGAGGTCGCAGACCAGGGTCTGGAAATTGATCAGGGCCTCGAGCCGGCCCTGGCTGATCTCGGGCTGGTAGGGCGAATAGGCGGTGTACCAGGCCGGGTTCTCGAAGATGTTGCGCTGGATCACCGGCGGCATCGTGGTGCCGTGGTAGCCCTGGCCGATCAGCGAAACGAGGAGGCGGTTCTTGTTCGCGATCTCGCGCATGCGCTCGATCGCCCGCCGCTCGGTGAGCGAACGCCCGAAATCGATCCGTTCCGCTTGGCGGATGCCGGCGGGCAGGGTCTCGTCGATGAGGGCGTGCAGGCTCGGCGCACCGACCACCGCCAGCATCTCGCCGATCTCGGCCGTCGTGGGACCGATGTGACGGCGATTGGCGAAATCGTAGGGATCGTAGCGGTCATCGCTCATGGGGATGCCTCGTGATCGGGAAGGAACGACGGCAAACGGATCGCACTCCCCGCCCCCCACCCAAGTCGGACCTTCGGACCTTGGACGACGGACGTGCGGATCTCGCAGACGCTCGGGATTCGTGGGGGAGGAGGGCGCCGCCTACTTCGGGAAAGCCGCGTAGGCGGCCTCGTCCATCAGCGCCCCGAGGGCGGCGGGGTCGTCGAGGCGCATGCGGTAGAGCCAGCCGGCACCCTGGGGGTCGCCACCCACGACCGTCGGGTCTTCCACCGCCGCGGCGTTGACCTCGGTCACGGTACCGTCGAGGGGCGCGTAGACGTCGGAGGCCGCCTTGACCGATTCCACCACCGCCGCGGCCTGGCCCTTCGTCAGCCTGGCCCCGACCTTCGGCAGCTCGATGAAGACGAGGTCGCCGAGCTGCTCGGCCGCGTGGGTCGTGATGCCCACGGTGGCGATGTCGCCCTCGCCCCGCAGCCACTCGTGCTCGTCGGTGAATCTCAGCATCGTTCGCTCCTCGGCTTGGAAAGGAAGGGTCAGCGGCGCTTGAAGCCCGCGGCGACGAAGGGGAGCGTCGCGACGGCGACGGGAACGCGCTGGCCGCGCACCTCGGCGAACAGGCGGGTCCCGACGTCCGCATGGGCCGCCGGGCAGTAGCCCATGGCCACGGGGCCTCCGACGCTGGGGCCGAAGCCGCCCGAGGTGACGGCGCCGATCGCGTCATCGTCGTCGGCGCCGGCAAAGAGCGGAGCCCCTGCCCTCACCGGCAACCGCCCCTCCGGCCGCAGCCCGACGCGGCGGCGGGCGGGACCCGATGCGAGGGCCGACAGGACCCGCTCCGCTCCCGGAAATCCGCCCGCGCGTGTCCCCCCGGCGCGGCGCGCCGGCTGGATCGCCCAGGCGAGACCGGCTTCCACCGGATCGGTGTCGGGCCCGATATCGGCGCCGTAGAGGCAGAGCCCCGCCTCCAGCCGCAGCGAATCGCGGGCTCCGAGCCCGACCGGCCGGACGCCGTCCTGCGCCAGGAGCGCCCGGGCGACCGGCTCCGCCGCATCCGCGGGCAGCGAGATCTCGAACCCGTCCTCGCCGGTGTAGCCGGAGCGCGTCACGATCGCCTCGGCGCCGAGGACGACGACCCGCCGGACGTCCATGAAACGCATGTCGGCGACCTCCGGGGCGAAGGCCGCGAGGGCGACGACCGCCGCCGGGCCCTGCAGCGCGATCAGGGCCCGGTCGAGGCGCGCGACGTGGCAGACCTGCGACAGGCAGGATCGCAGGTGGGCCTCGTCGGCGCCCTTGCAGGCCGCGTTGACGACGAGGATCAGGCGATCGCCGAGATGGGCGACCATCAGGTCGTCGCGGATGCCGCCGGCCTCGTTCGTGAAGAGGCCGTAACGCTGGCGACCGGGCGCGAGGCCGAGCAGGTCGACCGGCAGCAGGGCCTCGAGGGCGCGCAGGGCATCGGCGATGTCGCCCGAGCGCGGCGTCACCGCGATCTGTCCCATGTGCGAGACGTCGAACAATCCCGCCGACGCCCGCGTGTGGAGATGCTCCGCGAGGACGCCGGCCGGATACTGCAACGGCATCGCGTAGCCCGCGAAGGGGACCAAGCGCGCGCCGAGGCGACCGTGGAGGGCATGGAGCGGCGTCCGAAGGACGGAATCGCCGGGACTGGAGGCCGCAAACGGCTGCATCGGAAAACCCCGCACAAGAAAGGCTCCGGACTGCTCGGACGAGCGTTCCGGTTGCCCCCATCTGTCGCGGTTACCTGAGAGCTTCTCCCAGACGCCGAAACGACGCCAGGATTTCTCCTTCGGTGGACGCCCTCAGGCGCCTCTCTCCAGATTGTCCAACGATTGCGGTGATTGTGCCTGAGAGTTTCCGGGGGTGGTTGCTCCGTCGGCGCCATGACGAACGCAACGTTCGCCTGGGCTCTCCCGCATCGTCGTATCGGACGCGGTCAAGGTGTCACGTCGTCCGGGTTCATGCAACCCCGGCGTTTGCCGGACATCGACCCGAGCAAGGTCGACGAGACGCCTTGCCAGACCGGCGGTCACGCTCCGGGCGGGCCGGACGGCATCCCCCGCGGGTGGCGACCCAATCAAACTGGGAAACGGGAACTCGGTCCGGCCGATGGTCGAAACCGGATCGGCAAATGGCGTGTCCGACAGCCACAATCGGGCATGACGCGATGGAGCGGGCGATCGGGATCGAACCGACGACATTCAGCTTGGGAAGCCCTGGTAGGCCTTTGGTTTCATTGACCCTTGTTCCTCGTCGCACAACGACGAAGGGAACATGTCGTGGGTAAAAAAACGAGAAACGCCGTCGCGGGGGTGAAGGCCCGCAACGGCGCTGAACAGAAGGTCTTGGGGAAGAACCTCAGCGCCAGCAGTACCGCTCTGCGCCCTCCCCTGGCAAGCCGTCTGGTCGCCCTGATCGACCGGGACGGCACGGTCGCCGGCCTGTTCCGGCAGCCTGCCGACGCGCGTGCCTTCCTACAGGGAGGCCATGCCTGATGGCTGCATTACCCAGCGCCGCTCAGCGCAGGCTCAAGCGGCTCACGGCTGAGAACGAGACGAGCATCCTCGCCGACGCGCGCTTCTTCGAGCGCCGGCCTGATCGAAACCACCGCATCCGGCTCGCCTCGCGCGCCGAGGTCGAGATGATCAGGCTCCTGCATCCCGACAACGTCATCACGCCGGGAATGCGCTGGTACACGTCCGTCCGGCAGATCCGGAAAGGAGTGCGTCTCCGGGGCTTCACGATCGGGCTCGCAGACCTCGACTGCGACGAGACCGAGGAGGTCTGCCGGTCGGTCTACGAGCGGGGGCGCAGCACCCGCGAGGTGGAGATCGAGCAGTCCCTGCGTCTGGCGATGGAGGCGCGGTCATGACTGAGCGCCTCGAAGCCGCCCTCTACCTTGCCAGCCGCGGCGGGCGGGTGTTCCCCCTTCATGGCATCCGCCCGGCGCCCGATGGCCACCTCGTCTGCACCTGCGGCAAGGCCGAGTGCACGGACGCCGGCAAGCACCCCATGGCGAAGTTGGCGCCGAAGGGCCCGACCAACGCGACCAACGAGGAAAAGATCGTCCGGCGCTGGTTCACCTGCGAACCGCTCGCCAACATCGGCCTGGTGACGGGCCCGACCATCGTTCTCGACGTGGACCCGCGCCACGGTGGCGACGAGAGCCTGCGGGGCCTGGAGGCCGAGCACGGGGCGTTGCCCGAGACGTGCCGCTCGATCACGGGCGGCGGTGGCGAGCACATCTTCTTCCGGCCCCCGGCCGGGGTGAAGATCGGCAACAGCGTCGGGGACAAGGGCGGCCTCGCCCCCGGCCTCGATATTCGGAGTGCGGGCGGCTACATCGTCGCCCCGCCGAGCCTGCACGTCTCCGGGCGCTCCTACGCCTGGTCGGTGGACCATCACCCCGACGACGTCCCGCCGGCACCGATGCCGGACTGGATGGTGCGGGCGCTTGGGCAGCCAGGAGCCGGCACGTCGCGCAATCCGGCCGAATGGCGCCAGCTCGTCGCCGACGGTGTTGCCGAGGGCGGGCGTGACGTCGCCGTCACCCGCCTCGCCGGCCACCTGATGCGCCGATACGTCGACCCAGGCGTGGTGCACGAGCTCCTTCAGGCCTGGAATGAGGCGCGCTGCCAGCCGCCGCTGAACCCCGCGCAGGTGACGAAGGTAGTCGGCTCCATCGCCCGGAAGGAGCTTCGGCGCAGGGAGGCTCAGCATGGCAGCCGGGCTTGAGGATATCCTAAGTCTGGCGGAGTTCAGCCAGCACCGTGGCGCCCGCGGTGGCAACGGCGACCTCCTCACCGAGGACCATGCCGCCCGAACCTTCGCCGAGCGCTATACCGGCGAGCTTCTGTTCTGTCACGACACCGGTAAATGGCACGAGTGGACCGGCGCGGCCTGGGTGCCGAACCGCCAGGGTAAGGCCTTCCAGTGGGCTCGCGAGCTTGCCCGCGAGTTGTGCGCCGACGAAGACCCGAAGACCCGGTATATCGCCTCGAAGGTCAGCTTTGCCGGTGGCGTCGAGAAGTTCTGCCGATCCGATCCGGTCTTCGCGACGACCATCGACGGCTGGGACCGCGATCCGTGGGTGCTGGGCACGCCCGGCGGGACGGTGGACCTGCGCACCGGCCAGTTGCGCGAGGCCCGGCGCGAGGACCGCATCACGAAGCTGACAGCGGTCACCCCGGCCGAGGCGTCGGACTGCCCGACCTGGTTCCAGTTCCTGCAGGACGTCACGCAGGGCGATGCCGGCTACATCCGGTTCATCCAGCAATGGGCCGGGTACTGCCTGACCGGCGACACCAGCGAGCAGGCCCTGTGCTTCGCCTTCGGTGGCGGCGGTAACGGCAAGGGCGTGCTCATCCACGTCCTGGCCGGGATCCTGAAGGACTACGCCCTCAACGCGGCCATGGAGACGTTCACGGCGGCCAAGCACGACCGCCATCCCACCGAGATCGCCGCCCTTCGCGGGGCCCGCCTGGTCACGGCCTCCGAGACCGAGCAGGGCCGGCAATGGGCCGAGAGCCGGATCAAGCAGCTCACCGGCGGCGACGTCATGCGAGCGCGCTACATGCGCCAGGACGAGTTCGAGTTCATGCCGGTGCTCAAGCTCCTCATCATCGGCAACAACAAGCCGGGGCTCTCCAGCGTCGATGACGCCGCCAAGCGCCGGTTCAACCTCCTGCCATTCCTGTTCAAGCCGGCGGTGCCCGATCCGAGGCTGGAAGAGAAGCTGCAGGCCGAATGGCCGGCGATCCTGCGCTGGATGATCGAGGGCTGCCTCGACTGGCAGGCCAACCGCCTCGTGCGGCCCGACGTCGTGAAGGACGCCACCGACGAGTACTTCACCGCCCAGGACACCTTCAGCCAGTGGTTGGAGGACAGGTGCATCGTGGACAAGGCGAACAGCTATCGGATGGCCACGACGCAGGAGCTGTTTGCCTCCTGGTCTGAGTACACGAGGCTCAACAATGAACCGACTGGCACCCAGCACTCCTTCGGCGACCGGATGGAAAAGCTCGGGTTTCGGAAGAAAAAGCACGTCCCGACTGGGGTCGGTGGACGGGCGCGCGGATACGAAGGGGTCGAGGTTCGGCCACAGGCTGGCCATGGGCCAGAGTGAGTTGGGGCGCTTTGGGGCGCTTCCTCCGGTCTCCCCGCACACGCGCACGTGCGCGAATAGCAAGGTAACCGGATGGACCGCCCCAAAGCGCCCCAGCAGGACCGCGGTCGATGGTCGGCGGTGGTCTAACCCTGCCTACTGGTTGCCGATCGACGGCCCACCGGACGTTCCGCCAGTGCCGGGCGGACCACTCGTCGGCGTGCCGCCAATATTCACGCCAGGCGTGGTTCCTGGGACAGACGCGGGGCTCGGATTGCCAGGGATGGGCTGGGCAGGACGCTCGTCCACATCCGACGCCTCGGGCACTCTGCCGGGGGCCATTGACGGCGTCATCACGCCCGTGTTCCCGGCGCCGCCAGTCGGCGCCAGCGTCTCCGCAGCTGCGGACCCTACGAGCACGCTGGTCAGTGCGGCGGCGATGGCGATCTTCGTGCGTGTCATGGAAGCGTCCGTACGACTGCGGTGGGCCATGAGGCTGAGTGAGATGAGGCGGGTTGAGGCGGGTTCGCCGTACTGCACGCACACGCGCACGGGCGCGAATAGCGAGGTAATCGGAAGGGGCGCCTCAACCTGCCTCAATGGATACTATGATGCTTTGAGCTCAATCAGCTTTCGGCCGATGTTGTACAAACGCTTGTCATCTTCATGCGCGCACCTCGCTAAGTTGGCCTGCTTATGGCTGTCTCGCTGGCCTAAATTAAACGCCTCGATGACATGTCCCATTTCCTTATGGTCGCCTTTACTCAAAGCTTCTTTTAATTCGGTGCGGCCTTTCACGGCTTCGCCTTGGTTCAGGCTCCAATCCAAGTCCTCTTTAACTGATTTCCAGTTCGCGGACATTTTTCCCTCCCTTGCCCCAGAGGAGCAAGCAAGATGATACGCTCCTTTTCCATCCCGTCGAGCCGCATCAGGTTTTGGAAAGCCCGCGAGGCCAAGCCATGACTGAGGTTGAGCGGCAGGCGGTGCAGCAACGGCACCTTCCAACACCGAGGGTTATGCACAGCACTCCCTGCTGCCTGATCCCCTTCGACCGGCGTGAGGGGCTGTCCCTGGCCCAAGCCGCCAAGATCGCCGGCAAGTCGGTCGACACTGTCCGCCTCTGGTGCCTGAACCATGACATCGGCCGCCGGGTCGGCGGTGGCTCATGGGTCGTGAGCCGGGTCGCCCTGACGATGTTCCTCGATGACGATCGGCATGCCCTGAATGCTTACCTCTCCGGGAGCCGTTCGGAGCAGGACGTGGCGCCGTACTTCCATCGTCTCGGCCTCGATAGCCTGTTGAGGGACTGGGCGAGATCGGCCTGAAACCTCCGAAGATCCCGAAGCCGTCGGTAGTCCCGGACGGCTCTGATCGGGCATCCTCTGCACACCTTCAAGTCCCTACCCGAGGAGCCCGTCGTGCAGACCGCCGCCCGTTCCATGACCTTCCCCGAGTTCCTGCGATTCCGGGCCGAGCGCGGTGTCGCCGATGCCGTTCTGGAGGCGGCTCGCAAGCGTCGCACGTCGGCCTCCGAGTACCTGCGCCATGCCCTCCGTACTCAGCTCGTCAGCGATGGCGTCGATCTCCCACCGCTGGAGCCTGCAGCCAACCGCAACGCAGCCTGACCCGCACCGAAGGAGAGCGCCACTATGGCTAAAGCCAAACCCATTCCGACGAGCACCAACTCGGAGACCGAACTCACCGGCCTCATCACCACCCGTACCAATCTGCAGGCACGTCAGTCCGCCCTCGCCGTCGAGGTCGATCAGGCCGTCGCCACCCGTCGTCGGCTGCTGATCGAAGACGGTGACGCCGCCGCCATCGCCGAGGCCGAGCGTGCCTGCCGCGAGATCGAGGGTACGGCCTACGGCATCACCGACGCCCTCACGGAGATCGAGCGCCGCATCAGCGAGACGGAAGCCCGGATCGAGGTGGCCCGGGTGGATGCCGAGCGGGAGCGTGTTGCCGGCGGCCTGGAGCAGAACGCCAGCGAGATCGAGGCCGCGGCCGCCAACCTAGCCAAATCCCTCGCCGCCGTCGCCAAGGCGCACAGCATGCTCGCCATCACCATCAGCGGTGCGGCGGCCGGCCAGTTCGACCCCGCATATGGCACAGCGAGCCCGGTCAACGTCGCCAACGCCCTCGTCCTGCAGGGCCTCATCCATGCCATGCCCGGGCTGGAGATCCACGCCGAGGTGAATCCCTGGTCGATTTACGGCATGCGCCAGCCGGTCGAGGGGACGGACCCGGCTGCGACGGCCAGCGCCTTCGGCCAGCGCCTCCGCGAGGTCGCCGATCAGATCCGCAAGCAGGAGATCGGCCAGGAGCTTCCGATCCACTACGATGCTCTGCCCGACTTCACCCCGGCCGGCGACGAGGTGCAGGTCTTCGTGATCTCCCCCTTCCAGTACATCGGCGCCGACCGCGTTCCGACGATGGTCACCTCGCCGAGCACGAACCTCCCGCGCCCGGTTGCCGAGCGTGCGATCGAGTTAAGCGTCGCTTCGGACCATCAGTCCCGTGAGTGGCAGGCCGCTCACCAGGATGCAGGCTCCCACGCTGCCGTCCGCGGGCGTTTCGGCTGGGAGGACTGCGTCGACATCGAGTTCGATCTAGCGGCCTGGCGGCGAGCCGAGACCGAACGCCAGCGTAGCGCCTGGCTCACCGATCAGCGTCAGGCCGCCTGATCTGAGATCGCCGGGAGTTCCTCTCCTTCGCCCGGCGTAGGCACCCGCGGCAGGCGCGTGGCTCAGGCCATGGCCGCGGGTGCCACCCCTATACCGACCGGCAGGGACCCTACGCCCTCAGATCGTATACGGGTGGTCGGGGCCCCCAGTGTTTCTAGCGCGAGAGGCTGAATTCTAGGTGCGCACGTCCAGCCCCGGCCCGGTATCCCGTCGCCAGTTCGCAAAGATGCTTGGCGTGACGGAGAGCGCCGTCCGCAGCGCCATAAAGAACAACCGCATCAATGTTTTGCCAGACGGCCGGATTGATCCGGTTTCGGCGCGGGCGTCCTGGGCCGGCAAGACAGACCCGTCACGCAGCAGGGTGCGCACCTTTGGTAAAGTGCGCACTCAGGGTGCGCATGATGGTGCGCACCAAAGTGCGCAGGTAAAAACCGAGAAGGATGCCCGCGAAGCCATCACCCTGATTGCCCGCATCCTGTCCGAAGAAGGCATGCAGGACGACGGCAAGGGAGTCGACTTCGGCAAGGTGCGTACCGCCGAGTTGATCCTGAAGGCGCGTCAGCGCGAACTCGATCAGGCTGAACAGGCCGGCAAGCTCGTCGAACGCGTACTGGCCGAAAAGCTGTTCTTCGACACCGCCCGCGAGAACCGCGACGCTTGGCAGTCTTGGCCGGGTCGGATCGCCATCACGATGGCCGACGAGCTCAACGTGGACGCCCGAGCCCTCACCACCATCCTCACCACTTACGTCCGTCAGCACCTCGCCGAGATGGGCGAGCCTGAGGCGGGACCCCTTCGACGGTAGTTCGGCGAATGGGCCTATTAACCGACACGCTGTCGGTGCGGAAATGGAGGCAGAGACGCTCGACCCCTTCTCAGGGCTTGACCGATAAGGGGCTGAGCCAGGGTCGGGTGGCCGTGATTGCAGTGACTCTCGAAGGGTGCTCAAACCCAACATCAAACTGCCATATGGACCTCGAACACACTAGATTTGGATAGCAAATCGGTTGATTCAGCGCGGCGTTTAGCACCGCACCCGTCGGGATCGCCATGGCCAAACTTATCTTCACTCACCCGCAGGACCACCCGCGCGAGACCTACTTCGCAACGAGCGGATCGCTGATCGTCGGCCGGATCGACTGCATCTCTGCCGGCCCTGCTTCTGACGAACAGTGGATGTGGGGCATGCAACTCGACATCGGAGCAACGCCTTTCCGCCGGGGCGCGACTGTCGGATCCCTAAAGGAGGCATCGGCCGCTTTGGCGATCGCCTGGAGCGATTGGAAGCTCTGGGCTGGACTGCAGGATATCGAAGTTGCGGAGGCGGTGGCTCCTGCCGTGGAGGCTACACCGTCTCTGGTAGGGCTACCGCAGTTTTGACGGGAGATCCTGCCGCACGATGACGACGCGATCGCGGCTCACTGACGGTTGTATCGAGGACTCGCAGTCACCTTCACCGCAGGCCCCGTACCGCCATTTCCTCCGGTGCATTCTCGGCCGCCTCTAGGCGTGCAAGGAGTCTCCTGACGTCGACCGGCTGGTAGCCCCATGCGTCAGCGCCGACATCACACGACCGGCTGGTGTCCGGCAGGCAGGCATGCGTGTGGCCATAGAGGTGGCGGGTTTCTCGCCAGAACCCCGGCCAGGACCGGTGCGGATAGTGTGAGAGGAAGAGCCGCCATGGCCGGCCCTCGGCATCCCGGACAGTGATGCGAGCGTTCTCGACGGGCGGATCGGCCCACGGAAGGTCGAGCACGCGGTTCGTATCGTGGTTGCCACGCACGCGGCGCTTGATGCCGTTGAGGCGGGTAAACACGGCGGCACAATGCTCACGGCTGGCGCCGGCAGCGAAATTGCCGAGGTGCCAAACCTCGTCGGACGTTCCGACAACCACGTTCCAGAGATCGATCAGCGCCTCATCATGTCCCTCGACGGAGCCGAAAGCATTTTAGCGCCAGTGCACGAGCGGCGCATCGCCAAAGTGCGTGTCGGCCGTGAAGAAGGTTGTCATGCGGCCTATGGGTGAGATGCGCTCACTGTGAGCAAAAGACGGCAGTGTCGTCGCAGATGGAAATGGGAAAGACTTCGGGAGCAGCGGGTCGGCGCTCTGTCGCTTGCTTTGCAAGACAGTTCCGAGGATCCAGAGGCATGGTAGCGGATCGAAGTGCATAGCGACCCATAACAATGATCCCGAGGATGTGTGCCTACGATTCACCATCGAGCCAAATTGGTAGCATAGCCCTTATCAAGACCGTCGATTAGGCCATGATTGTGCTTGACGCCTACTGGGCCAAGCACGGGATGCCTGATCACAGCGTCATCGCTCTAATTTGTATAGCGGGCTGCCGTTGCAACGCACCATGAGAAGAGCACTCATGCACCGCTAGACAAACGCATATCCGGTCCAATATGACTCGTGGTGCAAAATCGGCGGGAGAAACAACAGTGGCATACATTCCTGGGAACAATAATCCGAACATTTTAACTGGCGGAGTTGAAGACGATTATCTTGATGGATTTGGAGGAAACGACACATTGCTAGGTAATGGAGGCAACGATACTCTAAGGGGAGGATTAGGGGCCGATAGTCTGAATGGTGGAGTAGGTTTTGACACCGCGACATACGATAGCGCGGCAAGTGGGGTCGTAGTGAATTTAGCTGATGCGTCCCAAAATCTGGGGGATGCTGCAGGAGACACATACAATTCAGTCGAAAATGTTGTCGGTACTTTCTATAATGATACATTAACGGGTGACAACGGAAACAATAGTATCTTTGGATTTGATAACTCAGACTCCTTATTTGGGTCTGGAGGAAATGATTTCTTGTTTGGTGGCGCTGGCACTGACTTTTTGTCTGGCGGATCAGGTGGAGACTATCTGGACGGAGGCGATGGCTTTGATTTTATTTCATATTCCTTCGCCACCTCAGGTGTGATTGCGGATTTTTTAAATAGTAATACCAATACAGGCGAGGCTCTCGGTGATAGTTATGTTAGCGTTGATGGATTGATCGGCTCGGACTTCAACGACGTCTTGAGTGGAGATGCGGCAGCCAACAGTTTATATGGCGGTAAAGGCGCCGATGCCTTGGGTGGTAATGGTGGAAACGATTTCTTATCTGCCGGCGAAGGGGATGATGCCCTATACGGCGGCGCTGGAGCAGACTATTTAGGCGGAGATGATGGCTTCGATCTTGCCGTTTACGCCAATGCGACGAGTGGCATTGTAGTCGATTTAGTTGCCAACAACACGAATACCGGCGACGCGGCTGGAGATGCGTTCTTCAGCATTGAAGGCGTAATTGCAACCCAGTTTGGAGATGCAATTTCTGGCGACTCAGGCAACAACTACCTTGATGGTCTCGATGGCGCCGATATTATAGCTGGAAATGGTGGAAACGACACCGTAGTTGGTGGCGGAGGCAACGATGTTCTTCGCGGTGGAATAGGTGCAGATAACATCGTTGGAGGCGCCGGCATCGACGTTGCTGATTATGCTTTAAGTGCATCTGGCGTTACCGCAAGCCTAGAAGCTTCGTTTTCAAATACTGGTGAAGCTGCCGGAGATAACTATTCGAGTGTAGAATGGCTATTTGGAAGCTCGTTCGCTGATTTCTTGGTGGGCGATGGCGGAGATAACCTCCTCGTTGGTGGAGACGGCAACGATACGATGGTTGGGCGTGGTGGAACGGATATCTTCATCGGTGGAGCAGGGAGTGATGTGTACGGCTTCAGGCAAGGCGATGGCATTGATTACGTCAATGGCTTCACACATGGCGAGGACAAATTAACCTTCTCGACTTCGATATTCAATTCTGCAGAAGCTGCCTTTGCTGCAACAATCGAAGATCCAGGCTCAAGGACTGCCTATGTAAACTGCGGAAATGGAAATCTGGTCATCCTGAACGGTGTTCAGCTGTCTCAGCTGACCGCAAGTGATTTTTTAGTGTTTTAATATAGCGCTATTTTAGGCGTATAATATAAAAGCCCGCACAGCATCACTGTGCGGGCATCTTTGTATCTAATCAGTAACTACAAATACCGTTAATAAAAGGCTTTATTTAATCTGCGCTTTATAATGCATTTGGCGGTACCGCTGGGGTGGCTACTACCGGTGCGGCCTCCATCTCTAGCCGTAGAAGCGCCAATTCGGCGCGGGCTTGTGCGAGGTCATCCCGCAGAGCGACGATCTCGTTCTTGTGCCGCAGGAGTTCGGCATCGGCCTCGATGAAAGCATGCTCAGCCCGTTCCGTTCGGGTGAGAAGAAACTCCCCCCGTGTCCAGCCGGCTTCCAGGTAGCGGTCGTACACGTCGCAGCAGATCTCGTGGGCGGCGAGCGCAACGAGTTCTGGGCGCGGCGCCCGTTCCCATGATGGCAGGCACCAGCGCGGGGTCAGCCACATCGCCCGCTTGAGGTCCTCTACAGACGTCACGGGCTTCAGGATGCATTCGGCGCGCACCAACGCAGGCGATAGAACCGGCGGGTTGCGCGGTGACACGAGAAGACCGCTTTCGTAGGCCATAGGAAAGATCGCCTCGGCCGCACCCCTGAAGTTGTCAGGATTGAAGGCCGGGAACGCAAAATAGTGGACAGGCAGATTCCAGGACAGAAGCATGTCTGCCAACTGGAGGGAGGCGATGCTTTCGTTGCATTCGAGCCATATCGCCGACTGTCCGGATCGGACAAAGTCTTCGTCGGCCCGCAGAACGTCCGCCTCCAGGCCTTCCACGTCGAGCTTGATAAGATCGAACGGCCCGTATAGAGCGCGGATCTGCGCCAGGGTGACGGTGCGCAGGGCCTCCGAGGCCACCACGTCGCCGGTCGCACCCTGTGCGTAGGAGGTCGAGCCCAGGTTGCCGCTTTCCGACAATCCCGTTGGAGCCGCCTCTTGCGATCCGTCCGTCAGGATGGCTTCCACGATCGCATCGTCGGCCTGCCTCAGCGTCTCCACGTTGGTCCGCAGCCGCGGCGACACCTGACCGTTCGCCTCGATGAAGCAGAGGAACTCCACCGGCTTCAGCGAAGCCAACCCCAGGCCGAACGTGCCCACAAAGGCGCCCGCATCCAGCACGCGGCCTCCCGCGCCGATCTGGTCGGCGACGAACAGGACCTCATTCCAGGCCCACTCGCCGTAACGATCCACATGCCGCCCGATGATGTCGGTTTCGATATCGGGCAGGACCATGTCCCCGATGCGGGTGGAGACGATCGGCGCTCCCAGGGTGGAGGTCTCGTTCATACGGGTCATTTCTGGCGTTACAGGATGGAACCTACTTATAGCTGGATTTGGATTCCTTCCAAAACCCGTCATTCACTGATTCGCCCCTCATAAGTAATCCCACCAGAGGTATGGCCTGTCGGCCATAAAAGCGGATTCTAAAATTTTAAAGTCACGACATTATTATCTTGGATTGCGATCTTTGCCTATCAATTTGACGTAAAACATAAAACCGAATACGTCGGAAACGTCCACACCTTGCACAAGACGACGTCATGCCCGGTCCATCGGTTTCAAAATCCGCCACAGAAGGGGGGGGGCAGATCTCCCGTACGAATGAATTTTGGTCGCCGTCTCTCGGACAGGGCGCGACGGTCACGTACGGGTTTCGCGGCTCACAGCCGTCTTACGAGGAGTACTACAAGGCCGCTGACAACACTATCAAGCCAAAGGGCATTCAATCGACGTTCTCTCCGTTCGACCAAGTTTTAAGAACGACGACAACAATGATTATGCAGCTGTGGGGAGACGTTGCCAACATATCCTTCAGCGAAGGATTCGACGTTTACCCACCCGGCGTCCAAGTGAAACCGACGCCCTACACTAGCAATGCGGCGATATTGTTTGGTCTATATTCTAATCCGGACGATGGTTCGGCCGGCTTTGCATACCGTCCGCAGAGTAAGGATACAAGCCCGAACGGGAAGCAAGGCGACGTCTGGATCAATTCGGCCGAAGCTTCATACGATACCTATTTTGACATTGGCAAGTATGGGTATCTTACCATTTTGCACGAATTAGGTCATGCGATTGGTCTTTCGCATCCGGGCGAATATAATGCTGCTCCAGGCCAATTAATAACCTATACTAATTCAGCGTCGTACATTGAAGATAGTCGCCAATATACTATAATGAGCTATTTTAGTGAAAGTGAAACAGGCGCCTATTTTGGCAGTTCTCGTCCACAAACCCCGCTCATGCACGATATCGCAGCCATGCAGCGTTTATATGGAGCGCAGACTGTCCGCACGGCTGACGATACCTACGGCTACAATTCGAGTTTTGACGCCGCAAGTGGGGAAAAGCCCATCTACGACTTTTCTGTGAACGCGAGACCAGTCCTGTGCATTTACGATAGCGGCGGAATCGATTCTATCGATCTATCGCAGTCGTTTTATTCGGACGTGATTGATTTGCACGATGGTTCGTTTTCAAGCGTACTCGGACTGACGAAAAACGTTTCCATATACATTGGAACGATTATCGAGAACGCCTATGGCGGCTACAGCAGCGACACCATCATCGGCAACAATGTCTCGAATTTTCTCTCAGGGGGTGACGGCGGCGATACGATCTACGGCAACGGGGGTGCAGACGTCTTGCAAGGCGGCGCCGGCAGCGACACCCTGCAAGGCGGCACAGACGACGACACCTATTACGTCGAATTCGGGCCGGAAGAAGCTGGCGATCTCATCGTCGAGAATCAAAACGAGGGTCGTGACGTCGTCTTCACGACGTCATCGTATATCCTTCCCAACAACGTTGAAGTTCTATACTTGACCGGCACGGCAAATACGGGAACCGGAAATGGTTCGAGCAACGTCATTGCCGGTAACGAGCTCGCCAATATACTAAATGGTGCAGACGGGAGCGATAAGCTCGACGGATACAATGGGAACGACCTCTTGTACGGAGGCACTGGCATCGACGAGATATCGGGCGGGCTCGGCAACGACACATACTACGTCGATGACATACAAGATAATATACATGATTGGTACATTGCGGGCGATCAGTTCGTGTTGGGTGATGGCATAGATCTCGTTGTCACGAGTGCGTCCTTTTTCACAATCGAGGCCGACGACGATATCGAGAACATGGAGATCGTCGGTCAGGGCTATGAAGCCCGCGGAAACGGCCTAGATAATCGCATCCTCGGCAGCGGCTTGGCCAATCTGCTGGACGGCGGGGCCGGTAACGACACTCTCGATGGCAGCGCTGGAAAAGATATATTCCTTGGCGGAGCCGGCGATGACACGTTCATAATCAGCGAGTCCGGTGAGGATATTTACGAGTATGAGAATGAAGGAACTGACAT
The DNA here is from genome assembly GCF_001424525.1 of Methylobacterium sp. Leaf399. NCBI lineage: Bacteria > Pseudomonadati > Pseudomonadota > Alphaproteobacteria > Hyphomicrobiales > Methylobacteriaceae > Methylobacterium > Methylobacterium sp. Leaf399. The sequence continues at coordinate 10,949 of NZ_LMQK01000008.1, read as the reverse complement.
TGCACTAAGTACGATTAGCTTCGCTTTGGTGGACAACATCGAGAATTTGCGGCTGCTCGGGGCTGGCAATCTCGACGTAACCGGCAACACGCTCCCGAACACGCTCACTGGCAACAGCGGTGCCAACATCCTTAACGGCTTGGGCGGCGCCGACACGATGATTGGCGGATCGGGATCGGATAGCTACACCGTCGACGATGTCGGTGACCGAGCGGTCGAGGCCAACGGCGCCGCTGGCATCGATCTAGTCATCGCCTCGGTGTCGTACTCTTTGGGCGGCTCGGAGCTGGAGAACCTGATCCTGACAGGAAGCCTCAGAATCAACGGCACCGGTAACTCGATCGCTAATAGGCTTACCGGCAACGATGGCGACAATGTCCTCAACGGTCTGGGCGGCGCCGATACCATTACCGGTGGCCTTGGATCTGACACAATGATCGGTGGCGCCGGCTCGGACACAATGATTGGTGGGGCCGGCTCGGACACCTATTACGTGGACAATTCTGGCGACATCGCCATCGAGGCCAATGGAGCTGCTGGTATCGACCTAGTTTATGCTTCGATTTCATACTCACTTGCGGCTTCGGAGCTAGAGAACCTCTTTCTCACGGGAACCGCTGATCTGAATGGGTCCGGAAATAGTCTAGCCAACATCCTCACTGGAAACAATGGCGCCAACGTTTTAAACGGATATGGCAGCGCCGACACAATGATCGGTGGATTGGGATCCGACACTTACTTCATTGACAATGTTGGCGACCGCGCCATCGAGGTCAATGGAGCAGTCGGCACCGATCTCGTGAATTCGTCCGTATCGTACTCTCTAGCCGGCTCAGAGCTGGAGAATCTGCAGCTGACCGGAACTGCAAACCTCAACGCGACCGGTAACTCAATTGCCAACATCCTCACCGGCAACAGCGGCGCCAACATTCTGAACGGTAGCCTTGGCGCCGACACGATGTCCGGTGGCGCCGGCTCGGATACCTACTACGTCGACAACGTCGGTGACCGCGTCATCGAGGCCACCGGGGCCGTCGGCATCGATTTGGTCATCTCCTCAATGTCGTTCTCGCTGGCCGGAGCGGAACTGGAGGCCCTGGTCCTCACCGGCGCCGGCAACCTCGCCGGCACCGGTAACTCCATCGCCAATACCCTCACCGGCAACGGCGGCGCCAACGTCCTCGACGGCCAGGGCGGCAACGACATCCTGACCGGGGGAACCGGGGCCGACACCTTCATGTTCAGGACGGCGCTGGGCCCGGCCAACCTCGACCGGATCGCGGACTTTTCGGTGGTCGACGACACGGTGCAACTCGCGCGCAGCGTCTTCACGGCGCTGGGAGCAGGTCCCCTGGCCGAGGCGGCGTTCAAGGACCTCTCCACCGGATCGGCCGATGCCGGCGACCGCATCCTCTACGACAAGGCGACGGGGGCCTTGTCCTACGACGCCGACGGCAGCGGCCTGGTCTCGGCGGCGGTGCAATTCGCCACCATCGACACCAAGGCCGCGCTTACTCATCTCGATTTCTTCGTGGTGTGAGGTAGGCCAGGATCGTCAGGATGTTGCGATGAAATCCGACGGCTAAGCCCGAGTCGTCGGCAGTTCGGCCACTTGCGTCGTGTAACGTGGGCTGCGCATCTCGAATTTCGTCGACACCGGGGGTGTGGTTGTCGAGATCGGCGCCGTTCGTTACAGCGCCACCATGCCTAACCTCGTAAGCCTGCTCGAACGCCTCAAGGCGCGCCAACGCGACCTCATCATGGAAGCGGCGCTACCCGATAGCCTTCCTGCCGACAGCACCCTTCGACGGATCTCGGAACTTGAGAACGCGATCGCAGCCGTCGAGGCGGTGGCGGCTGAAGAGGCGGCGAAGGCCCGCTCTACTTGATGCAGCGTCCGCATGTCGCTTCGGTCTGGGCATTCTCTCGAACCCTGAGGCGAAGCTGGCGTCGAAGCGAGTGCCCGTCGTTCCTGTCCGAGGCATCATGATCCGAAAGCATCTTCCTTCCAACGCGACCCTCGCCGACGTTTTCAGGGATCTGGCCGAACCGGAGGAGTATCTACGCCGCCTCCTCGGCAACATGCGTTTCTGCCAGAAGCATCATGGCGACGCCTGCGTGCGGATCGGCGTCAGTGGCAAGGGAACAAAGGGGTTCGCCCCCTCATATCGCGTGGACTACATGGCTTCGGACGGTAACCTTGTGGCCTTCAACGGCTTCGGCGGCACCTCGCACAGCGCCTTCACGGGAACCAACACCCTGGAGACCAACTGGAGCCATGGTCATCTTGCCATTCGTGAGGTCCAGGCGCTCTACGATGACCTGAAAAAGGACGTGACGCTCAGGGCGCGCTGGGCGAATGATTGAGGCCCCGCGCTTCTGTGGACGCTCTGTTTAGAAAGCGACGGTCCCGAAATGCTGTCAGATGAAGACGAAAAGCCTCTGAGTCCTCGTAGGAGGGGGGGGGCGCCATCTCTTCCCTCACTACAATTTTTGACTTGGATCGGTGAACCAATCCGATAGCATGGGCTCATTGGACCTTGCGGCGGAGACGTGATGAGCCATCGTTCGAACGTTCAGAGAGAGATCGAGAAAGACACAGGGTCAAACCAAGAACACACCTCGACCCAAAATCGGGCTCAGCAGAGCAGTGACATAAATGACCGTCGGGCAGGAGTGTTGAACCTTATCAAAGCAATGAAGCTACGGGGCAACACCTCGCTGGTGGGTATCGCAAATGAGCTGAACAAACGTGGCATTCCAGCACTACGTGGCGGTCAATGGACAGCTACTCAAGTGTCCCGGATTCTCTGATCGCAATCACGGTCGCGATGCCCAACGAAAGAGAACTCTACGCCAGCTCCAATGGCGATCGGTGGCATTTGGTCCGTGCCCCTCATCGTTCTGCTCGATTAAGATGACGCCTGTGGCTTCGACTTGGCCGCCTTGGCTGGCTTGGCTGCATCCTTCGCTGCAGCGTCGTCGGCATCTCGCGCCAACCGCTCGGCCTTCAGGCGAACGATCTGATCGTCACGGGCTGTCTCTCGCACCCTTACCTCTTCCCAAACCTGCCCGGCGGTGTCGGCTTTCTCGGCCGCTTTGGCAGCGCGGGTTTCGGCACGATCCTGACTGCCGCTCTTGTCCTGGGTGATTGGCGATCCTCCGCTTGGTAGGCTTTCATCATCCCCACAAATTTATGCCACTGACGCGGTGCAAGCGTAGGGCCCTGGGGAGTGAGCCTGGGGCTGCAGGTGCTGATTGGCGCTCTGTGGCAGTCGTTGAGTGCTAAGGGTTCGTTGAAGGCGTAACTTGGTCGTCGGACAGAGTCTGATTTGCCTTGGCCTGCGACCAACCAGCGGGCCGCGGCTGGCTCGGTTAAGGCAATTGATCAATCCCTCTTTGTAGTCGCGGGAGGGGCCAAAAGCTTCTGTGGTCGCTTGATATGCGTTGGAACTGGTGCCGGAGCGCTAGGATCTTTCTGCCAGCCGAGCCTACCCTCTGCCAAACCATGCTCTAGAAAATGGATCAGCGGATTAAGTCCTGTCTGCTTCACATCAGGGTTCGCAGCAAGATAGCCCATTGTACTGAACCCAGCACTTGGGTCTCTCCCCTCCAACCAGCCGAGTATTAGGTAATGCGCTAGTGGGCCTGCTGCATAAGTCTGCGTGTCGCGATACCAGTACCGATAATATACCTCATCAAAACCAGGAAGTGGCGTTTGAAGCGTGTGCGACTTGGGGCGGTATATAAGACTTGAGAGGCGGTGCGACAGCTTCATGCGGATCTCATGTGTTAATCGCCATGCGGGCAGTATTTACCAGCCGCTCGCTCTTGTACGACATATCGGCTTGAAGCGTCTGGCTTTCGCTCACTTCAGATAACCCTTGGCCTTCAGGTACTCGGTGAGAGCTTCACGTATAGCCACCGGACGTGAGGGCTTCGGCTCGGGCTGGTCTGCGATCCAGGCGTCAAGGGAGACAGCACATTTGATCTAGTGATCTAGCCACCTACTCGCCTTCGTCGGGGTCCAGACTACGCCCGCGCCTGACAGGAGGTGCCTCTGGGTATACAAACCGGCGTGAGACCCAGCCTTCAACCTTCCGATAACGCACGAACACCCAATTGCCGTTGCGCTCGCCGGTGGATGCGATCCCACGGCCGTCAGGAGGTATCAAACCCACGATTTTTGAATCCGTGCTCGGAAATTCTCGAACGTTCAGAACGTCATTTGGAGCAGTGTCGATGACACGCAGCGTGCCTTGCGCATAAGCGCAGACAGATGTGCCAACGGCGAGAAAGCAGACGACGAGGAGGAGCTTCACTTCAGGTAACCCTTTGCCTTCAAGTGCTCTGTGAGAAGCTTTTCGACGAAGCTCGATACCGACCGCGTGTCATCCTTTGCTGCCTTCTCTGCAGCCGCCTTCACATCCGGCGGCAACCGGAAGGAGACTGGCAAGGATTTCGGAGCGGTAGCAGGCGGGCGGCCCATGACATCCATTAAATGTAGTTGACAATTAATCCAACTACATCTAATCACACAAGCAGGCCGAGAGGAAGCAGCAACTTCCGTCTCGGCCCTGACCACCAACCGCATCTGGAGGATGCTGTTCATGGCTAACCACGCCCATAGCACACGCACGCTCTTATTACCCCTGGCCGGCGCCCTGACGCCCTTATTACCCACGGGGTCCGGTCGGCAGCCTGGCCCCGTCACCGCCGCGATCCGCGCCATGCGTCGCGAGGAACCGCCCTTACCGCCGGAGTGGCTGGCTGATCTGGCTGCCGGCCGAACGGCCCTCCAGAACCTTCGCAAGCGCATCGCCGATCGGGTCGAGCATGACCTCGCGATCCTCGACGCGCTGGACGGCGACGAGGACATCGAGGACGAGAACGAGCACGGCGGCGACATCAACGACGAGCCGCTCGACCCGGAGGAGGACAGCGGGGCCGACGATGCCGGCGCCGTTTCCTATGCCGCTCAGTTCAGCGGCTACAACTATCGCCCCGTGAGTGCCCGATGAGCCGCCCCGCATCCCGCCGGGGCTTTCTCTCCGGCCTCGCCACCCTCCCGCTGGTCGGCGGCAGCGTGGCTCTCATTGGTGCGCCGAGTGCGGTCGCCGCCCCCATCACCGACGACCTCCTCGACAGCTACGATGCGTGGCTGGAGTACGAGCGCCGGTGGCTTCAATGGGAGCGGCACGGCAACTCCGACCTCGGCTATCGACTGTCAAAGCCCTTCGCCAGCGAGATCGCCGGCTTTGACCAGTTCGACATGATCCCGATGGCCAACGGCGGCGTTCGCTTTCACGGCCGGACAGAGCCGCCCGCCTCGACCCGCGCCGCGCTCGTGCTCAGCACGGTCGAATGCGATTGGAGGGTGCGGTGATGGCGCAGCAATCCACGACCGAAACCGTCTGGTCTGCCCTCATCGACATAGAGGACGACGTCGCGAACGTGAGGCGGTGGTCTCAAGTTCTCTACGCGATGGGGGCCAGCGGCTCGTCCGTCGATCCCGAAGCGCTGTCAGTGATTGCCGGCGCCGTGGACGCCCTGGCCGAGAGGCTCCAGGCGCGGTGGGATCATGCCATGGGACTCGCCAGGGCCCACCGTTAGCGATCCGGGCCCGGCCGCTCGAGCGGTCGAATCCGTCCACCCACTGGACAGTCAGCCAGGCCCGGCTGGGCCTCATTCTCTGAGTCCGAGGACCAGCGTCGTCAGCACCACCGATCCGGCGATGATCAGAGACAAGACAATCTGATCCGTCGGGTCGTCTGAGAAGGCATGGGCCACCGCTGGCCCAATCAGGGCGCACCCGGCTCCGGCAATGGTCGCGGCTGTCCGTGGCGTCATCGGGTCACCTCGTCTGGGCCAGACACGGCTTACGCATGGGCAACTTCGAGCCTGCGGTTTTGGTGTCACCCGAACAGAAAATCAAATCGATGCTTTACAAGGACCGTAGAACATCATAGCATCGTTATGACGTTTTGGTGGGGCGGGTCGTGGAAGCAAGGCAGATCGAGAACTGGGCGTTTGCCCGCAGTGATGCGGCCGTCCTCGTCGGCATGACGAGCGGCCAGATTGGCAACTACCTCACGCGGTACGACCTCTTCCCGGCTCGTCCAAAGGGGAAGGGTTACCACGTCGACTTCAAGCTGGCCGACCTGCTCAAACTCTCAGCCGTGAAGGCGGCGATGAAGAACGGCGGATTGTCGGCCGAGGAGGCAGCGAAGGCCCTACGCCGAAGCCGGGGCCCCTACCACGCCATGCTGACCGATGGTTATGGACCCGATCAGGTGCCGCTCTTTAACTACCCAGGCACGCTGTTCTTCTCCCGAAACGACGATGGAGAGTACGTGCAGTTCGACAGCGCCGACGCGCTGGTGAGTATCCAGATCCGCTGCTGGCCCCTCTTCGACGAACTTTGGCCCCGTGTGCGCGCCCAGATCGAGAGGGAAGGCGCGTCAGACAAGCCGCCCTACCCTGGCAACGTCACCGAAGGCATCGCAGCCTTTGAGACGCACATCGCCGACCTGCGGGCTCTTCGCTGGAACGGGCAGCGAGGCTGAAGCAATGCCGCGTCGCCTCCATCAGGATCAGGGTCTGTTTCCGAGCGAAGCCGAAGTAGCGCGCCGGCTCAGCCAGAACCCGGCCGAGTGGACAGCCAAGGCCATCGTACTGGAGCGTGACGGCCTGCCGCGCATCGACCCTTTGATGGGCGGTCGCTGCTGGCTCGCTGTCGAGGCTTGGCTCAAGCGGCGCTACGGTCTCTCCCACGTCGAGGCGTCCGCCCTTGACGGCCAGGAGAACCTAAATGCCCTCTGACATGAATGCCCCCGGCCTCAAGCGCCGGAAACGAAAGAGCGGCCCTGAGGTCGCCTACTGGGTCGCTCGCGCCGACCTCGTGAAGGCCGGCTACCGGCCCGAAACGGTGCGGCTGCCCTATAGTCTCGATGATCCGCAGCACCGCGACCTGATCAGTGCCACATGCATGAAATTGCAGGCCGAGATGCTGGAATGGTCGTCGGGCCGGGCCCGCGCCGCAAACCGATTCGATGGCACGATCCTCGGCCTTTCCCGACGCTACCAGACCGATGACGCGAGCCCGTTCAAGCGGCTGAAGCACTCGACCCGCAACAAAGACACCTACACCCTTGTGCTGATCGAGAAGGCCTTCGGCACACGTTCCCTGGCGGCGTTGAAGATCGACGACTTTTATCGTTGGTACGGCGCTGCCAAGAAACCGAAGGTGCCGGGCGGTCCGGAGCGGGTCCGTCGCGCCTACGGCATCATCAAGAAGCTGCGCGAACTCCTGGCCTTCGGGATCATGGCCGAGCTGCCGGAGTGTAAGCGGCTTTACGAAATTCTGGAGCATGCCAGATTTGCCCAGCCGGGCCGTCGCCGCGTCGCGATGGAACTGGCCCACGTAGAGGCGTTCATCACTCAGGCTCTGGAGACCGGCCACCTGTCGCTCGCCCTAGGCACCGCAATCCAGTTCGAGACCGCGATGCGTCAGAAGGATGTGATCGGCGAGTGGGAGCCCATCCCCGAGGGTGAGACTGCAACAGGGATCGTGCTGAATGGCCGGCGCTGGGTAAACGGTTTGACGTGGGCTGACATTGCCGCCGACCTCGTGGTGCGCAAGGCCACGACGAAGACCGGCGCGTTCGCTGCCCACGATCTCAAGCTGTGCCCTTTGGTGGTTGCGCTGCTCGACCGAGTGCCGGCTGATCGCAGGATTGGGCCGCTCATCCTCGACGAGACCGCCGGCCGGCCATTCGCTGAGTCTGCCTATGGTCGGGAATGGCGCCTCGTCGCCAAAGCCGCCGGCGTCCCGGACCATGTCTGGAACATGGACGCGCGGGCTGGAGCCATCACGGAAGCTGAGGATGCAGGCGCGGACCTCGACCACATCCGGTCAGCTGCGGCACATGCGCAAACATCGACGACGCAGCGCTATTCGCGCGGCGCGGTCGGGAAATCACGGGCTGTCGCGAATCTTCGGATCGCGCACCGAGCCGTGAAGAACGGGGCCTGAACAGGCCTTAGGGAACGCGACGGGGAACATGGGGAACGCGAGATCAGCGGTAGGGCGTTAAAAAGGCTGACGTTCCAGTAGGTTATATGGAGCGGGCGATCGGGATCGAACCGACGACATTCAGCTTGGGAAGCTGACGTTCTACCACTGAACTACGCCCGCAGCACGATGCCTCATGAACGGTTTAGGCGTCTCGTGTCAACGCCCTTGCGGGCTCCCTATCGGCATAAGCAGCAGGGTCCGTCGGTGCCGAAGCGGGCTTCGACACCGTTTCCCAGGCCGAACCGTCACCGGTCTGGTTTCGTGAGGCGGTGACGGCCGAGACGGGCATCCGGACGCTTGGGAGCGTCCGGATGCCCGGGCTGGCGGTGCCGGTCGCGATGCGGTCGCACCCGATCCGCTCCTTGCGCTCGGGCGAGCGCGCGGAAGGTCGGGTGAGCCCGGCCGTCACACGATGAAAAAGTCGAGGTGCGTGAGGGCGGCCTTGGTGTCGATGGTGGCGAACTGCACCGCGGCCGAGGCCAGGCCGCTGCCGTCGGCGTCGTAGGANGGTGCCGGTCGCGATGCGGTCGCACCCGATCCGCTCCTTGCGCTCGGGCGAGCGCGCGGAAGGTCGGGTGAGCCCGGCCGTCACACGATGAAAAAGTCGAGGTGCGTGAGGGCGGCCTTGGTGTCGATGGTGGCGAACTGCACCGCGGCCGAGGCCAGGCCGCTGCCGTCGGCGTCGTAGGACAGGGCSCCCGTCGCCTTGTCGTAGAGGATGCGGTCGCCGGCATCGGCCGCTCCGGTGGAGAGGTCCTTGAACGCCGCCTCGGCCAGGGGACCGGCTCCCAGCGCCGTGAAGACGCTGCGCGCRAGYTGCACSGTRTCGTCCACCACCGAGAAGTCGGTGATCCGGTCGAGGTTGCTCGGGCCCAGCGCCGTCCGGAACACGAAGGTGTCCGCCCCGGCGCCGCCGGTCAGGAGGTCGTTGCCGCCCTGGCCGTCGAGGACGTTGGCGCCGCCGTTGCCGGTGAGCGTGTTGGCGATGGTCCGGAACACGAAGGTGTCCGCCCCGGCGCCGCCGGTCAGGAGGTCGTTGCCGCCCTGGCCGTCGAGGACGTTGGCGCCGCCGTTGCCGGTGAGCGTATTGCCGATGGAGTTGCCGGTCCCGGTGAGGTTGCCGGCGCCGGTGAGGACCAGGGCCTCCAGTTCCGCTCCGGCGAGCGAGTACGACACCGAGGCGTAGACGAGATCGGTGCCCGCGGCGCCGTTGGCCTCCAGNTTGCCGGCGCCGGTGAGGACCAGGGCCTCCAGTTCCGCTCCGGCGAGCGAGTACGACACCGAGGCGTAGACGAGATCGGTGCCCGCGGCGCCGTTGGCCTCCAGGGCGCGGTCGCCGACGTTGTCGACGTAGTAGGTGTCGGACCCSGCCCCGCCGGACATGGTGTCGGCCCCGAGACCGCCGTTGAGGACGTTGGCGCCGCCGTTGCCGGTGAGGACGTTGGCSAGCGAGTTGCCGGTCCCGTTGAGGTTGCCGGTGCCGGTCAGGATCAGGTTCTCGAGGTCCGATCCGGCGAGCGAGTACGACACCGCGGCGTAGACGAGATCGGTGCCCGCCCCGGTGGCCTCGATGGCGCGGTCGCCGATGNATCAGGTTCTCGAGGTCCGATCCGGCGAGCGAGTACGACACCGCGGCGTAGACGAGATCGGTGCCCGCCCCGGTGGCCTCGATGGCGCGGTCGCCGATRTTGTCGACGTAGTAGGTGTCGGCCCCCGCGCCGCCGGACATGGTGTCGGCCCCGACGAGCCCGTTGAGGACGTTGGCGCCACTGTTACCGGTGAGGACGTTGGCGAGCGAGTTGCCGGTCCCGCTGAGGTTGCCCCCGCCGGTCAGGGTRAGGTTCTCSAGGTCCGAGCCGGCGAGCGAGTACGACACCGCGGCGTAGACGAGATCCGTGCCCGCGGCCCCGGTGGCCTCGGTGGCGCGGTCGCCGGCGTCGTCGACGTAGTAGATGTCCNAGGTCCGAGCCGGCGAGCGAGTACGACACCGCGGCGTAGACGAGATCCGTGCCCGCGGCCCCGGTGGCCTCGGTGGCGCGGTCGCCGGCGTCGTCGACGTAGTAGATGTCCGAGCCCGCCCCGCCGATCATGGTGTCGGCCCCGCCGAGCCCGTTGAGGACGTTGGCGCCACCGTTGCCGGTGAGGACGTTGGCGAGCGAGTTGCCGATGCCGGTCGTGGCGCCGGTGCCGGTGAGGGTGAGGTTCTCGGCGTTCTGTCCGCCGAGGTTGAACGAGATCGCGGACAGCACGAGGTCGTTGCCCTGGCCGTCGAGTTCGACCACCCGGTCGCCGGCMTCGTCGACGACGTAGGTGTCGTTGCCGGTGCCGCCGCGCATCGCGTCCGCGCCGAGCCCGCCGTCGAGGGTGTCGTTGCCCGARCCGCCCAGCAGYACGTCGTCGCCGGCCAGGCCGTTGACCCGGTCGTCGCCCGCCGCRCCGTCGAGCCGGTCGACCCCGGCCGTGCCGTCGTAGGTCGCCGAGACCCCGGCCTGCACATCGAGGTTGATCGTGAGGACGCGCTCGGCGCCGTCGTTGAAGGTGAAGCCGAGGGTTCCCGCGGCGCCGTCGTCGGGCACCGTGWAGACCAGGGCGGCRAGYTGGGCGCCGGTGAGGACGCTGGCCAGGGCGAGCGGCTGRCCGTTCAGGCGGACCGTCCCGGAGGTGGGGAGCGCCGTGACCGTGTAGGCGAGCGCCGTCCCGTCGGGGTCGACCAGCGGCTGGATCGCCAGGGGCGCATCGACCGCCCCCTGCTCCACCGCCACCGTCTGCGTCGCCGCCCCGGTCGCCGCCTCGTCCACGTCGTTGACCACGATCGTGAAGTCCTTCGTGAACGTCGCGCCACCCCCGTCCGTCGCCGTGATCCCAACGGTCA
>NZ_LMQK01000007.1:0-92876 GCF_001424525.1 Methylobacterium sp. Leaf399 | reverse complement strand
GCGACGCCTGGAACAAGCTCATCGCCCAACCCTGGCGCATCATGTCCATCGGACTGCGCCGATGGGCCCATGGGTGCTGATCAATGAGAATTGGTATTACCTGCGGCAACTAAATAAGCTGGCACAAGGGGAATATAGAAACCGCTTTACGCCACAAGCCGACAGCAGATCATCGCCAAAATCCGAACGTTCAGCTTCACGCCAAAATCAAACGTCGGCAAAGTCATGGCGCTTCCTCTAATGCAGCCATTAGATGTTTGCTATCAATTGCTAATTCGCTCGACAAATCGCTACCTATCCAAAGCGACACGCAGCCGTCGCGCACGCTCCTTGAAGGCAATCTCGCCGCCTTCAAGAATACCGCACACAGCTGTGCGGATACCCAGTTCTTCGAGTCCGCCAGAGTTGTAGGTAATAGGCGGAAGATGACCACGCTTATGCGGTCCAGCTTTAGCAACTATGATTTGATCGGCGTCTGTATTTATCACAAGATTGGCGTTGTGAGTCACCATAATTACTTGACGCATATTCTTCGCTGTCATGAAAAGCTGAACCAACTCGTCGTAAATGCTTTTCGGATCAAGATTTTCTTCTGGTTGATCGATAATTAGCGGCCGCGTGTCGGTGTCGTCTAGAGCAAGGTACAGCAGCAGGAGAACGATACCGCGGGTCCCCGGCGACAAGTGCCGGATGTCGATGCCGTCATAATCGATGCTGTAGGTCAGTGTGATGTGCGAGGTCCCGTACAGCCATTTAGCGAACTGCTTGGCCCAGTGCCGGAAATTCGCCGCGTCGGCACGTGGGACGTTGGCTAGATCTAGCAGGGTCCGCTGATGTTGAGATAGGAAATCGGAGATCGCCCCGAACACGGCCTGCTCGTCGCCTTCTTCCCAAGCTGATCGCAGGGCTTTCTCGGCATACTCTCGGAGTGTGCCACGACCCTTAAAGTCTCCTCCCCTTAGATCGAAAAGTTTCTCGCCCTTAGCGGCCCAGCTATCAAGGTCAACGTTACGGTTCACGGAAAACGAGAGCTTTGCAACCGTTTTCGAGGCGGCTGAGAGACGCTCGGTCAGTGGGGCGTACAGCCCCCGGAGCGTCTCCTGTTCTTGAACGATTGACTTGAAAATCTCTCGATAGGTCTCGTTCCTGGTGTTTCGCAGTTCGCCGGCGCGGGTACTCGCCTGCAGAGCGTCCGTGATCCTGTCGTTGAGCTGGTTCAGAGCAGCTCGCTCCTCGTCAACTTTCTTTGAAACCGCCGCGTACCGCGCCGCAGTGGTCGAGTCCGTGTTGATCTGCGCTTGGATACGGCCGATCTCGGCGTCAAGGATTGCCAAACTTTCCCGCGAGAGGTCAGCGTTAGGCGCGATCAAGGCCGTCCGTAGGTCGACGACGGAGACGGCCTTACCCCGCCAACTATCCGAACTTTTCTGAGCGGCTGATGCCCGGTTGGTTAGTGTAGAATCAACATCGCCGGCGTACTCAAGCAGGAATGCAGACCAGTCGGTCTCTTCCAGAGCAGCAGCACGATGTCTCGCCTTGGATTGAGCCAGCGCCGTCAGAGCGCCAACGTTCTGAAAATGCCTGACCTCGTCCTGCAGAATTGCAACGGCACTCTTCCGAGCGTTCCACGCCCTGATCTGTCCTCGCGCGTAGTCGGCCGCTGCAGTCAGTTCGGCAAGACGCTGCACCCGATCCTCGCTGCCTGTTGTGACCAGTTTCTTGCGGTCAGCCTCCAAGGACTCGATTATTATCGCGCGCCGTTTGGCATGCCCCTGCAAGTCAGTAAGCTGCCGCTGCTTCTCCAGCTCGGTGTTAATCTCTTCGGATATATTGGCAACGGCATCCTCTGCGCGCCTCCGCGCCTGTGCAAACCGGGCCGTCGCTTCGTCTCGCATATCGTCGAAATTGATGGCGCCGTCTCGATCCACAAGCGAATGGGATGCGAAAATGACGCGTTCGATTTCTCCAACCAGCTCGTCCGTCATGCCGTCAGACGAACAAAGCTCCTCGACGAATTGCTGGGAGAGGTATCGCGCGCGGGGGAAATCGCTTGATGATGCTACCCAGGTTCCGTCAATCGGACGCTCAACAATGTCGTCGTCATCCCACTCGATCCGGACCGCAGCCCCTCCCAGTAGATTAGACCGCGCTCCGGTTCGGACATTGCGGTTCTGAGCGCGCGCCATGAAAGAGGCCGGGCTCAAGCGGTTTGGAAGCGCGTCGCAACCGGCAGCGATCATGTCAGCCAGCGCGGTCTTCCCAGACCCTCGCGCGCCGATGATTGTCACAAGTCCAGGGTTGAGTTCGATCACCGAAGTCTGCGCCCAATCTGTGTTCAGGATCTCAACCCGCCTGATGACTTCCGACCCTACACTGCCAACCGGCGCGGCCGATCCGACATAGGTGCGCCCCGCGGGATCGATGCAGGCCTGCCGCAAGGCATCAAACCGGACATCGCCCTTGATCCAGGAGTAGCGGTCCGCGTCAGGTAGGCCGACGGTTGCCAGAGCATGTGCATCGCAGCCGTGGAGACAGGGCTTCAGGCCGCGGTAACGCTGCTTCAGCTCGCCCTCACTCGCGGTCTTTCGGGCGAGCCAGAAGTCACGCTGGGCGCCGCTGCTAGCGAAGATGACATCGGCGAAGTGCTCCATCTCCTCGCGCAACGTCTGGTCGGCAGCGTTCCGCATGCCTGAAGTCCCGTCGGTCTCGGTCCCAGAAACCGCGATGAGGACATTCGTGTTCGCCCAATCGCTCTTCCCGTACGCGGTACGGAGCTGACTGAACTCAACCTTGAACTGTAGGGCGCCGTGCGACAGCGCAGCAAGCTCGGACACTTTTGATGGATCAGCAGCGCGGCCCAACCTTATTAGCTCGTCGCGCCGGCATCGATAGGTGTCACCGTGTGCCTCGAAGGTAAGCTGCTCTAAGAAACGCTTGGCCGAGGCAACGTGATCTGCGCCATCCGGCGAGATCAGCAAGTGTAGGTTGATGAACCGGCCCTTCACGGTCTGAAGGCCCAGTCGAAGCTCAACGTTTGGGAATATCAGAGCGCAGCGGGAGAGCTCGGCGCGCCGTGCGCAGATCTCTTCATAGGTGTCCAGGACGTAGTAGTCGGTAACGCCGATTGCATGGATCTCTGGCGACGCTTCGTTCAACAGGCGCACGTATTCCGAGGCGCGGTTCTCGCCCCGGAATTGGTCGTTCATGATGGTGCCGGGTGCGTGAATGTGGGGGTCCCATCGGTGCCAACGGGATCCAGAATTGAGCGTAGCGAGCAAGGGGACTTTCCGAACGTGTGCCGACAGGACGGCTCACCAATGTGCCGCATCTCATTTTCGGCGCAACTGGAGATCAAGGCAACCGGAGATTGGAATTTATGAATAAGCGAGAGGGATTTTGAGGCGTCGAGCCAAAAGCCCCTTCCTTCATTCTGAATTACGGAAGCGGTCGGTCCACTTCCGGCCAACTACCGCTGTTCGACCGAGCGTATAGAGGTGCCCGAAAGCGGACGATCCTAGCTTCTGCAAAGGGCCAACTTCGGAAATGGCTCAACCACGTAGGAATGAAAAGACACACCAGCGCATCCCTGCGAAGGCCCGCAAGGCAATCGCATGTCTCTCGGCTTTCTGAACCGCTAAATCTTCAGATAAAAAACACCCCCGGCGAGCAGGAAGAAGACGTACACACCACGACCGCCAGATGACGATGGCCACGATGCCTACGACCACCACCAACGCGTTGCACCACACGACGCCGACCACCACACTGACAGCCGGCTGGCATACCTCGCCGTTCCAAGTGCCCGGACAGGCATACGCTCAGACCCAATCCAGCCCGTGTTCATCCTGCCGGCCGACCCGGGAACCCTGACCTGACCGCAGCACCGCGGTCGCCGTCAGGACACCAACCACCATGGTCAACTACCTTCCTGTCCCCGCAGGGACCGGCGACGCTGTCCCCACACACCTTCATGACCTCATCGACCCAGGCGATCTGGGCCCGATCGAGCGCGTACCGCTCATCCCCGAGGCCGCCCGGCGCCACCACCACGTCTTCGTGCGCGCCGACCACCGGTTCAAGGCCGCCGCCCGGTTCCTCCAGGCCCTCTGGCGTGAGGACCGCGACCTGCCCATCGGCTACCACACCGATTCTTCGGGCAAGCGCCGCCGTCGCCTCGGCTCCCGCATCGGCACCGCGGCAGGCGAGCAGGGCACCAACTTCATCCACCCGGGCATCGTCCCGGTCGTGGCCCGGGCCCTGGCCTACCGTGAACCAGGCGCCGTTTATGACCTGGACCGCCTCGAGACCAACCTGCTTTCGTCGCAGCCCCTGACCTTCAACCTGTTCGGCCTGCTCGCCCGCGACCTCGTCCTGGCCACCCGCTTCATGGGGGAGTTCATCCCAGGGCTAATGAAGGAGGTCACGGACCTCGCCTTCGAGCACAGCCCGGGCCGCGGCGATGCCCGCTTCACCCAGGATGGCACCGCCTTCGACGTCGCCGTGCGTGGGCGCAGTGAGACAGGCGAGCGGCTCTTCGTCGGTATCGAAGTAAAGTACAGCGAGAGCAGCTTCGAGACGGTGCCGCGCTTCAGCCCCCGTTACGCCGCCATCGCCCCGACCACAAACCTCTTCGTGGACCCCGCCGCCGCCACGTTGCACGCCAACCCCTGCCAGCAGCTGTTCCGCCAGCACTGCCTCGCCGCCACCATCCTCGACCAGGGCTTTGCCGACCGAGCCGTGCTGGTACTCATTGCCCCCCAGCACAACACACTCACCGCGACTGCGGCCACCACCTACACCCGCCACCTTCGTGACCCGGCGAGTGGACCGATCCCATTCATCCCCCGCACGCTGGAGCAGGCGATCACGGCACTCGCGGCAACGGGCCTCACGGACCACGCCCGCGCACTGCACCGCCGCTACACCGACTGGTGGCTGGTCGATGGCGAACTGCAGCTCGATGCCGCCCCGAACGAGACCAACCTGTTCGTGCATCCCCGGAACGCCAACCGGAAACGATCCCGTCCCGAAGCACAACCGCACCGCAAGGCCGCCTGACAACCTCCGGGCGCCGCGGCCCGCACCATTACCACCCCAACATTGGGTCCCGGCAATACAGCACGCCGGGACTCACAACGCCTGAGGAATGTTTAGCCACAGTGACCACCCTCACGAGCGCTTGATGGCATCACCAGACCGCTGCAGAGCGAAGCTATATCCAGACACGCCTTCATCGATTAATTGGCCAAAGCCGGCCCAACGACCGGCGACGCCGCCCGCGATGTCAGGGCGGACGCAGCCACACTTCTCCTGCCCTACAGCCTCTACTTCATGGTAGCGGCACTTCTTATTCCCCACTACGGTTTGTCCGCCCAGCATGCGGTGCGGCGTCTTCTCTCGGACGTCACCACCGTGCTCACATCACCCAACCGCCAGACCTTTGACACCTACGTCACAAGCCAGCGCTTCCGAACGACGCCTGGCATGCTGAGCCGCGCACTCGTCGATCTGCAGGAATTCAAGCCAGCCCTCGATCTACAGNACACCTACGTCACAAGCCAGCGCTTCCGAACGACGCCTGGCATGCTGAGCCGCGCACTCGTCGATCTGCAGGAATTCAAGCCAGCCCTCGATCTACAGCAACCCAGCTTCGTCGCAGTCGAACTCGACCTACGCCCGCATGCCAACAGTGCCATGCGAGTGTGCAGCGCCGACGGCCACGTTGAAGAGCGTCGGCCGCTTCAGACAGCTCACAGATCACCCTATCACCTCACGGTCAGCACCGCGGACGAGCCGGAGCATGGAGGCCACGACAGCACGTTACTGCTAAGCTTCATCCTTGAACCCATCCACTGCAGCGGCCGGCGACTGGAGACACGGCTGACCATCGCAACCCGCCTCATTCCGGAGTTCTGGTGGTCGCCAACCATCCCCAACGAACTTGCCGCGCTCACGGAGTGGTGGCTGCATCAGCTCAACCTACACCTCGCGACTGCATAGCAAGGTACCGACAAGGACGGCCAACACGCGGTCGCCCGCCTACCTTCGTCGCCCTACCCAACTACCGATACGACCGACGACGGCCGGCCGTCCCAGGCCTGGTATCCGACAGCACCGGCACCACCCGCCGCACACCATCACCAAATGCTGGCCGCATGAGGCGAGGTCAAGTGTTTGAAACTTCAGCGGTCGCATCCGCCTACTGGTGTTCGGATGGCGCCTACACCTGCCCCCGCGACCTCCAGCACAGTCCTTGCCAGCGGCCCCATTACGTTGCGGACATCATTACCGCTTTGCGCCAACAACGGACCTCCGGCCCGCAGGGGCTGAATCGCCGCTTGCGACCCAACTACGCCGTAAGAGCAAGCCAACGTATCTCTTGAAAGCAGACGTTGCAGTCGATCTCGCCGTGCGAGGGCATGATCTCGGATCTCCGCCTTTCAGAGTGGTGACGCCGCCGCATCATTCCTCTGACTGCTCCTGGGTGACGGCCGTATGCCGTGGTTGAGGACGAGTCGGTGGTCACGCTGACGTCACCAATCTTTTTCGTGTGTCAGTGGAATAGACGCGCCCGTTCGGCATCTCTCCCGATGCGGTCATGGTCGACCGCCGGAGACCTCACTCATGCACACCATGCTGATCCGCGCTGCCTTTGCGGCCTTCGCCTTCTCCGCCGTCGCCGCCCAGGCCGCTGCGCCTGCGATGACGGCCGAGACTGCCAAGGGGCCGGCGCTCGTCGATTCCAAGAGCATGACCCTCTACACCTTCGACAAGGACATGGGCGGCAAGTCGATGTGCAACGGCCCCTGCGCCGCCAACTGGCCGGCACTGATGGCCGCCTCCGGCTCGGCTGCTAGTGGCGACTGGACGATGGTGACGCGGGACGACGGGACGATGCAGTGGGCCTACAAGGGCAAGCCGCTCTACACCTTCGCCAAGGATACGAAGCCCGGCGACATCACCGGCGACGGATTCCTCAACGGTGCATGGCACATCGCCAAGCCCTGATCGGTAAAGCCTCGTGGACGAGATCGCCGCCCTCATCGAACCGCAGATCCCAGCGTTGCGGCGCTACGCAGTCGCACTGTTGCGGGACCGCGAAGCGGCGGATGACCTCGTCCAGGACACGTTGGAGCGGGCGTTGTCCGGCTGGTCCGGACGTCGCCGCGACGGCGACCTGCGAGCCTGGCTGTTCACGATCGAGCGCAACCTGTTCCTCGGCACTGTTCGACGCCGGGGCCGGCGCGGCATCGATGTCGGCGCTGAGGCTTTGGAGCAGGTGCCCGATCCGGGTGCCGACCCTGAGGCCGTTATGGGGGCACGCGACGTGCTCACCGGACTCGACGCCCTGCCCGAGGAGCAGCGCTCAGTGCTACTGCTCGTCGCGGTCGAGGATCTGTCTTATGCGGAAGCGGCGCAGGTGCTCGGAGTACCACTGGGCACGGTGATGTCGCGGTTAAGCCGAGCCCGGGAGCGGATGCGAAGTTTTCTGGAAACGGGCCGAATCGGCTTGTTAAGGAGGGTGAAATGAGCGGGGATCCGCGCCCGGTCGGCGAGGACGACCTGCACGGCCTGATCGACGGTCATCTCGAACCGGAGCGGCAGGCGCTGGTCGAGGCATGGCTCAGGGGAAACCCCGCGCGGGCGGCCGAGGTCTCGGCGGATCGCGCCCTGCGCGAGCGCTTGCGTACCCGCCTCGCGCCGATTGCCGAGGAGGCGATCCCGGCGCGGCTCCGGGTGGCCAACATCCGCTCGCGACATCGCCCAATAACCGGGCGCTGGCTTCCGGTCGCGGCTACGGCCGTGTTCTGCCTCGCGGTCGGCGGTGCCGCCGGCTGGTTCGGCCATGCCGCGCGGCAGGTACCCACGGTCACGCTCGCGCGAACCGAGCCGGCGACCGACGACGCAGTGGCGGCCTTCCGCACCTACGTGGTCGAGGCGGTGCATCCGGTGGAGGTGCGCGCCGACGAGAAGCCGCACCTTGTGACGTGGCTCTCGAAGCGCCTCGGCCGGGCGGTGACCACCCCCGACCTCACGGCCTACGGCTTCCGCCTGATGGGCGGGCGGTTGTTGCCCGCTGGGTCCGAATCCGCAGCGATGCTGATGTACGACGACGACCACGGCACCCGGCTGACGCTCTACAGCCGCGTGGGCGATGCGGATGGCCGCACAGTGTTCCGCTTCGCCCGCGAGGGCGACGTCGCCGCTTTCTCCTGGGTCGATGGCGGCATGTCCTACGTCGTCACCGGTCGGACCGACGAGGCCCGGCTGCTCACCGTCGCGCAGGCGGTTGATGCGCAGGTCCGCGGCCTCGCGCCGGATCGGCAGCAGCCATGACCCTCGACCAGCTCCGCATCTTCGTGGCGGTGGCCGAGCGGCAGCACGTGACGCGGGCCGCCGAGGCACTGAACCTCGTCCAGTCGGCGGTCAGCGCGGCGATCGCCAATATCGAGGGGCGTCACGCCACCAAGTTGTTCCACCGGGTCGGCCGCGGGATCGAGCTGACCGAGGCGGGGCGCACGTTCCTTGTCGAGGCCCGTGCCGTGCTCGCCCGGGCGGAGGCCGCCGAACTGGTGCTCGCAGACCTCAGCGGCATGCGACGAGGGACGTTGGCGCTTTACGCCAGCCAGACCATCGCCAGCGACTGGCTGCCGCGCCATCTCGTTGCCTTCCGCCGGGCCTACCCCGAGATCGCTATCCGGCTGGCGGTGGGCAACACCACCGACGCCGCCGACGCGGTCCGCGCCGGGCAGGCCGAACTCGGCTTCGTTGAGGGAGCGCTGGACGACCCGACGCTCGCGAGCACGACCATCGCGCGAGACCAGCTTGTCCTCGTAGTCGCTCCTGGCCATCCCTTCGCCGGGGCTACTGCCCTCGAACTCAAGGAGCTCGCAACGGCCAATTGGGTGCTGCGCGAGGCGGGATCGGGAACCCGCTCGGCTTTCGAGGCGGCGCTCACGGAGGCCGGTCTGGCCGTGGCCCGGCTCCGGGTCACGCTCGAACTGCCTTCTAACGAGGCGGTCCGCGCCGCCGTCGAGGCCGGGGGCGGGGCCGCCGTGCTGTCCGAGACCGTGGTCGCCGCAGCGCTTCGAGCCGGGACCCTGGTACGGGCGGCGTTCGCCCTGCCGAGCCGGCCGTTCCGGGTACTGCGCCACAAGGAGCGCTACCGCAGCCGGGCCGCCGACGCGCTGCTCGATTTGATCGCAACGGCGGATGCCGAATGAGCGAGCCCGCGAAACCCGTGCCGCCAGACGACCCGCGGGTCAGGCTCGCTGAGGACCGGACCGTGCTGGCGGCCGAGCGCACCTTCGTCGCGTGGCTTCGCACCGGGCTCGCCTTCCTCGGCGTCGGCCTCGCCGCGCAGCGCTTCCTGCGAGAGGTGCTCGCGGTCTGGCCGCTGAAGGTGCTGTCGCTGACGCTGATCGCCTGCGCGCTCGCCTCGTTCGCCGGTGCCGTGTGGCGGGACCGGGCGATCCGGGCACGGCTCGCCCATGCCGAGATCCCGATGATGCCGCGCCTCCTCACCGTTGGGATCGCGGCCCTGCTCATCGCGATCTCGGGCCTCGCGGCTACCGCCCTGCTCTGGGCGTGAGGTCAGGCCACCGTGACCCGTACCCGGTGCCAGGCGGCGCTGAGGTAGCCCTTGTAGTTCCAGGTGTCGTCGGGCGCGGCCGGCTGGGTCTGGCCGGCGGAATCCCAGGCCCGCACCGCGAGTTCGTGCTCGCCGGTCGTCAGCTCGCGCTCGATCTCCCAGAACGTCCAGGCGTAGGGCGCGTCGGCATCGCGCTCGATCCGGGCCTGCGCCCAGCTGCGACCGCCATCCGTCGAGACATCGACGCGGGCGACCGCGCGGTCGCTGGCGATGGCGTAGCCGCGGATCGCTTGCCGGCCGGCCTTCAACGCTGCGCCGCGGGCGGGCTCGCAGATCGCGCTGTTGAGCGGCATCGCCTCGATGGTGATGCCGTGGACGGGGTCCGCGGTCTCGGCGGTCACGTCGGGCGGAAACAGCTTGTAGTCGTCGGCCTGCATCGGGTTGTCGGAGGGGTGATCCTGCACCGTGATGCGGGCGAGCCATTTCGGGCTGCGGATGCCGGCAAAGCCCGGCACCACCACTCGCAACGGATGGCCGTGCTCGGGGGCGAGAGGCTCGCCGTTCATCGCGAAGGCGAGCAGCGTCTCGGGGGCCAGCGCCTTGGCGAGCGGGATCGAGGCGCCGAAGCGCGTGTCCGTGTCCGCGATCCGGTCGTGGCTCTCGAAGGCGACGTGACGTGCGCCCCCCGCGTCGAGGCCGGCCGCGCGCAGCACGTCGGCGAGGCGCACGCCGGTCCATTCCGCGTTGCCGATGGCGCCGGCCGCCCACGGGTCACCGGAGACCGGCGCCACCGCCAACATGTCGGCCCGGCGGTTGCCGGCGCATTGCATCACCGCCGTGACGGTGACGTGCGCGAAGCGTGCCTTCAGATCGGCGACGGACAGTTCGAGCGGCGTCACGACCATCCCGTCGACGGTCAGGCGGTAGCTGTCGGCGTCGAGGTCCGGGATGTCACCGTGGCTGCGAACGTAGAAGTCGGCCTGATCGGTGAGGAAGGCCGCGCGCAGGCGATCGAGCGGCGGCTCGGCGTTGTAGGGCGCCTTGCCGTGGACGATGAGGCGGTCCTTGCGCTGGAACAGGCCGAGCATGGGGTCTTTGTCCTGCGTTCGTGAGGTGTCGACGACGAGAACGCGCCGGGAACCGACAAGGCCCCCGGCGCGCGTCGCCTCAGGGCTTCATCGTCGAGATGACCGCGTTCTTCGCCCGGTCCACCACGGCGACGCTGAGGTCGCGGTTGAGGACGTAGGCGTGGGCGTTGTCGGCCGAGAACGCGATCGCCTGGCGCGGCTCGTTCAGGCCGGTCACCGTGGCGACGACCTTGAGGGTGCCGGTGTCGATCACCGAGAGCGAGTTGTCCTTGAGGTTGCCCGAATAGACGAAGTGCCCGTCCGGGGTCAGCGCGGCGCCGTAGGGGTCCTTGCCCACTGCCACCTCGGAGGTGACCTTACGGGCGGCGACATCGATCACGCCGATGGTGTTGCGGCCGCTGTTGGCGGCAAACAGCGTCTTACCGTCCTTGGTGATCGAGATGGCGCGCAGCTTGTCGAACCCGGCGATCTCGCCGGTGATCTTGTTGGTGGCGGTATCGACCAACGTGATCTTGTCGCCGAGGAAGTTCGTCACGAACACGGTCTTGCCGTCAGGCGACAGCTTCACGCCCTGGCGCGGCTGCGAGAAGCCGGGGATCACGGCCTCGGCGAGCATGGTCCTGGTGTCGAACACGGTCAGCGTGCTCGCGGCCTCGTTGTTGACGTAGAGCTTGGCCCCATCGGCCGAGAGCACCGTGCCGAACGCGCCGGGGCCGGCGGCGAGAACGCCGGCTTCCTTGCCGGTGGCGGTCTCATAGACCGTGATCCGGCCCGTGCCGCTGTCGGAGACGTAGAAGCGGGCGCCGTCCGGCGCGAACACGATGTTGCGCGGCGTGACGAAGCCGTCGAGGCGGCGCAGCACCGTGCCCTTCGCGACGTCGTAGACGATGACGGCGCTCTCCTCGCTGTTCGACACAGCGGCCACGGTCCCAGCGGCGTTCAGCGCCAGGGCGTTGTTCTTGATCGCGCCGTCGAAGCCGGCGGCGAACCCGGGCTGGGCCTGGGCGAGGAGCAAGGCGGCTCCGGCGAGGAGGGTGCGGAGGCTGGTGCGGACGTGGGTCATGAAGCGTGTCTCTCTGGCATGCGCGCTCGTTCGGCGGCCGGGGCCTGCCGTGAGGGCTGGTTCGAAATCGGATTGCGTGATGCGAGACCGGTTTGGCCGTGCATCGCCCTGGGGAGATGCCGGAGGGCGCGGTCTATTCCCCGAGGCCGGCGAAAAAAACGCGGCGGCCTCGGGATTCGGGGGTTCAGGGCGTCGGCTTCAACGCCGTGAGGTAGTCGACGATGGTCTGCACGTCGGCCGGATCGACCGGTGCCTTGTAGACGTGAACCATCTTGTTCACGGTCTCGGTCCACTGCGCCTTCGTGAGCTTGGGCTGGGTCAGCACCATCCCGGCCGAGTGGCAGGCGAGGCAGTTGTTGTTGACGGCCTCCGCCCCCGGCCCGTCGGGGAAAATCCGGTCGGAGGTCGGAAATTCGATCGATTGCGAGGTGAAGCGCATCGGCTCGGGAGCTGGGGCGGCGAGCGCCACCAGAGGAGACAGGGCGAGCGCGGCGATCAGGGCCGCCGGATGGATCGGGTTCATGGCTGTTCTCCTCAAGCGGCCTGGAAGGACACGGTCTCGATGCCGTTCTGCATGAAGCCGGCCCCGTTCCAGACCCGGTCCAGGGGCTGCGCGACGCCGTTGGTGTTGGTGCAGCGGACCCTGACCGTGTGGCTGCCGACAGCCAATGCCGGCAAGCTGCCGTCGAAGCGGCGGAAGCTGTAGGGACCCTCGTCCGCGCCTAGCTGCGCCGGGAACCACGTCGCGCCGCCGTCGCCTGAGAAGTCCACCGCCTTCACCCCGCAATCGCCGCCGAAGGCGATGCCGCGCAACGCCACCGGCGTTCCGGCCGCCACCTTGGCGCCGTCCTGCAGGTTGGTGACGAACGAGCGCGGCACCATCCTGTTGATCGGCACCGTCTTGAAGCCGGTCTGGCCGGGCTTGATGTTAGCGCCCGGCACGTCAGGAATGCGGTAGGCGGTCTTCATCCAATACCCGTCGTCGGGTTTGTCCAGCACCTCGATGTCGGACAGCATCTTGACCCAGTAGGTCGAGTACCAGCCCGGCACTACGAGCCGGAGCGGGAAACCATTAAGCAGCGGCAATTGCTCGCCGTTCATCGCGTAGGCGATCATCACCTCACCATTGTTGGCGTGGTCGAGATCGAGCGACTTCTTGAAGTCGGGCGCGTCGTCGACCACCGGCTCGTCGAGGCCGTTGAAGCGGACCTGCACGGCACCGGCCTTCACCCCGGCCTTTTCGAGCACGTCCCTGAGGCGCACGCCGGTCCAGCGGGCGTTGCCCATCGAGCCGTTGGCCCATTGCGCGCCGGGCACCCGCGGCTCGAACAGCCCGCGCGAATTGCCCGAGCACTGGTTCACCGCGGCGATCTCGAAGCGCGGCAGGCCGGCGATGGCGTCGAGCGAGAGCGAGAGTTCCTTGTCGACGTGGCCGTGGACCTTAAGCTGGAAGGTGCCGGCGTCGACTTCGGTCGGGATCGAGGCCCAGTGCCAGCGCACGTAGAAGCGGTCGTTGGGCGTGAACACGCCCTCGTCGAACACCGAGAACGGCGTCTCCAGCAGCGGCGGATGGGTGCGTTGAAGGATCATCTCGGCCTTGCCCGGAAAGGCGGTGGTCAGCGCCCGCTCGTCCGGGCCGCCAGGCAGCGGAAGCTTCACCGAGCCCGCGGCCCAGGCCGGCATCGCGGCGGCGAGGCTGCCAACCCCTAGGCCACCCAGGACGAGGCGGCGGTTCAACGGTTCGTGCAGATGGCGCATGATGTCTCCCTGGAATCGTTTGTTGGGCCGCGTCGGCCGGTCGCTAGATCTCGGTGTCGCCGTCGGCGGACGGCATTGGCGTCGGTCGGGACGGTTCGGTCTCGCCGCCGGAAACTCGGGTCGTCGATCCATGTCATCCCGGCAAAGAGGCGTCTTCCCCGTGAAGGAGATGCTACGGCGAGACGATTATTCCATCCGATGATCGTTTGAGATTTCAACGATCTCCGATTGCGATCATCCGAAGATTTCCGATCTCCGATCAATGGCGGGCGGGCGGGTCAGATGATTGTCAGCCAGACGGTGCCGACGGCGGCGACGGTCAGGGCGACCGTCCAGAACAGGACCCAGCGCATGTGACCGCTGGTCTCGCCCTGCCGGGCCTCGTCGGTGGTCTCGAAGGTGGGTCGGGTCATGATGGATCTCCCTGCCATTCGGGTGGTCGAAGGCTTCACGCGCCGCCGGACGGATGCCCGGCGGCCAAGGGGGCGCTGTCAGCGTCCGATCAGTTCCCGCGCCGGGCCGCCGGTCTCCTGGCCGCGGCCACGGGCGTAGGCCGGGAGCGCCGGGTTCTTGGCGTTGGCGCCATCGGCATCGCCGTAGATCGGTGCGGATGGGCTGATGATGGAGTGGGCCTGCGGAGCGCGGAGGCCCTGGGCCTGCGAGAGGACCGTCATGCCGACGAGGGCGGAGGCGGCGAGGGCGACGGCGGCGATCGTACGTGTCATGGTCGATATCCTTCTGGTGGGGTCGTCACGTCGGTTCGTGATCACAAGAAGGTAGCGGCCGATAATCATTCGTTCCAATAGTTTGATTAGCTAGTTATAATCGATTGTTTTGATGATTAAGCGCCGCTTGCGAGCTGCTATCTATCGAGGCGGCGCGCGATGCGGGGTCGTGCTAGAGCCAGTGCGTTGACCCTCCGAAGCCCGAGAGCGCCCCGTGTCGGAATCCAGTCTGCTGGCGATCAGCACAGGCCTGAAGCCGCTCTCTCGCCTCCAGCATCCGCGGGACGTGATCCGGCAATTCACGCCGAACTGGTTCACCGTGGTGATGGGCACTGGCGTGGTCGCCTTGGCCCTCGACCGTCTGCCGGCGACGCATGCCCTGCTGGCCCCTGTCCCGCTCGGGCTCTGGCTCGCCTCCGTCGTGCTCTTCGCCACCTTCTGCCTAGTCTACGGCGCGCGTTGGATCTTCTACTTCGATGGCGCCCGACGGATCTTCGGACACTCGACGGTGTCGATGTTCTTCGGGGCGATCCCGATGGCACTTGCGACGCTGCTGAACGGGCTACTGATATTCGGTCCACCGTATCTCGGCGCCGAGACCGTCCGCATCGCCCTGCCTCTGTGGTGGTTCGACGTGGCGCTCGCTCTGATCTGTGCTGTCGCGATCCCCTACCTGATGTTCACCCGCCAGGAGCACCGCATCGACCAGATGACGGCCGTCTGGCTGCTGCCAGTGGTGACAGCCGAGGTCGTCGCCGTCTCCGGTGGCCTGCTCGCTCCAGCCTTGAATGGCGAGAGCCAACAACTCGCCGTCATCGTCACGAGCTTTGTGCTCTGGGGCGTCTCGGTCCCGCTGGCGCTGAGCATCCTGGCGATCCTGGTGCTGCGCATGGCGCTGCACAACTTGCCACCGCGGGAGATGGCCGCATCGAGCTGGCTCTCCCTCGGTCCGCTCGGAACCGGGGCGCTCGGCCTGCTCGTGCTGGGGCAGGCCGGTGGCCCGATCCTCGCGGCGGACGGTTTTGCCGGAGCTCCGGACATCCTCAGGATCGTGGGCCTCATCGGCGCACTGATTCTCTGGGGCTATGGGGCCTGGTGGTTCCTGCTCTCGCTCGCCGTCACCGTGCGCTACCTGCGCGCCGGCGTTCCGTTCAACCTCGGCTGGTGGGGCTACATCTTCCCGCTCGGCGTCTATGCCCTGGCAACCCTGCGGATCGGCGAAGTGACGGCACTCAGCGGGTTCGCCTGGCTCGGAGCGGGCCTCGTCGGCCTGCTGACCCTACTCTGGCTGATCGTGTCCGTGCGCACGTTGCGCGGGGCCTATCGCGGGGAGCTCTTCGTCTCGCCCTGCCTCGCCGGGGCCTGACCGGGCCTCGGGCGCATCCGATCGGTTCAAGCGAGGCCCAGCACGCGGATTAGACCGAGGCTGACGGCGCCGAGTGCGACGAGCGAGGCGACCACCGCCAGGGTCACCCGCGCCCCGGCCTTGGCGACGCTGCGCACATCGACCCCGAGGCCGAGCGCCGCCATCGAGACCACGGTGAGCAGATTGGCGGTCTCCGACATCGGCGCGAGCGCGACCTGCGGAACCAGCCCGGCCGAGCGAAGGCCCGCGAGCGCAAGAAAGGCGAGGATGAACCACGGCACCAGGCGGTGAATCGCGAGGCTGCCGCGGGCCGGGCGGTCGCCGGCGGTGACGCCGGGGGCGGCCTCGTCGGTTTCCTCGCGCAGCCGGCTCGCACCGAGCGAGAGCATCAGGACGACCGGGCCTAGCATCAGCACCCGGACGAGCTTCACCAGGGTTCCGACCTGGACGCTGAGCGCCGCGACCGGCGCGGTGGCGGCGAGGACCTGCGGAACAGCGTAGACGGTGAGGCCGGCGAGCACGCCGTACTGCATCGGCGACAGACCGAGCAGCGGCACCAGCAGCGGCAGGCCGAGCACCACCAGCACGCCCAGCACCGCGGTGAAGGCGATGGAGGCGGCGACGTCCTCGCCGTCGGCGCCGATCACCGGTGCCGTGGCCGCGATCGCCGAGTTGCCGCAGATCGAGTTTCCGCATGCGACGAGGATTGCCATGCGCGGATGCAGCCCGAGTGCCCGGCCGATGCCATAGCTCGACAGGATCGCGACCACGACGACGCCCGCGATGCCGAAAAGTAGACCCGGTCCGGCGGCGAGGATCGTCGCGAGGCTGAGCGACGCGCCGAGTAGTACGACCGCGATCTCCAGCACGGTCTTGGCCCCGAAGGCGATGCCGGGAAAGAAACGCTGCGACGGGGTCCAGGCGGTGCGGATCGCGCTCCCGAGCAGGATCGCCAGCACCAAGGCTTCAAGCCAGGCACGACCGAACAGTTGCGTCTCGACGGCCTCGAAGCCGATCGCTGCGGCGGTGACCGCCACGCAGAGGCCCAGTCCCGGAAGGATAGCTCTCGTGCCGGCCAAGGCACGCGTCGAACGAGAGTGGGAGAAAAGTCTGGGCGCGGACATGGATGGCTCCGATGTGATGCCGGAAAATCCCATGTCCCTTTCATTCAATCCAACGGAATGATTAGATGCTTCCCATCAACGGAATAGATGAAATGAGGACCCCTTCAGAGTTTGCCGAGACCCATTGTGGGGGGCCGACAGGCGGATTCACCCGTCGATCCAGCGGGCCTTGATCGTCGTGTCCGCAGCAAGCTCATAGATCCTGACGGAACCCGTCGCGAGTTCGAGGTGCTCGACCTCCGCGGGGCTCAGGTCTTCAAGCGCCATGACAAGCGCCCGCAGGCAATTGCCGTGGGCGACGACGAGCACGTCTCCGCCCATAACCGCCGGCAGGATGGTTCGGAGGTAGCATGGGACGATGCGGGCGACGGTATCGCGCAGGCTCTCACCGTTCGGCGGCGCCTCGGCGTAGGAGCGGCGCCAGGTCTCGATCCGCTCCGCCCCCCAGCGCGCATCGGCGGCGATCTTGTCGAGCCCGCTGAGGTCGCCGTAGTCTCGCTCGTCGAGCGCGGCGAAGCGTTGGGGGACCAATCCGGGTTGCCCGAGCGCATCGAGGATGAGCCGGCCGCTCACGACGGCCCGCGTCAGCGTCGAGGTGAAGGCTGCGGAAAAGCGCCAGCTGCGCTCGGCCAAACGCCGCCCGGCTGCCTCGGCTTCCATCCGGCCCTGCTCGGTCAAGGGCGAATCCAGCAATCCCGTGAACAGGCCGGATCGGTTGGCTACGCTCTGGCCATGCCGGACCAGCACGAGATGTCGCGTGACCGGGGCTTTGCAATCGTGAATCACGCTGTCTCCCGAAGCAGAGCACTTTCGCGCCGGTCGCATCGCCTCTGATGAAGTCGGCATCCGGCTTTAACGAACTTCGACCATGCGATGGGTTGGACCGTCCATCCGGAGACGGCGGGTCATCCTAGGTCCGCTTAAGAACGTCTTGCGACTGAAAGCAGCCAAGCTGCTTCCCACCCAACCCAGTCGTAAAGCGGAGGGTCAGGACACGATCCTTCCTCGCCGTAGAACCCGTAATTACCCACCCCCGCGATGATAGGGTTCAGGCGCCGACGGTCTTGAGGATGGTGCCGAACGGGCTGGCGCCGGTGAGGCGCGCGGTATCGACGACGGTGCGGATATCGGCCTCACCCTCGGCCGCCCACATCGCGCGGTAGCCGTTGGTCATCTTCCGCTGGATCACGGACGGGCGCAGCAGCCGCTCGCTGCCATTGTTTGTCGGCTCGACCGCGCCGGGATGGGCGAGGAAGACGAGCAGCTGATGGCGAGCCCGGCCGATCTTGGCTTGCAGGTCGCGGGTCAGGTCGCAGCTACTTCGTGTGCCCAGGATGGCGCCGAGTTGCCGATCCAAGGTCCGACGCTTGGCCGTCAGGGTCGAGATCGCGAAGTCGGTGACGTGCTCGGCCAGGGTGAATACGGATCGCAACCAGAGCTGCAGTCGCCAGGGTACGGGATCATCGCTGGTCTCGACGGCGTAGGCGACGTCGCGGGCGAGATGGGCAAGGCAGGTCTGGTGCGCGGCGGCATGGCCCTGCTGAGCCGTGTAGCGGTCCGAGATCCACACCGCCGGCCGATGCCCGTCCATCATCTCCCGCACCACGACGCCCCCCCGCGTTGGCGAGGTCGTGTGCACCACGGCTTGGGTCGAATGGAACACCCAGTGAAAGGCGTTGCTGCCCTCGATGCGCACGCCGGTCTCGTCCGAGGCGACCACCGTGGCTTGGCGCAGGGTCGAGACGGCCTCGTCGCGACCGGAGCGGAAGCACTTCTGCGCGCGCTGGAGCAGGTTCATCAGCCCACCCTGGCTGAGCGTGAGCCCGAACAGGTCGGAGAGCGCCGCCTGCAACCGCTCGTAGGAAAGCGCCTGGAAGGTCTTGAGATACGTCGCCACCGCATGCAGTCGCGGGCCGAAGGGCGTGCCGCGCGCCGCCGCCGGAACCGGTGCGATCACGCGCGCCCCGCAGGTCGGGCACTGCACCGCCAGCCGTTGATGCTGGGTGACGACCGGTGCGACTTCCGGCAGCTCGATCCGCTCGGACACGCTGACGACCTCGGCGGGAAGGTCCCCGTGCAGTCCGCCGCCGCAGCACGCGCAGCGATCAGGGCGATGCGCGACGACGCCATCGGGATCCTCGCTCATCACGCGGCTGTGGCCCTCGTGGCCAGGCTTCGCCCCGCCGGGTTTGGCCTGCTCGCGCCGCTCCTTGCGATCCGTCGCGGGCGGCTTCGAAGACGTGCGTGAGGTCTTCTCCGGGCGCTGCATCCGCAGCACCAGCTCGATCAGCTCCTCACGGCTCAGCCGTTCAAGATCGCTTCGGCCCATCCCACGAAGAAATCAGCGAAATCCAACCTGCGCAAGGGGGTGGGTAATTACTAGAACCCCGTTCGCACAGTCCTTAAAGGCGGATATTCGCCAGCTGGGCGTTATGGAACCGGACGAATGAGACTTTTGCCAGTTCGGCTACACCGCCAATGTTTCTTAAAGACTGATTTTCACCTACGGCCTGCATAGTGAGAGTGCTGGAACTTGATCAATTGGTCTTGTCGGTGATGGCGCGGTCGGCGTTGACCAGGGCGGACCAGCCCTTGGCGCTGTCCTGGCCCTTAAGGGACTGAAGCCGCGCACCGCTGACCTCGACGTTCTTGAAGTCAGCACCGGTCACGGTCGCGCCCGTCAGGTTCGCGCCGGAGAGGTCCGAGCCCATCAGCACCACGTCGGTCAGGTCGGCGTTTGTAAGGTTGGCGTATTCCAAGCGCGAGCGCCCGAGGTTGGCGCCCTTCAAATTAGCGCCCGACAGGTTCACGGAGACGAACACCGCCCGCATCAGGCCCATCGATTGGTTCTTGATGTCAGCGCCGCCCTTGAGGTCGACCAGCGAAGCGCCGCTCATATTGGCGCCCCTGAAATCGCCGATGGGCATGGACCGGCTGAGATCCGCCCCACTGAGGTTCGCCTCGCGGGCAGTGATGCCGAACATTTTTGCGCCGACGAGCTTGGCCCCCGAGAGGTCGGCCTTGATGAACCACGCCTGTTCGAGGTTCGTTCCGCTGAGGTCCGCTCCACGCAGGTTCGCCTTGATGAGGCGCGCTGTCCGTAGGTTTGCGCCCTTGAGGTTAAGGCCAGACAAGTCGAGGCCGGCGAGGGCCTTGTCGGAGAGGTCGATAGGTTTGCCGGCGGATTTTGCGATCAGAGCCTCGATGTCAGCCCGGGTCATTTCGGCCTGGGTCATCGCGGGCGTGTTAATGTTGGCCCCCAACAGCAGGTCCTGCTCGGCAGAGGCTGTTGCCGCCGCAACGCTCCATGCCAGCAGTGCCACAGGAAGGATGCGTATCAGTTCACTCCCGAATAGCTGGCTGAGCCTGTCAAAGATCGGGTCGTCGCCAGCCTATTTCTTGCTTCCGCCATGATAGCTGAAAGTGTGTGAAGCATGTCGGTATTTTAGGTTTCCAAAATCATTCGGTCGAGAAAACCAAGCATGCGTAGGCGGTTCTCCCTCCGACTGAGCCACATCGTGCAGACAGTGTTCCTTATATGCCTGCGGTTTGTTAGGCTGCTCGCCTGAAGGGATTATCGGGACGCAATGGCGAACAGGCGGGACACGAACGAGCCTACCGCCCCTGCTCAAGGTGCTACGGCTGGTTCGATCGCTGTTGGTGCACACGACCTTCTGCCAGCGCTTATGCCTGCACTTCGCTCTTTCGTGCGCCGCTTCATGCGCGATGCAGACGAGGCCGGCGACGTGGCTCAGGATGCAGCGGTGCGGGCGTTGACGGCAAGGCACGTCCCGACGAATAGCCAGGCTTACCGGGTATGGCTGTACAGGATCGCGCGCAACGCTGCCGTCGACGCGCATCGGCGCCGCGCTGCGACGCTTGTACCGGTCGAGGTGGAGGGGGTTGATCCCTGGCTCATTGACCACCGTCTCGTGACAGACTTATCGGTGCGCCAGAGCTTGATGCGGATCTCCCCTGACCATCGCCGCGTCCTTCTGCTCGTCGACGTTGAGGAACTCAGCTACTCCGAGGCAGGCCGTCGGCTCGGCGTTCCGACGGGGACCGTGATGAGTCGCGTCGCCCGAGCGCGGACCGCCTTGCTGCGCACCATCGAGCAAGACGAGGCCGCCCGATGATCGAGAGCGACGAGAAAGGCAGCGAGCGGGATCGAGAGGAACTCAGCGCCCTCATTGACGGGGAACTTGCGCCCGAGCGCCTCGCCGCGGTCGCGGCCTGGATCGCAGAGGACAATGAAGCGGCACGCGCCTTCGCGACGTTAGCCGCCCTCAAGGCCCGAACGACGGCGACACTGCGTACTAACGACCTCCCGTCTCCCCGCCGGTCGGGACGCGAAGTTCGAACGTTTGTGGCGCTCGCTCTGGTCGCGGTACTCGGCGCGTCTCTCGTGCTTGCGCTCTCGACCCGCGAGGCTCCGAAGGACGGCGGCTCCCGACTTCAGTCGATTGCACAGACCCAATCGGGCCTACACACGGCGGAGCTGCAGATCCCGAACCTGGATGCCGCTAACCTCAGACTGGAGCGCGTAAGCTTCGCCTCCGACACTCGACCGACCCGGGCCGACGCCTTCTACATCGGCGAACGCGGCTGCCGCGTCCGCCTTACGATTACCGAACGCGGCGCGCCGGAGGACGCCGTGCCGGCAACGTCCCAGGTCGCGCGATGGACGGTCGGGGACTTCGCCTACCGGCTCACCGGCGAGCAGCTGGACACAGAGCGGTTCGCCGCGACGGTAGCGCTTGCCGAGGCTGGCAGTCGCAGCCCCGGATCGGTGATGGTCGCCAGTGCGTCGGACCCGCTGATGGGCCGTCCTTGTCTCGGCTGAACCTTTGTTTCGCGCGGCAGGGAATAAAACGGCGGTCCCGACCTGTCTGAACATTCGACGCCACCAGAGCACGACGGCCGCCGGGCCGATCACGCCGGAGTCCTGTCGGAGAGGAACGCCAGCCATGAGCACGCAAGGCCGTATCGAACGCTCGCTCGACGAACTGTACCGGGACGATCCCGAGCGGGCGGACGCGCTAGTGCATGGCCGCCGCACCGGCGCGAGCCGCCGCGGCTTCCTGAACGGAGCGGGGCTCGCCGCCATGAGCGCTACGGTCGGCGCCGCCATCCCATTCGCGGGCAACCTGCCGGCTGGACTCGTTCCTGCGGCGCACGCGCAAGGCGCCGCACCCGCCCCTGCTGCGAAGGGTCCGCAGCCTCTGGATTTCCCCGGCAAGGACAAAGGCCTTGTTGTGCTCGGCGACCGCCCGCTGGTCGCCGAGACGCCTGAGCACTTGCTCGACGACGAAACAACGCCGACACCGAAGTTCTTCATCCGCACCAACGGCCAGATCCCGGAAGCGGCGGCCGATGCCGAGGGCTGGCGCTTCACCGTCGACGGTGAGGTGAACCAGCGACTCGATCTCTCGCTCGGCGAGCTGAAGAGCCGCTTTACGCCCAAGACCTACCGCATGGTGCTCGAATGCGGCGGCAACGGCCGCTCGTTCTTCCAGCCGCAGGCGCGTGGCAACCCCTGGACCAACGGCGGCGCCGGCTGCGCCGAGTGGACCGGCGTCCCCCTTGCTGACCTGCTGAAAGCCGCGGGCCTGAAGGACACGGCGAAATACACCGCCCATTACGGGGCGGACCCGCACCTTTCGGGCGATGCCACCAAGGAGTCGTTGTCGCGCGGCATGCCGATCGCCAAGGCGATGGAGCAGCACGGGCTCGTCGTTTTCGCCATGAACGGTGAGCCGTTGTCCAACATCCACGGCGGCCCCTTGCGACTCGTAGTGCCGGGCTGGCCGGCCTCGCTCTCGCACAAGTGGCTGAAGCGGATCACGATCCGCGACCGCGAGCACGATGGACAGGGCATGACCGGCACGGCCTACCGGGTGCCGAACAAGCCCATGGTGCCGGGCGGCAAGGCCGACGAGAAGGATTTTCGCATCCTCGAATCGATGCCGGTGCGATCGATCGTGACCGCCCCCGCCAACGGCGCCCGGCTGCCCTCCGGCAGCCGTGAGATCACCATGCGCGGTGCGGCCTGGGCCGGGGACCTCACCGTTTCACGCGTCGACGTGTCGACCGACTTTGGCGCGACCTGGATCCCGACCCAACTCGCGCCGACCCGCAACCGCTACGATTGGAGCCGGTGGAGCGTGAGTGTGCCGCTTCCGTCGGATGGCTATTACGAGCTTTGGGTGCGTGCGACCGACAGCGCGGGAAGGGCGCAGCCCCACGTAGCAGCGAACTGGAACCCGCAAGGGTACGGGGGCAATGCCCTGCACCGCGTCGCGGTGCTCGTCGGATGAGGCGCCTCGGCATCGTGCGTCTCATCTCCGGCTTTGGCGCCGTCCTGATCGGAACCACCTTTGCTCTGACAATAGGGAGCCGGGCGCAGGAACCGACCGTCCCCCTCAGGGATCAGGTGGTGGAGGACCTGCCTGCGCATCCGGGCCGCGAGGAAACCTTCGGGCTCTGCACGGCCTGCCACGCCTACCGGCTGGTCTCGAACCAGGGCATGAGCCGGGAGCGCTGGGACGAGACCCTGACTTGGATGACCGAGCGTCAGAACATGCCTGACATCCAGGGCACCGAACGGGCCTTGATCCTGGACTATCTGGCAACCGCCCATCCGCCCAAGGCGCCGTCGCGCACGGGCGGGTTCCAGAACCCGTTCGCCCCGCAATAACGACCCTCGGTTCGTGCGAATTGCGTTCCGTTGGCAGCGGGTCGCTCGCGTCGTCGTGGGCAGCATCACAAGAAACGAGAAACCATATGACTCGTCTGGCAGTGCCCTTGATAGTGGCTGGAATGTCGCTTGGCGGCATCGCTCTCGGATACGGAGCCGCACTCAGCCAAGCGGAACCGGCCCACCGTCACACCGCGCAGCCGCCCGATAGTGGCTTTGACGCTCTAATGGCGCGGTCCATGGAGCGGATGCACGCCGACATGGCGGTCCCGCCCTCGGGCGATCCAGACCGCGATTTCGCCGCGATGATGATCCCCCACCACCAGGGTGCGATCGACATGGCGAAGGCGCAGCTCATCCACGGACGCGATCCTGTCCTGCTACGCCTCGCACAAGGGATTATTGTCGAGCAGGGCCAGGAGATCGAGGTCATGCGCCGCGCGCTGGCGGATCGAGTCCCGGCCGCCGGCACCCTGCCGTCGGCACCTGTCCCTCACCCCCATCATCACGGCGCCGCGCCGATGCCGGCGCAAGGAACCATCCGATGAAGGCCGTCTTCCCGCTCGTCACCCTCGTCCTGCTCCTGTCTGGGCCAGCGCTTGCCGGCCAGGCCCCAGGGCCAGCCGCATCGCCAGACATCCCAGTCAGCGCCCGCGACCGGTTCTACAGCTCGGACCAGTTCTCCAACACCGTCTCGGTCGTGAACCCAGCCACCAACACGCTGCTCGGCGTTATCCGCCTGGGAGACATCACGCCAGCGAACCTCAGTCCACTTTATCGCGGCCAGCTGCTGGTCCACGGCATGGGCGTCTCGCCCGATTCCAAGACCTTGCTTGCTGTCTCAATCGGCTCGAACTCAGTCAGCTTCATCGACACGGCGACCAACGCGGTACGGCAGACGACCTATGTCGGCCGCTCGCCCCACGAGGCCTTCTTCACGCCTGACGGTCGAGAGGTTTGGGTCAGCATCCGCGGCGAGGATTACATCGCGGTCCTCGACGCAGCCACTGGCAAGGAGACGGCGCGGATCACAGTGCCGAACGGTCCTGGCATGACGATCTTCTCGCCTGACGGGCGTTACGGTTACGTCTGCTCCAGTTTCAGCCCCGAGACTGTCGTCATTGACGTGAAGTCCCGCACGATCGCCGGGCGGGTCAAGCAGGAGAGCCCGTTCTGTCCCGACATAGCCGCGACGCCGGATGGCGCCCAAGTCTGGCTGACCCTGAAGGACGTTGGCCGCACGATGGTTTTTGATGCCAAGCCGCCCTTCGCGTTGATCAGAACCATCGAGACCGGGCCGCTTACCAACCACGTCAACTTCGCGCGCACCAAAGCCGGCCAGTTCGCCTACGTCACTATCGGCGGGCTCAACCAAGTGAAGGTGTTCCGCACCGATGATTTCTCGCCTGTAGCCACGATCCCGACCGGCGCGTTACCGCATGGCCTCTGGCCCTCAGGTGATGGCTCGCGCATCTATGTCGGTCTGGAGAACGCCGATCAGGCGGCCGTGATCGACACTGCCTCGAACACAGTGATTGCCACCATTCCTATCGGACAAGGGCCGCAGGGCGTCGTCTACGTCCCGAATGCGGTGCCGGTTGGCGAAGGTATGCAGAACTTGCAGCCGCTAGGAGAAGCGGGCAAGTCGAACTCGCTCACGCTCAGCGGGGCTGATGGCAAACCAGAGACGCAAGTCACGCTGTTCGACCAGGGCGTGCTCCAGACGCTTCAGGCTGCCGTGACGGGACTGCCTCCGAAGAAGCCGTTCGTATTGGCGCTGTCGACCGATCCGAAAGGCTCCGGTGCCATCGAGCCTCTCGCAGCTTTCATGACGAACCCCGCTGGTGCGGCGGTCGTCAACGCGATCGGCCCGATCAGGCAAGTGACGCAAGGCGCGCCAGAGGCGGCACGGCGTTACCTCGTGATCGTCGAAGGTAGGCCGGGCGAGACCGGCTCGCCAGTTCAGCTGCAGAAAGCTCCATAATGGACGAGCGGCTTTATCAGCCGCAGTCGAGGCCTACGTCTCAACAGGGCTTGCCCTTGTGGAACGCTCCACGCCTCGCCGATAGACTACTTCGACGCGGGCGCCATCGGAGCATAAGAAAGGTATGCTGAACGTCTCAGAATTCATTGGAACGGCCGTAGCTTGCAAAAGCTGAGTAGCATCTGCTTTCCCTGCAACACGCTCATCCGCGTCTGTTCTATCAGGCTGCCTAGAAGCGGACGCTCTGAAGGTCCGACAGGGGTTGAAAGCTGTCGTACGAACTTCCCAAGTTGATGAGTTCGGACACTAAAGGCTTCCAAGGTGGCGTGAAAATGGGACGCGAAAATCCCGCAATGAGGCCTGAAAAGACCGAATCAGGCCACGTGAAACGGCCCCAAAACAGCTGCTCCCCCAGGGAAACTGACCTACCATGAAATCCGGGCGCGCCTCGGCGCAGGCCTCCTAGCTGATGGCCCATTCCCCGCGCGATGGAGGGTATTCGCGAAGCCGACGGGTTCGGCGAAAGCCGTTCCGGTTCAGGCTTCGTGCATCGCCTTTACCGGTCGTTCGGCATGTTCGGAATGGCGCAGCAGGGGCCAGGGCGGCATTAAGGACGACCAGCTACAGTTTCGCCCCACGTCAATGTGAAAGGGGGATCATGGCGGCGACCGTCACGACACGGCTCCTCGATGCCGAGGCCTCGGCGCACCTCGCCTGGGTCGACGTCGCCAAGGGCATCTGCATCCTGCTCGTCGTCATGATGCACTCGACGCTCGGCACCGGCGCGGCCATGGGGGGAGAGGGCTTCCTGCATGCGGTCGTGGCCTTCGCCACGCCCTTCCGCATCCCGGCTTTCTTCCTTCTTTCCGGGCTTTTCCTCGGTCGGGTGATCGACCGGGACTGGCGACGCTACGCCGACCTCCGCGTCGTGCACTTCGCGTACTTCTATTCGCTTTGGGTCGTCATCCAATCGGCCGCGAAATACGGCTAGGTTGTCGACGGCTCAGGACCCGGGGCGTTCCTTACCCACCTCGCCTCGGCGTTGGTCGAGCCCTATTCGACGCTCTGGTTCATCTACCTGCTGGCGGTGTTCTCGGTGGTCACGAAGCTGCTGCGTGAAGTGCCGAGGGCTCTCCTTCTTCTGGTGGCCGCCCTCATCCAGATCGTGCCGGTGGCGACCTCGTCCCTCCTCGTTGAGGAGTTCTGCGACCGCTATGTCTGGTTCGTGATCGGCTTCCTCTTCGCGGGCCAGATCCTCGCATTCGCCCATATCGCCCAGCGTCATCCCGTCCCTGCGCTCGCCGGCCTGGCGCTTTGGGCTGCCATCGACGGCGCCCTTGCCTTGATGCCATCAGGTTCCGCTTCATTCCCGACGCTCGCGGCATTGCCTGTCCTGAGGCTGGCGCTGGGCGGAGCGGGTGCCCTTGCGGTCGTCGCGACGGCCAGCCTGCTCACGCGTATCGGCGGTCCTCTCACCGATGCGCTGCGGCTATTCGGCGAGCGTTCGATGGTGATCTACCTGGCCTTCTTCTTGCCGATGGCTGCCACCCGCGCGGTTCTGGTGAAGACCGGCATCCTCCCGGATGTCGGCTGGGTCAGCCTCATGGTGACGGTCGTGGCGGCGACAACGCCCCTTGTCCTGGAACGCCTGATCCGCCCCACACCTTTCGCTTTCCTGTTCAGGCGTCCTCGCACCTTCCACATCGTGCGCCATAGCCCGACTTCATCGGGCTCGGTCCTGCGGGCCGCGTAGCGCCAAGGGCTTGGGCTCGCAGGAACCGGCTCGGAGCGAAGCTCAAACGTTTCCTACGGCGTCCCTTGACCTTCCCACGGTGGGAAGCCCCACATGCCTGTGACGCCACTCGAAACGGAGAGCCGTCATGATCCCGATCAACGTCACCAAGATGCATTGTGGAGGCTGCGCCAACGCGGTCACGCGCGCCGTCCAGGGGATTGATCCAGCGGCTCGCGTGGAGTTCGACTTGAAGTCCGGTTCGGTGTCGGTCACGCCGGGCGTGGCCATCGCGGCTGAACGCTTCGCGGATGCCATCCGCGCTGCCGGCTTCGGTGCGGAAACCGTATCCCGTGCGGTCTGATCGGTTCCGAAGGGGAAACCATATTGTCGCTCGATCATTCACGATGACGGAACGGCCGTTTCTCTCATCCCTGATCCGGTGTAAGCGAACCTCATGAGACCCGACCGGCAACTCTGGCGCCTGATGGCGGCGATGATCGTGATG
The DNA here is from genome assembly GCF_001424525.1 of Methylobacterium sp. Leaf399. NCBI lineage: Bacteria > Pseudomonadati > Pseudomonadota > Alphaproteobacteria > Hyphomicrobiales > Methylobacteriaceae > Methylobacterium > Methylobacterium sp. Leaf399. Next base: position 65,239 of record NZ_LMQK01000007.1, on the reverse strand, counting down.
ATCGTCGTCTACGCCGCGCCGACTGCCGTTCAGGCCCATGAGGGCCATGCCCATCACGGTCCTCACCATGCCGTGGTGGAACAAAAGCAGGTCGCTCCGCCGGCCGTCGTAAAGGCAGCGGACGGCAAGACGTTCGCGTCCATGCCATCCACCCTTCATGAACCGACGCAGTGGGTCGCCGATCTCCAGGGTTTGACGACCGAGCGGGTTGCCTCGCTGCGAACGGCACAAGACGGCATGGGAAGCTGCCCGGGCGACGCCGGCGTTCCGTGTTGCGGGAAGAAGGCCTGCTGCTCACCGGGGATCTTGTCCGGGCCAGCCGAGCTGCCAATCATCCCTTTCCGGCAGTCCTCGGTCAGCCCTGGCGACATGAACGGTCGCCTCGGCGCGGGTCCCGGAGCCCTGCCCGAGCCCCCTCGAACCCTCGCGTAACGAACGGCGCGCCCTAGGCGCGCAACGGTCGGATTCCGTCCGCTAACCGCGGATGTGCGTCCGGTGTTCGAACGTGAGGATGCCCCTTCCATGTCAACCCGATTTGCGGCCGCCCTCGTGGCGATGCTGCTGGCTGCCGTCTCTCTGGCAGGTCCCGCTCGCGCCCATGAGGGTCACGACCACGGTGCGCCGCCCCCGCCTGTGTCGAAGTCCATCGCCCCACGCGGCGAGGCGCTCTCCGACGCCTTCGAACTGACCGCGGTCCCGCGCGACGGGAGGCTGACGTTCCATCTCGACCGTTTTCGGACGAACGAGCCGGTGCGCGGCGCGGTCATCGAGGTCGAGACGCCGGAGGGTGCACGCACCGCCTCCGTGACGGCGGAGGACGCCTACGTGCTGCCCGCGCCCTGGATGGCGAAGGCCGGGACCTACGATCTGCTCGTGACGGTGACGGCAGCGGACGTGGTGGACGTTCTCACCGTCCCGGTGAACGTGCCCGATGCGAAGGGTCCCACGCCAGGCGCCGCTCCGTCACAAGCAACGTCGACCCAGACTGCGCTGACCACCGCCTCCGCTGCCGTCACCGGCCTCAAGGACCGCCTCGTTGCGAAGGATCCCATCCTGGTGGCGACGGCGGCCGGGGCCTTCCTGTTGGGGATCCTCGTCTCCGTGGCGGCGCGCGGCCGACGCACCGTGCCGGCCGTCGCCCTCACCGCCATCGCCATCGCCCTGACCCTGGGCACGGCAGCCTTCGCCCATGGCGACGAGGACCATGGCGCGCCCGTCCAGGGCTCCGCCCTGATCGCACCCTCCCAGGCCGCGACCGATCTCGCGCAGCGGCTTCCCGATGGTTCGGTCTTCGTCCCGAAGCCGACCCAGCGCCTGCTCGTCTTGCGCACCACCATGACGGAAGCGGCCACCTTCCGGCGCACGGTCGAGCTGCCGGGTCGCGTCATTCCCGATCCGAACGCCAGCGGCGTCGTGCAGTCGTCGGTCGGCGGCCGCGTCTCGCCGCCCCCCTCGGGCCTATTCCCACGGCTCGGCACGACGGTGAAGAAGGGAGACGTGCTCGCGTACGTCACCCAGCCGGTGCAGGCCGTCGACGTCTCCGACATGCGCCAGCGCCAGGGTGAACTCGACCAGCAGATCGGCATCGTCGAGCGTCGGGTCGACCGCTTCAGGAAGCTCTCGGTCACGGGGGCGGTGGCCCAGACCCAACTTGACGACGCGCAGTCGGAGCTGACCGGCCTGCGCGACCGCAGGGCGGCCCTGGACAAGGTTCGACTCCAACCGGAAGCCCTGATCGCGCCGGTCGACGGCATCGTGGCTCAGGCCTCCGCGGTATCGGGGCAGATGGCGAGCCCCGGCGCCATGATCTTTCAGATCATCGATCCGGCCCGCCTGTGGGTCGAGGCGCTGAGCTTCGACGCCCTCACGGCCGCCCAGGACGCCACCGCCAGCCTCGCGGACGGCCGCAGCCTCAACCTCACCTATCAGGGCTCGGGCTTCGCCGACCGCAATCAGGCCATCCCCGTCCAGTTCGCGGTCCAGGGCGATACGTCCGGCCTGCGGGTCGGGCAGTTCGTGACCGTGCTTGCGGCCACCGACAGCGAGCTGACGGGACTGGCCCTGCCGCGCGCCAGCGTCGTGCGCTCCGGCAACGGGCAGGACATCGTCTACGAGCACACGACGGCGGAGCGCTTCGAGGCCCGGCCCGTCCGCATCGAGCCGCTCGACGGGACCCGGGTGCTGGTCGCCGAGGGCGTCGGGCCGGGTAAGCGCATCGTCACGCTCGGCGCCGAACTCCTCGATCAGGTGCGCTGAGCCATGTTCACCTTCCTCGTCACGCAGTCCCTGCGCAATCGCCTGCTTGTGCTCGCCATCGCGGCCGTGCTGATCCTCTACGGCGCCTTCACGGTCACGAAGCTGCCGGTCGACGTCTTCCCGGACCTGAACAAGCCGACGGTCACCATCATGACCGAGGCCGAGGGGCTGGCCCCGCCCGAGGTGGAGCAGCTCGTCACCTATCCCATCGAGACCCGCATGAACGGCCTGCCGGGCGTCTCGCGCGTGCGCTCGGTCTCGGGTGTCGGCCTGTCCATCGTCTACGTCGAGTTCGACTGGGGCACGGACATCTACCGCAACCGGCAGCAGGTCGGCGAACGCCTGTCCCTGGTCCGGGAGCAGCTCCCGCCCAACACGACCCCGCAGATGGGGCCGGTCTCCTCGATCATGGGGCAGATCCTGCTGGTGGCGATGACCAGCGACAAGGCCTCGCCGATGGAGGTGCGCGAGGCGGCGGACTTCATACTGCGACCCCGGTTGCTCACCATCCCGGGCGTCGCGCAGGTCATCCCGATGGGCGGCGAGGTCCGCCAGTTCCGGGTCAGCCCGAACCCGGCCGCGATGCGGGCGCTCGGGGTCACGAACGCCCAGTTGGAAGGGGCACTCGCGCAGTTCGGCACCAACGCCGGCGGCGGCTTCACCGACCAGTATTCCCGCGAGTACCTGATCCGGAACATCGGCCGGACCATGAGCCTCGACGACCTGCGCAGCGTCGTCGTCGCCACCGCGGGCGCGGCGCCGGTCCATCTGCGCCAGGTCGCGGAGGTGTCGTTCGCCGCAAAGGTGAAGCGAGGCGACAGCGGCTACATGGGCAAGCCGGCGGTCATCGTCTCGGTCGAGAAGCAGCCCGACGTCGACACGGTCAAACTCACCCGGGAGATCGAGCGGGCGCTGAAGGAGGTCACCGTCACCCTGCCCGGCGGCATCAAGGCCGACCAGATCCTGTTCCGCCAGGCGAACTTCATCGAATCGTCGATCCGGAACGTCCAGACGGTCTTGGTGGAAGCCATCGTCGTCGTGGCCATCGTGCTGTTCGCGTTCCTGCTGAACGTCCGCACGACGGCGATCTCGCTGACCGCGATCCCGGTCTCGATCCTGACCACGGCCGTGGTCTTCCACTTCCTCGGCCTATCCATCAACACGATGACGCTGGGCGGGCTGGCCATCGCCATCGGCGAGCTCGTCGACGACGCCGTGGTCGACGTCGAGAACATCTTCCGTCGCCTTCGGGAGAACCGGGCGGCCGGGTCCCCGCACTCGGTCTTCGATGTGGTCGTCGCCGCGTCGAACGAGGTCCGCTCCGGCATCGTCTACGCGACGCTGATCATCGTGCTGGTGTTCGTGCCGCTGTTCGCGCTGTCCGGCATCGAGGGGAGGCTCTTCGCGCCGCTCGGGCAAGCCTACATCATCTCGATTCTGGCGAGCCTCCTGGTCTCGGTCACCCTGACGCCGGTGATGGCCTACTACCTGCTGCCGGGCCTGAAGAGCCTCGACCATCGCGAAAGCTGGTTCATCCGGGGGCTCAAGCGCGGCAACGCGGCCCTGCTCGCCGTCGCCTTCCGCCATCAGCGCCTGTTGATGGGCAGTGTCGCCGTGGCGGTCATCGCCGCCGGTGTCACCGTCTGGCAGCTTCCGCGAGCCTTCCTGCCCCCGTTCAATGAGGGCTCCTTCACGGTCAACATGACCTTCAACCCGGGAATCTCGCTTTCCGAGAGCAACCGGGTCGGCCTGATCGCGGAACGCCTGCTCCTGCAGATCTCCGAGGTCTCGGCCGTCGGTCGACGTACCGGCCGGGCCGAGCTCGACGAGCATGCCGAGGGCGTCCACTCCTCCGACCTTGAGATCAACCTGAAGGATGGGGGACGTCCCAAGGAGGCGCTGGTCGCCGACATCCGGGCTCGCCTCGCCGTCCTGCCCGTTACCACCAACGTCGGTCAGCCGATCTCGCACCGCCTCGACCACATGCTCTCGGGCGTCCGCGCCGAGATCGCCCTCAAGATCTTCGGCGAGAACCTCGACGCCCTGCGCCGCATCGCCAACGATCTTCGGGACCGGATGGCCAAGATCCCAGGGCTGGCCGACCTGCAGGTCGAGAAGCAGGTTCGCATCCCCCACCTCGAGATCCGCGTCGATTACACCCGCGCCGCCCTCTACGGCGTCCAGCCGGCGGCGGTCGTCGAGCAGCTGAGCCGCCTGTCGAACGGGCGCGTCGTCTCGACGGTCGTCGACGGCTACCGCCGGTTCGACGTGGTCGTGCGCCTGTCCGAGAGGCAGCGCACCACGCAGGGCTTGGGCGACCTCCTGGTAGAGACCCCCTCGGGCTGGGTGCCGGCCCGCCAGATCGCCGACATCCGCGAGACGGACGGCCCGAACCAGATTCTGCGAGAGAACGCCCGCCGGCGCCTGGTGGTCCAGGCCAACACCAACGGCGAGAGCGACATGGCGTCCATCGTGGACGCCATCCGCGGGGTCGTGGCGGAGGCAAAGCTGCCGCCGGGCTTCTTCACGAGCCTGGAGGGCACATTCCAGGCCCAGGAGGAGGCAAGCCGCACCATCGGCGCGCTGTCGCTGCTGTCCCTCGCGATGGTCTTCGCCATCCTCTACAGCCGCTACCGCTCGGGCGTGCTGGCGCTCATCATCATGGGCAACGTGCCGCTCGCCCTCATCGGCAGCGTCGCCGCGCTCTGGTTGGTGGGGCAACCGCTGTCGGTCGCCTCCATGATCGGCTTCATCACGCTGACCGGCATCGCCGCGCGCAACGGCATCCTCAAGATCAGCCACTACCTCAACCTGTCGCTTCACGAGGGCGTACCCTTCGGGCGCGAGCTTGTCGTGCGCGGCAGCCTGGAGCGTCTGACGCCGGTGCTGACGACGGCGCTCTCGGCGGGCGTCGCGCTGGTGCCGCTGCTGATCGATGCCGACACCCCCGGCAAGGAGATCCTGCACCCGGTCGCGGTGACGATCTTCGGTGGGCTGATCAGCGCCACGCTGCTCGACACGTTCCTGACCCCCGTCCTGTTCCTTCGATACGGCGCCAAGCCGTTGGAGCACCTGCGCGCCGCGCAAGGCGAGACCCCCGACACGCCTCGTCCGGATGGCGCCAAGCCGCGTCCGGTCGAGTCGTTCTGAGCCATCCCACCCCCGAAAACGGAGAGACCCGATAATTTCCTGGAGAATGGCCCTGGTCGCGAGCGCGCTGGCCGCCCTGCCGGTCTGCGCGCACGAGGTGTCCGGCCAGCACGGTGGACGCGTGGCGGACGCGGGCAAGTTCCACGTCGAGCTCGTCGCCAAGGGCGAGACCGTCGACGTCTTCGTCTCGGACGGTAGTCAGAAGCCAGTGCCGGCGACCGGCTTCAAGGGCACGGCCATCCTGGTCGTCGGCGGCAAGCCCGCCCGGGTCCCGCTCCAACCCGCCGAGGGCAACCGCCTCTCCGGCAAGGCTTCCGTAGCGCTGGGCGAGAGCCCGAAGGGCGCCGTTCAGCTCACCGGCCCGGACGGCACGACCGCCAACGGCAAGTTCAACTGACCCCTCCGTAAACCTCCATTCGAAGAAGGACACGCACCATGACCTCCACGGCCACCAGGACCTTGTTCGCCGCCCTCGTTTCGCTCGGGCTCGCCGGATCGGCCGCCGCCCAGGGCACGCACTCCCATGGCGGACACGAGATGCCGGGCGACCCTAAGGCGTCGCATGACACCGACATGATGAAGATGATCACCGACATGAAGCCGGACCCGAAGGACCCTGCCTCGACCAAGGACTTCAAGGCCGCCGACATGGCGATGATGCACGACATGCACGTGCCCTACACAGGCAATCCCGACGTCGATTTCCGGACCCACATGATCCCGCACCACAAGGGCGCGGTCGAGATGTCCAAGGTGGCCCTGAAGCACGCCAAGGACCCGGCCACGAAGCAGATGGCCCAGAAGATCATTGACGATCAAGAGAAGGAAATCGCCGAGATGGAGGCCTGGCTGAAGAAGAACCGGAAGTAACCTTTGCTGGCTTGTTGCCGAACGCCTCCGCATTCCGCGCCCCCGAAGCCAAAGACCGGCCGCTACCTGGCCGGTCCGGCCCCCCTCAGGAGAACACCATGAAGCGCCTTGCACTCACCACCGCCACGCTCCTCGTCCTCTCCCTCACCCCGGCCCTGGCGGCTGGTTGCTGCGGCAAGGGCGGTAAGGGGATGTGCGCCAAGTCGACGTCGTCGATGTCGATGAAGAGCAACAAGAAGGGCTGCTGCTGCGATAAGATGGCCAAGAAGATGGAGATGTAGGGCTGCCCTCTCGCGCTGGGCACCGGGCTGATCCAGCCCCGTCTCAGTGCCCGGCGCGGGCTCTCCTGCGCGGTCCCGGAGGTTCCGGTGCCGCCAGGGCGGCGCCCGCATGGCTGGCCGGGACGTTCTCTCCTGTCTCCAGGCTGGCGATGATCGGGCAATCCGGTCGACCGTCCCCGTCGCAGGCATCCGCGAGGGAGCGCAGGGCCTCCGCCATCTCCTGTAGCTGGCGCGCCCGACCTTCGAGCTCCTGGATGTGGGCCTTGGCGATGGCCTTCACCTCGGCGTTGCTCCGCTCGGGGTCGCTCCAGAGCCCAAGCAGCACCTTGATGCGCTCCAGCGAGAAGCCGAGGTCGCGCGCGTGCCGGATGAACCTGAAGCGGTGCAGGTCGGCGGTCCCATAATCGCGGTAGCCGCTGTCCCGCCGGTCGGCCTGGGGGACGAGGCCGATAGCCTCGTAATGCCGGATCATCTTGGCCGAGACCCCGGAGGCCTGGGCCGCCTGACCGATGTTCATGACCGTGCGCTTTCACCTGTTGACCCTCCCATGATGGGAAGGTCCAGAACGGTTCGCAAGCTCATTTGAACGAGAGGTTCAACGATGTCTGGATACGCTCACGCCCACGGATCGGCCCAAGCCCGCGATGATGGCCAAGGCACGCCGGCCATCGCCGCCGCGGGCCGTAAGGCTGTCCTCTACCGCATGGTCATGCCGCAGCATGTCTGCCCCTATGGCACCAAGGCCAAGGACCTTCTCGAACGCCAGGGCTACTCCGTCGAGGACCGCTGGTTGCGCACGCGCGAGGAAACTGACGCCTTCAAGGCCGAGCATGGCGTGCGGACCACGCCGCAGACCTTCATCGCAGGCGAGCGCGTCGGAGGGTACGACGACCTGCGCCGCCATTTTGGCAAGCACGTCGCGGACGCGAACGCGGTGACCTACATGCCGGTCATCGCGCTCTTCGCCATGACCGCCTTGATGGCGCTGGCGGCGAGCTACGCCGTGTACGGAACGCCCCTGACGGTGCGCGCGGCCGAGTGGTTCATCGGCTTCAGCATGTGCGTGCTCGCGCTCCTGAAGCTGCAGGACGTGGAGAGCTTCTCCTCGATGTTCCTTGGCTATGACCTGCTGGCGCAGCGCTGGGTCCGGTACGCCTACGCCTACCCCTTCTGCGAGGCGTTGGCCGGAGTCCTGATGGTGGCGGGCGCGCTGAACTGGCTGTCCATTCCCGTGGCGCTCTTCATCGGCACGGTCGGCGCCGTCTCGGTGTTCAAGGCGGTCTACGTCGACGGGCGGGACATCAAGTGCGCCTGCGTCGGCGGATCGAGCAAGGTGCCGCTCGGCTTCGTCTCGTTGACCGAGAACGTGATGATGGTCGCCATGGCGCTGTGGATGCTCGTGGCGTCTCACTGATCTTTTCGCGAAACGGCTGCTTTGCTAGGTTTCCGCCCGAGAGCAGACGGGCTTAAATCCACCCACCTCGGTCGAACGGGACGGTTCTCCAAATCTCTCATAAGCGGACTCCCATAAGGGCCGCTGAAGGTCACAAGTTAGCTTTAAGACTTTCCGACTGCGTGCTGACTTGAAGCTCTGCCATCAGGCACGTAGAGGCTACCATGACTACCTTGGCGCATAACCTTTGGGCGAGCGATCAGCCCTCAACCGCTCCCTCTGATGCAACGGTATTACACAAAGCTTACCCGCCAAAGGTAAGAGTCAGCTCCCTATGAGCCCCGGACGTCACCGCTATCCAGGCGGCGGGGAGAACCCCGGGTAGAACGCCGAAGGGCATCGGCAAAAAGTGAACCTGCCGAACGGAAGGTTAACAGGACAGAGGGAATGGGTCGCCCCAAACCTCTGAAACGACCCCGACGTCCGCAGATCGAGCAGATGGGGTCCGTTTGCGTTGTCCGCCTCGCGGCGGGAAGCGGTACGTAAAGGCCGACAGCACAACCCCGGCCTCCCTCTTACCAGGTTGTACGTCGATCTGACGGTTGACCGAAGGCGTGGCTCCGAGATCCGGACCCGAGCTCTGCGGCTCAGCTAGGCTTCGCCGGTCGCCCGGCAAAGCTTTGCCTCCAGCAAGACGGCCTCCCTCCAACGTTCACCAAGATCCTGGGCAGAACAGGGCACAGGCCCGGCGCCCCCGCATAGCCGCGATCTGCAGCCCCCAGCGAGGTGGTGCGGACGCTGGCCCCGGCCCAGTGGCAGGAAGGCCGCCAAGCGCCCGCCCCATAGACCCGGAATGAAACGCCGGGAAACAGTGTGCATCGTCTCCCACTGCTCCTGCCAGCGCCTGCCACACCAGCCCAAAACCACCCACGACACCCCTTCCGCAACTGCTGGCCGGTTCGGACCAGGCTAAGTGTTTGAAACTAGAGCGGTCGGGTCGACCGAATGCTGGCCGGATGACCGCTACTCTGGCCGCCGCGAGCTGTCGCTCAGCCCCCCGCGCACCGCCGCCCACTTGCTGTGCGGTTCACCTCACCGATCCGGGAAACCTGCTCACGAGGCCGCCCCTTCGTCGCGGCCGCAACGGAGCTCACCCGGCCATGCCCGCCGATCTACACGAGCGCGTCACCGCCACCATCCTGCAGCAGCTCGACACCGCCGACCCCGCCACGTGGACCCCACCCTGGCACGGCGCCGACCCGCTCCCGCGCAACGCGCTCACGGGCAAGCGCTACCGCGGACTCAACATCCTGGCGCTTTGGTGCGCGGCGCAAGCCGACGGCTACACCGACGCCCGCTGGGCAACCTACCGCCAGTGGGCCGCCCTCGGCGCGCAGGTTCGTCGCGGCGAGCGCGGCACTCTGATCCTGTTCTACAAGGACCTGCCGACCGGCGCCCGAACAGACACAACGCACGGGACCAGCGCAGACAGCGACACGACCACAGCCCGCTTCGTCGCCCGCGCCTCGACCGTGTTCAACATCGCCCAAGTCGACGCCGCGCCCCAAGCGACCGCCCCGACAGGACTACCGCCCACCCCGCAACCCACCTACGACACCTTCGTCACGGCCACGGGCGCCATCATCCACACTGGCGGTACCCGCGCCTGTTACACCCCGGCCACCGACACGATCCGGATGCCGCCCCGTAATGCCTTCCGCACACCGGAAGGCTACGCCGGCACCCTCGCGCACGAACTCGTGCACTGGACGGGCGCTCCCCACCGCCTCGCCCGTGACCTGACGGGCCGCTTCAAACGCCGCGCCTACGCCGCCGAGGAGCTGATTGCCGAACTCGGCGCCGCCTTCGTGCTGGCCGACCTCGGGCTCGCGCGCACCCCCCACCCGGACCACGCCGCCTACCTCGCGTCCTGGCTCCCGCTGCTGACGGCCAACTCGCGCGCGCTGGCGACAGCCGCCGCGGCCGGCTCACGTGCCGCCGACTACCTCACCGCCTTGCAAACACAAGTCGAACCCATCTCGTCAACCGCTGCGAGCAGAGACGAACGCGGCCCCACCGAGTTCAAGTCCACTACCGCTGGACCACCTGGAAGCACTCCCTCCGGCGCCGGTGTCGACATGTACGTGAGCGTGGCATGAGCGCCGTGCCACCAGTCTCACGCCGCGTGCTCGCGGCACTGTGCCCGAACGCGAGCTGGGCTGGACGGGCCCGCGAGACCAGCACACCGGTGACACACGCTTTCGTGCGCCTCGACACCGCGCTCGATGCTCATCTCGCTGCACTTGCTGCCATCGATCGTATCGAGGAAGCCGTGGCAACAGCCTACGGCTATCCCCGCGTACCCCTACTAGGTGAGGATGCGCCACCCGACTACGCGGCCGACGTGACGACAATTCAGCGGCGCCTCGGCTCCAGTCCTGTCCCCCGTCACCTCATTACGGAGTTGCGCCGCCGGCAGGCGGCGTTCGCGCACGCGGCTAAATCGGCAGGTCTCGATGCGGCGCAGGCACAAGGAGCGAACACAGCGCACGACGACCTTGCACTTAAGCCCACGATATCAATCGCGTCTGGTGAGACGACTGCAGCCAACGAACGTGCTTTTTACTATCTAAGTCTCCGCAAAGTACGCATTAGACCAATGTATTGTAGAATGGAATTATTCCATGAGATAAGGCCTTCTTAATTCTAAAAAAATATTGACAATAGTCATGCCATAAAATCAGCGCACAGGCATATTAACGACGAGTAGCCAGCATCAAGCTGTCTCGATATTTCTTTTGCATGCCTCTGTGAATCTCGGTCCCAATATCGCCAACAACATCTTCGATTTCGCTTCGCGTAAAATTATCGCCAAAGTCATCTATAAGATCTTTGACTAATTCTATAATGCGCGAATCTTCTGGATTATATTCTTGATCTGGTTCAGTTAGTGGGTGAACTTTATCCAAGATCCATCCCGAAACCTTCGCTTCAATATCAATAGCCCGCGACATTTTTTGGTACACTCGATTGGTAAAAGCCAAAGCGGCTTCGGAAGCACTCTAGTTCCCATCCGTGCAGTTGAGCAACTCCAATCAGGAGTTCGCACCGTCTAATCTCTCCGTGAAGAGCTGCATCGCTCTCAAATCACGACCCCGCTCAATATCGGCAGAAGTGCGCCCCCGCGACCGGCTCACCGCACCGCAAGGAGTTCAATCATGCCGAACACGACCCACCTTAAAGGCCTTTCACCCTTCTACGGAGGCGTGGGTGGGCACTTTCGCGTTCCCCCGTACTTGCCACCCCTCCTCGACTCAGAGCTAGAACAAAGTAGAAATAGAGATATCCAGCGATCCTTCAAGTGCTCGATCGAAAAACGAAGCACTCGGCTGTTGCATAGCCTAGACCGCGATCTCGTCCAATTCGTCGAACGACTGACCTGTGACAGGGCGGCTGCTGGCGTTTTGTCTATTTCACTTCTTGCTTATCGCATCCTAGCTCGTTGCAAGCTACTCGCAGATGCGCATGTCGTATCCTCGGAACCCGATGATGACTTCGAAGCTCTTTTTCACACGATACGCTGCGGAGCAAATGAAAATCAAGACTGGATTAACTTAGAAACATGTATGGGAATTATTGTTATTGAGACTAATAACGCTATGCTGCAACAGCATTTTGCTGAAATCTGGAACGTGCTTCAGCCGTTCATGCGGGCGCAGACGCCGCAGCACTGGCTAGCACTTTTTTTCTGCGCTTGGCGGACGCCGTGCGATGACTGGCCGCCATTCAAATGCTGGAGCTACGTCAAATACGCACGCCGAATTCGCAACCAGGTAGCCGTATCGTATAAAATAGACAGATAGCAGAAGTAACATTCTAAATCGCCAATATGCGGGAAGTCCTAATATATCGTTGCCGACAAACACGAGGTGACGACAATGAGTAATGACCAGCGCGGCGCAATGTCTATCGAAGGCTTTTGTGCGTGGGCAGGGATTGGTCGATCATTAGCATACAAAGAGATCGAAGCCGGCCGCCTTCGTATTAAGAAGGTGGGCCGGCGCACTCTTGTCACTCTCGAAGCCGCCCAAAATTGGCTCGCCGCCCTCCCGGCCGGGGGCGGCGAAAACGCTGCATAGGCCGGCTGTATCAGCACCTGTTTCGACCCGCTAAATTTTCCATAACCCCCAGCCAGCCAGGATGTAGATAGCGATGCTAAATGCCGCGGTGGGCAAACGGCCGCCATCACGAGCGACGGCCAACTCATCTAGCCAGGACTAACCACGTATACCGGCGCGCAGCCTAAGGTGTGTACTTAGGTCTGCATTCACAACTCTGAGCCGAAGCAATATCAGACTCGCAAGCTGCACAACACAAGCTTGGCCGTTTCTCCGCGCGCTAGCCGGTTTCTGCTCAATAACACATTGTGATAGTGGAGGTTTTCGGGGGCGCTTTCCATTTCATGGCCCGAAACCCTCCGTTTACGAAATGGAAGACGGCACCGGCACGCATTTTTCGATAAGTTCTGACGAGGAGCTAGAAAGGTAGGACTTTATCCAGTTCCGACGTTAGCTCCGCGAGGTGACGATCCCTTACTCCCCGCAAGTACTCAAGATTGGAGTACCGCTCGTCAGTTGCGTTGTTATACAAATCGGTTTCTGGTTCGTAGCCCGCATTACACTGCGCCTTTCCCATCATCGACCGTGAGCGCCGTACCCGCTGGAAAGGGATGCAGCCACAATACTGAGATTTCTCGACGCCAAACAGGTCATGTGCGGTGAGGCCCGGCTCAAGGAAAATAGCCTCCTCCAGCTCGGTTAGGCGTGGGTCGAGACCCTTCATCAAGTACGCGAACCAATTCCACTGCGAGATGGTCGGATCTAAACGGTTCCAGGCCTGAACATTTAACGCTGTCGTTGCCGATTTGCGCGAGAGACTGCCAATATAGCCTTTGAGCCACTTGCGGAAATCTAACAGCTTGACGGCCGGCACATGCACACCAGAGTGTGAGTGGCACCCGTGAACCTGTCCGTATTCAAAAACTGTGTAAGAGAAGTAGAGCGCGCCGTAACTTAGTATCTTCTTACGCAGGTTTTCAGCAAACTTTTTGAAAACAGCATCAAGCTCTAGCCAAGTTTCATAGCCAATTATTTGCCAACTGACGGTAAAGTTGACGTTTAAGAAGCATCCTTGGTAATTCGCAAAGCAAATACCCCTATATATTTTTTCAAGGTCGATACGGCTGATGTAACAATCAGCCATGTTGCAGCTGGAAGTTAGCCGCGAGCGCAGCGCCGAGCTGCTATTAGTGAACTGGTATGGTGACGGCAGGTGGGTCAATGTGCGCTCCGCAAGGTGAGCGCTTGGATTTTCCAAGCTCCAGTATATAGCCGGCGCGAGCTCAATAACGCAGGTGAAAGCTTACAACTGTCTCGGTTTGTCAGGGATTGCTCACGCGCGATGTGCTCCCGCTAGATGCCGCTGCAATGTTCTGCCCACGCCTCCATCAGCAAACGCCGCTTCTCTAATGCGTCGCCGCGGCGGTAGGCACGCTCCACCGCATCACCTATCAAGTGAGCCAACGCCGCCTCGGCCACTTCACGCGAGAAAGGTGTCTCCTCCCCAACCCAGTCTCGGAACGTCGAACGAAAGCCGTGTGGCGTGTCGGTTAGCTTGGCCCGCCGCATCACCATCTCCAACGCCATCACCGATAACCCCTTGCCGGTCCGCTGTCCCGGGAACACAAACGGGTTGTCGGCTAGATCCAGCGACTTCATCTCTTCAAGGAGCGCGAGCGACCGCCCACTAAGCGGCACGCGATGATCTCGCCCTGCCTTCATCCGCGTGGCCGGCACTGTCCAAACACGCGCTTTCAAGTCTACTTCTGCCCACTGCGCCCCAAGCGTCTCGCCAGAGCGAGCTGCCGTGAGGATGGTGAACTCCAGTGCCCGTGCCGCGATGCCCAAAGTGCCGCGCAGGTGCCGAACGAAGGCAGGGACATCCTCATAGGCCATCGCCTTATGGTGACCACGACTGAGCTTCTGCCGTCTTGGCAGCAGTAGATCGAGATGCCCTCTCCAGCGGGCGGGGTTTTCGCCCACGCGTAATCCCTGCGCTTTCGCCGAGTCCAGAACCCGCTCGATCCGACCGCGCAAGCGTGAGGCTGTCTCGGGCTTCTCTAACCAGATCGGCTTCAGCACCCGCACAACGTCTTCGGTGCTGATCGCATCGACCGCGCGCTCGCGTAGGGGAGCCGCATATTCCCGCAAGGTCATCTGCCATTGCGCGACATGCTTTTCGTTGCGCCACTGCGTCTTCATCGCCTCCACGAAGGCGTCCGCCACCTGGCCAAAAGTCACCACGACAACCGGCGCGGCATCCCGCACGGCTAACGGGTCCGTTCCCTGTAAAACAAGATCACGGGCGCGAGCAGCGCCCTCACGTGCCTTTGCCAATGACACATCCCGCGGAATCCCAAGGCCCATCTCGCGCAGCTTGCCCTGCCACCGGAACAGGAAAACCCAACGCCGACGCTGCCCGTCCTTCGAGATCGACAGATACAATCCACCACCATCGGCATGGCGCCCCGGCACGTCCAACGTCGCAACCTTTCGGGTGCTGAGCCGATTCATCAGGCGCGTCACCGCATGCCCCTCGTCACTCACTGACAGGCCCCAACACGGGCCCCAATTCATGACGGGGATTCTAGCGGACGCCAGCGAACACAGCCAGCGAAACATGAGGCATAAGTCACTGTGAAGAATGAAAAATATTCTACATCGGCATCCGCCTACGAGCACCAGCGGACGTTAGTATGAGTGACACCCCTTCCGCCAAGTGGTTCGGCCGAATCCCCGCCGGTTCGTGATCTTTTCGATCTGGGCCGGTCGGGCGCCACTCGTCGACGCCCTTCATGTCCGATGTGGCCTTCGCGTGATGAAAGCGGTGGCGGTATCGGCAAGCCCTCGCGGCTCCCGGGCGAAGCCTATATCCGCATCACGACGTGATCGACCGGCGACTGTATTGCGGGTCAAGCCGCGACATCGCACCGGGCGGCGGCTCGGCTCTGGCCTTTGTCTGCCTGATCGGCAGCTCGGCCCGGTTCGGCCGTCGCTTCCTGGTGCCGGACGCAGGCGCTTTCCGTGCGTGCGACATGGATCCGCCCGGAACTCGCTCTGGAGACGGGGCGCCGAAAGCGATGGGACCGGCGCGCTGGGCGTCGACGGGCACGACCGCACGACGGTGCCCGGCTCCTACGCTGCCGCGCGCAGGCTGGGGAAGGTGGCCGCCTCGAACGAGCGGACGCAGTTCCGGCCGCTCGACTTGGCCTCGTAGAGCGCGCGATCCGCGCGTTCGATCGTGCGGTCGATGTCTTCGTCGGTCTGCTCGGCCTCGGCCATGCCGATGCTGATCGTCGCCCTGAGGCATTGCCCCTCCGGCTCGAACACGGTGTCCGCGACGGTCTGGCGGATCCGGTCCGCCAGGATCGTCGCGCCGCGCAGGTCGGTCTCGCGGAGCAGGACCACGAACTCCTCGCCCCCGAACCGGGCCACCTTGTCGGTGGTCCGGATGGCATCGCCGATGATCCGGCCGACCTGGCGGATCACTTCGTCGCCCGCCGCATGTCCGTACAGGTCGTTGACGCGCTTGAAGTGATCGATGTCGACCATCAGCACGCAGATCGCCCGGCGATAGCGCTTGAAGTAGCTCATCGCGTCGTTGGCCAGCGGCAGGAACGCACGCCGATTGAGGAGGCCGGTGAGTGCATCGGTGTCGGCGAGCACCTGCATGGCATGGAGATCCGCCCCGAGGCGCCTGACGCGATCCTCCGCGGCGTGGGCCGCGCTCGAGGCCACGGCCTCGATGTGGCGGGCATCCGCCTCGGCCGTGCCGATCCGCCTCAGCAGCGACCGCACCGAGGTCGACAGGCGAAGAACCTCGGGCGAGCCGTGCACGCGGTCGGTCATCCTGGCGTTCGGGTCCCGGCCGATGCGGTCGACGGCCTCGGTCAGCTGCGTCAACGGCCGGCTCAGGCGTGCCGCGACCAGCCGGATGCCGACCATCCCGATCAGCGCCGCGCCCAGGCCCAGCAGGATGATGAGGCCGGTCAACTGGGTGGCACCGGTGAGCGCGGTATCGATCGGCTGCAGGGCCACGACGATCCAGCCCAGGCCCGGATAGTCGCCCCGGCCGCGGGTCGCGGTCGCCGTCGCGAGGCGGGTTCCGTCGGCGCGCTCGTCGATGAAGTGGCCGGCCGCCAGTTGGGCCGCCGTGTAGGGCGCCGTGCCCAGGTCGGGTCCGAGCAGGACGCGACCGGCCCGGTCGAGGACGACGATGTCCTCCTTCAGGTCGGGGCGCCGGGACGCCAGAACCTCGCGCCGGACCACATCGGCCCAGCGCCAGCTGAGATGGACGCCGAGAACGCCCACCACCTGGCCCGAGGCATCGCCGATCGGAACGGCGAGGTCCACGAACCGAAACGGGGTCCCGTCGGCATTCGGCGTGAGCAAGGTCTGCAGCAGGGATGCGAAATGCACGTCCTCGACGGCGGCCTGCCGGATCCCGTTCTTGAACCAGGGCCGCTGGCCGACGTTCGCGCCCTCGAGAACGCCGCCCGTGGCGGCACGCACCCGGCCCTCGCGATCCGCGAACCCGATCCAGGCGTAGTCCGGAAGGGTCTCCTGCATCCTGTCGAGGACCTTGCGCAGGCTGCCGGTGCTCTCCATCCAATGGGGCTGAAGGGGTTCGAGGGCCGCCACGTTGCGGATCTCCCGCAGGCGCTCGGCCATGTCCTGATCGAGCCGGTCGGCCACGGATCGCGCGACCTGCAGCAGGTTGCCCTGGGCCATGTCGGTCGCCTGCCCGCGCGCCAGCAGGGCGGAACCGATCGTGGTCGCTCCGACGATGGCCAAGCTGATGGCGCCGGCCAGGAGGGCGATCTGGCGGCGCAGTAGAGTCCTGTCGGCGAGCTGAGTGAGCATGACGATCCAACCTCGATCGTAGCATTCATGCTGGGCGTTGGATGACGATGTGTGAAGCTTATGAGTCAATCTTTTCGTGACGTGGCTTTTCGTGAGATATCTCACGATGGCGTGTCCGCCGCAGTCACACGGGTCGATGCGCTGCGGGCGGAAAACGTCAAACGCAGGATGAAAGTCTGCGTCGACGCAACCGAGGCGGCGGATTCGTCTTTGGATGGGGATCCACGGGATGGGGATCCACGCGCGGTGACCGCGAACCGAGGATGGCTCGCCCATCCCCGGCAGGTGTTCGTCATGTCCTGCGCCGAAAACCTGTGACAGACCGAGGGCTTCGGCAGGAGTAAAGCGTTGGCGTTCCGACGCGAACCTGCTCAGGCCGTCCCCGCCGGGGTCTCGATTTCCACAGGAACCGGTCCCTCCCCTGGCGATCGGCATCGTCGCAGGCGCGCGTCGGGGTCCGGTCGAAGGCCGCGGGGCTTTCCCGACGCAGGCTCGCCGGGCGCGGGGCCCGAGCGTTTTTCCAGTGAGGTCCGACCGGACCAGGGACCCGGATCGCCGTCTCCGGCGACGAAGAACGCTCGGCCACGAAAAGGCTTGGACCACGAAAAGGCTTGGACCACGAAAAAGGGCCAGCCGCGAGGCTGGCCCTGGTCGTCGTGCCG
The DNA here is from genome assembly GCF_001424525.1 of Methylobacterium sp. Leaf399. Lineage (NCBI taxonomy): Bacteria > Pseudomonadati > Pseudomonadota > Alphaproteobacteria > Hyphomicrobiales > Methylobacteriaceae > Methylobacterium > Methylobacterium sp. Leaf399. The sequence continues at coordinate 47,646 of NZ_LMQK01000007.1, read as the reverse complement.
AGATCGCTTATTCGGCGGCGCTCATCTCGGGCGTGAAATGACCGCACCAGTCGGAGGCGCTCACCACCGGCCACAGGCCGTGGTCCTTGGGACCCGGCTGGCTCACGGGCGGGTTGAAGCGGCACAGGCCTTCGTCGCCGTGCGCCATGGCGCCGTTGACCTTGTGCTCGTCGTAGAACTTGCAGGTGTCACACTTCACGTCGGCCATCGTCGGTCTCCTTCGAAGAACGGTCGCCTCGCGGCGCTACATTCTCATTAGACAAATTCCAATCTGGCTGTCAACGAGCGGATGCCGTGCGGGTTCCACGCGGCGCTTGAAAGGGGCGTTCAGAGGCGGCGTTCCCGGGCGTTCGCTCGGAGACGGTTTGGCCGGGATCGGTCCGATGGGGGGGCGGGGCCGTCGACCCGAGCCGTTCGTGCGTCGGCGACCGCAACGGTCAGGCGCGCACCACCTCGCCGTGCGCGATCGTGCGGCGAGGTGGTCGATCCGAGATCCCGGGCGCCAGAGGCCCGGCGCCTCAGCGGCCGAGGGGGGCCGAGCGGGCCGGCGCGAGCCTGCGCCTCAGGAAGCCGGTGCCGGCGCTCAGCGGACCCCAGAACAGCAGCGCCAGCCCCATCACCATCAGGGTCGAGACGAGGCCGTTGGAGAAGAACACCGACAGGTTGCCGCCCGAGCCGAGCAGGGCCTGGCGGAACGCGTCCTCGGCGCGGTCGCCGAGCACCAGGGCCAGGACCAGGGGGGCGAGGGGATAGTCGAGCTTCTTGAAGATGTAGCCGATCACCCCGAACACCAGCATCAGCCAGATGTCGAACCGCGAGGATTCCACCGTGTAAGCGCCGATGGCGCAGACGATCAGGATGATCGGCGCCACCAGCGCGAAGGGAATGCGCATGATCGCGGCGAAGACCGGCACGGTGGCGAGCACGATCAGGAGGCCGGCGACGTTGCCGAGGTACATCGAGGCGATGAGGCCCCAGACGAACTCCTTGTTCTCGATGAACAGGAGCGGGCCGGGTTGCAGGCCCCAGATCATCAGGCCGCCGAGCAGCACCGCGGCCGTGGCCGAACCCGGGATGCCCAGCGCCAGCATCGGCAGCAGCGCCGAAGTGCCGGCGGCATGCGCCGCGGTCTCGGGCGCCAGCACGCCCTCGATCTCGCCGCGCCCGAAGTTCTCGGGCGTGCGCGAGAACCTTTTGGCGAGGCCGTACCCCATGAAGGAGGCCGCGATGGCGCCGCCCGGCGTCACGCCCATCCACATGCCCACGATCGATGAGCGGATCAGCGTCGCCCAGTAGCGCGGCAGCGCGGCCCAGGTGCGCAGGACGACCTTGAGGTCGATCTGCGCCTTCTTGCCCTTGAAGTGCAGGCCCTCCTCGATGGTGAGCAGGATCTCGGAGACGCCGAACAGGCCGATCACCACCACGAGGAAGTCGAAGCCCTTGATGAGCTCGCTCACCCCGAAGGTCAGGCGCAGGTCGCCGGAGATGGTGTCGAGGCCCACCGCGGCGAGCAGGAAGCCGATGGCGAGGGAGGCCACGATCTTGGCCTTGTTCTCCTTGCCCATGCCGATGAACGAGCAGAACGTCAGGAAGAACACCCCGAAGAACTCGGCCGGGCCGAACCGCAGGGCGAATTTCGCCACCAGCGGCGCCACGAAGGTGATCAGGATGACACCGGCCAGCGCCCCGATGAAGGAGGCGGTGAAGGCGGCGGTGAGCGCCTCGCCGGCCTTGCCCTGCTGGGCCATCGGATAGCCGTCGAAGGTGGTGGCCACCGACCACGCCTCCCCGGGGATGTTGAACAGGATCGAGGTAATGGCGCCCCCGAACAGGGCCCCCCAGTAGATCGACGACAGGAGGATGATCGCGGAAGTCGGGTCCATGCCGAAGGTCAGCGGCAGCAGGATCGCGACGCCGTTGGGGCCGCCCAGGCCCGGCAGCACGCCGACCACGATGCCGAGCAGCACGCCGACGATCATGAACATGACGTTGGTCCAGGACAAGGCGACCTGGAAGCCCAACATGAGCTGGTGGAGATCGTCCATGGCGGTTCCTCGGACTTTTCTTGGTTGAGATCAGAAGCCGAGCATCGCCTCGACCGGACCCTTGGGCAGGGACAGCCGGAATTGAATCTCGAAGACCCAGAACGCCACGAGCGGCACGGCGACCACCGCCAGCAGCGTCTGCCACCAGCGGAACTCGCCGAGCATCACCATGAACACCGCCATGAACAGGGCCGAGGCGGTGTAGATGCCGACGAACTCGATGGCGAGCACGTAGAGGAACAGCGGCGCGAACACCGAGCCGACCATGCGCAGCTGGCCGTAGGTGACGAACACGCTGTCCTCGCGCCGCACCGCGCTCACCAGGGCGGCGGCCGCCGCGATCAGCAGGATCCAGCCGACGCGGGCGGGGAAGAACCCGTTCTGGGGCCCGGCGTCCCAGCCCGCGCCGCGCTCGTAGGAATCCCACAGCACAAGCCCCGCCAGCCCCATCAGGACGAGGGCGACGAGGATCTCCACCATCCGGCGCGACAGGCCGGGCTCGGTGGCCGTTTGGGACGTCTCGGTCATCCGTTCATCCTGATCGTTCGTTCGGCGCGCACCTCTCGTCCCCCGCATCTCTCGGGCCTGCCCGAGAGATGCACCCCGGGGGTCCGGGTCGGGCAGGCCCGACCCGGGTGCGGGGAGGAGTCGATAGTGGGGGCGGTTCCGCTTGTCCCCGGAGGAGGGTCGCCCGGCCACTCCCACCCTCGGTCCCTCCCCGCGAGGGAAAGGGACCGAGGGGTCAGCGCGAACGCGCCGGAGTGCTCACCCGGCGGCCGCCCTCAGTTGGTGCCGATGAACCCGGCCTTGCCCATCAGGTCCTTGTGCTTCTGCTCGTCGGTGGTGAGGAACGAGACGAACGCGTCGCCGGAGCGGAAGTCGGGCACCAGGGCGTTGCGCTCGACGTAGGCCTTCCAGTCGGCCGTCTCGGTGACCTTCTTGAAGAGGTTCACGTAGAAGGCCTGCTGCTCGGGCGTCACCTTGCCGGGCATGAACATACCGCGCAGCATCTGGTAGTTCACGTCGAGGCCCTGCGAGACGCAGGTGGGCACGTCGGCCCAGGACATGTCGGCGGTGATCTTCTGGGTGTAGCCCAGCGGCTTGTCGGAGAACACGCACAGCGGCTTGACCGCGCCCGAGCGCCAGTTGGCGATCTCCTCGGCCGGGTTGTTCATGTTGGCGTCGATGTGGCCGCCGGCGAGCTGCACGGAGGAAGGTCCCCCGCCCTGGTAGGGAATGTAGGTGATCTTGATGCCGGCCGCCTGCTCCATCGTCACGGAGATGAGGTGGTCCTCGCGCTTCGAGCCGTTGCCGCCGGTCTTCAGGGGCGGATTGGCGGCCTTGGCGGCGGCGACGAAGTCGCCCGCGGTCTTGTAGGGGGTGCTCGCGTTCACCCAGAGCAGGAAGGCGTCCTGCGCCATCATCGCGACCGGGGTGAAGTTCTTCCAGCTCACCGGCAGCTTGGTGGCCAGCGGCGTCATGTAGATGCCGCTCGAGGTGGTGATGAGCTTGTGGGGGTCGCCGGCCGACTTCTGGATGTCGAGCATCGCCTCGCCGCCCGCCGCGGCCGGCTTGTTGACGATGATGATCGGCTGGGAGACGAGGTTGTTCTTCTGGATCGCACCCTGGATCGTGCGCGCCATCTGGTCGGACGAGCCGCCGGGCGGGAAGGGCACGATGATCTCGATGGGCTTGGTCGGCTCCCAGGCCAGGGCCGGGCCGACGGGCAGCAGCGTGGCCGCCAGGGCGGCCTTCACGATGGATTGCATGGCGTTGTCCTCCGGCGGTGCTCTTGGCGGCCCCGCCTTGTATACCAGGGTATGAAGTTTCGGGGCCGTTTGGCAACAGTGGGTTTTCTCGATCACGACCGCTCCTGTGGCCTTCCCGCGCCGGCTCGCCGATGATGGGGGAAAAACGCCAGGGCGGGATTCCATGCACACCACCTCCGACCAGCCTCACGGCCCCTTGCGCGGCCTCACGGTGATCGAACTCGCCCACATCATGGCCGGCCCGGTCTGCGGCCTGATGCTCGCCGACATGGGCGCCACGGTGATCAAGGTCGAGAAGATCGAGGGCGGCGACGACACCCGCCGTTCGGTGCCGCCGTCCCTGGAGGGCGAGAGCGCCGCCTACATGATGATGAACCGGGGCAAGCGCGGCATCGCGCTCGACCTCAAGAGCCCGGAGGGCCGGGCGATCCTGCACCGGCTGCTGGCCGGGGCCGACGTACTGATCGAGAACTACCGCGCCGGCACCATGGAGCGCCTCGGCCTCGGCTGGGACACCCTCAAGGCCGCCTACCCCGCCCTGATCTACTGCGCCCTCTCGGGCTTCGGGCGCACCGGCCCCTATGCCGAGCGGCCCGGCTTCGACCTCGTGGCGCAGGGCATGAGCGGGCTCATGAGCATCACCGGCGCGGGACCCGGCGAGGCGCCGATGAAGTGCGGCCCGCCCGTCACCGACGTCACCGCCGGCATCCTGGCGGCGATGGGGGTGCTGGCCGCCTACACCCACCGCCTCAGGACCGGCGAGGGCCAGGCGGTGGACACCTCCCTGTTCGAGGCCGGCATCACCCTGACCTACTGGCAATCGGCCATCGCCATGGCCACCGGCATCGCGCCCGGCCCGATGGGCTCGGCCCATCCGCTCAACGCCCCCTACGAGGCGTTCCAGACCGCCGACGGCTGGATCACGGTCGGGGCGGCCAACCAGACCAACTGGCTGCGCCTCCTCGAGGTGCTGGGTGCCGCCGATCTCGGCCACGAGCCGCGCTTTGCCCGCAACGCCGAGCGGATGGAAAACCGCGAGGCACTGGCCGCGGTGCTGGCCCCGCGGTTTCGCCGGGAATCGTCCGCGACGTGGCTCGCTCGCCTTGAGGACGGCGGTGTCCCGGCCGGCCCGGTCCTCGACGTGCTCGCCATGCACCGCGACCCCCAGGCGCTCGCCCGCGAGATGGTGGTGGAGGTCGACCACACCCGCATCGGGCCGATGCGGACGCTGGGACTGCCGGTGAAGTTTTCGGGCACGCCCGGGCGGGTGCAGGGGGCCGCACCGCTGCTGGGGGAGCACAGCCGCGCGATCCTGCGGGGGGTCGGTTACGACGAAGCGGAGATCGAGGGGTTTTTGGCGCGGGGCGTGGTGCGCGAGACGGTGGGGTGAGGCGCCGGTTGCGACGATGGCTCGTCGTCAGCGCTCATGATAGGCTGGATTCATGGTCGACACCGAGATCACCCCCGCCCTGAAAGACGCGATCGAAACCGTCATTCGGCAAGAGCTCGGCCGCTTCGGTATCGCGCAGGTCGAGGCGATCGGCACCGAGGATCACGATGGCGACCCGGTCATCCGGGTGCTCGTCCACTACAGCCACGCCGACGCCGAGCCTGATCCGAAAGTGGCTTCCGAGACGATCACGAAGCTCAACGACAGGCTGTTCGAGCTCAAGGAGCCGCGTTTCGCTTACATCTCGCACGATGTGCCGGAGGTTGTCCGGCGGCGTCGCGGCCGGCCGTGAGCCAGGAGCTTCTGGAGACGGCTCGCTTGCTCGCCAAGGCGGGCAGCGGCAAGCCACGCCAGGCCAACCTCAAGCGCGCGATCAGTACAGCCTATTATGCCCTGTTTCATGAAGTCGCGAGACAATGCGCAGACCGGCTCGTGGGAGTGGGAATCAACCGACCGGATAAGGCGTGGCGCCAGACCTATCGCGCCCTGAATCACGGCGACGTCAAGAACGCCTGTCATCAGCTCCGCAAGCTCGGTTTTCCCGCTGGTCTGGTGCGGGTGGGCGACATTCTCCAAACTCTACAGGTCGAACGCCACAACGCCGATTATGACCCAATGTATCGCGTCAGCCGCGCCGACGCCCTCGCCGCCATCGCTTCTGCCGAGGGTGGGATCACGGCATTGAAATCGGTCTCTACGAAGGATGCCATAGCCTTCGCCGTGCAGCTTCTGCTCAAACACCGCACTTCATAACGTGTCGACCTGAACACGACGGGCGTGTGCCGCTACCGCGGCCGCCCACCCGTTACCAACGCCCCATCCAACACCCGCGCCACATGCTGCGCGCTGATCCCGAGCCCATCGTGGATCTGATGCCGGCAACTGGTGCCGTCGGCGACGACCCAATCGTCGGGACCGGCCTTGCGCAGCGCCGGGAACAGCGACAGCTCGGCCATGGCCAGCGAGACGTCGATGGTGTCGGCCCCGTAGCCGAAGGCGCCGGCCATGCCGCAGCAGCTCGACTCGATCACCTTGACCTCGAGCCCCGGCACCTGCCGCAGGACCGTTTCCACCGCCCCCATCGCGTCGAAGGCCTTCTGGTGGCAGTGGCCGTGGAGATGCGCGACGCGCCCGCCCTGGTCGGCCAGCGGCAGCGCGATCCGCCCGGCCGCGAGGTCGGCGGCCAGCAGTTCCTCGAACAGCAGGCTGGCGCCGGCCAGGGCCGTTGCCTCCTCGCCGGGCAGCAGGGCGGCGAACTCGTCGCGGAACGTCAGCAGGCAGGAGGGCTCCAGCCCGACGACGCGGGCGCCGGCCCGAACGTAGGGCAGCAGCGCGTCGAGGGTGCGGCGCGCCTCCTCCCGCGCCCGGTCGGTCTGGCCGGAGGCGAGATAGGTCCGCCCGCAGCACAAGGGTCGCCGGCCCGTGTGCGGAAAAACCCGGTGGAGGCGGTAGCCGGCGGCGACCAGGACGCGCTCGGCCGCCTCCAGGTTCTCGCGCTCGAAGGCGCGGTTGAAGGTGTCGCCGAACAGGACGATGTCGCGAAACGTGCCCGTGACGTCGGAGGGGTGGGCCGGCTCGCCCGTCTCCGCCCAGGGCCGGCGCCAGGCCGGCAGGGTCCGCCGGGCCGAGAGCCCCGCGACCCTTTCCGACAGCCGCGCCAGGGCGGGCACCCGGTCGCGCAGGTTGAGGAGCGGGGCGAGTTTCGCCGCCAGCCCGGCATAGCGCGGCAGTTCGGCCACCAGCCGCTCCTTCAGGGGCAGGCCGTGGCGGGCGTGGTAGTGGTGGAGGAACTCGACCTTCATCTTGGCCATGTCGACGCCGGTGGGGCATTCCCGGCGGCAGGCCTTGCACGAAACGCACAGGTCCATCGTGCGCTTCATCTCGGGGGATGTGAAGGCGTCGGCCCCGAGCTGTCCGGAGATCGCGAGCCGCAACGAGTTCGCCCGGCCGCGGGTGAGGTGCTGCTCCTCCCGCGTCGCCCGGTAGGACGGGCACATCGCCCCGCCCGCGAGCTTGCGGCAGGTGCCGTTGTTGTTGCACATCTCGACGGCCCCGCCGAGGCCGCCCCAGTCCGACCAGTCGAGTGCCGTCGCCGCCGGCGCGGTGACGGCGTAGCCCGGCGCGAAGCGCATCAGCGAGCGGTCGTCCATCCGCAGGGGCCGCACGATCTTGCCCGGGTTGAGCCGGTTGTCCGGGTCGAAGCCGTCCTTGACCGCCTCGAAGGCGCGGGTGAGGCGGGCGCCGAACAGCGGCTCCACGTATTCCGAGCGCGAGATGCCGTCGCCGTGCTCGCCCGAGTACGAGCCCTTGAAGCGGCGCACCAGGGCGGAGGCCTCCTCCGCGATGGAGCGCATCTTGGCGACGTCCCCGCCCTGCTTCATGTCGAGGATCGGGCGCACGTGCAGGCAGCCGACCGAGGCGTGGGCGTACCAGGTGCCGCGGGTGCCGTGCCGGGTGAACACGTCGGTGACGGCGTCGGTGTAGTCGGCCAGGTGCTCGAGCGGCACCGCACAATCCTCGATGAAGGACACCGGCTTGGCGTCGCCCTTGGTCGACATCATGATGTTGAGGCAGGCCTCGCGTACCTCCCAGACCGAGCGCTGGCGCGCAGGCTCGGGCACCTCGACGACGGCGTCGGTGAATCCGTGGTCGGCCATGCAGGCGTCGAGGCGCCTGAGGTCGGCCAGCAGCGCGTCGCGGTCCTCGCCGGCGAACTCCGTGAGGAGCAGGCAGTTCGGCCGGCCCCGCGTGATGTCGGCGAGCGTGGTGCGGAACAGCGGGATGTCGGCGCCCAGCACCAGGACGTTGTTGTCCACGAGTTCGACCGCGACCGGGTTCAGGTCGACGATCGCCTTCGTGGTCTCCATCGCGGAACGGAACGAGGGGAAGTGGCACACCCCCATCACCCGGTGGGTCGGCAGGCGCGAGAGCTTGAGCGTCACCGAGGTGGTGGCCGCCAGCGTCCCCTCCGAGCCGACCAGCAGATGGGCGAGGTTCGGGCGCGGCTCGATCAGGGCGTCGAGGTTGTAGCCGCCGACCCGCCGCTGCACGCGCGGGTACATCGCCAGGATTTCGTCCCGCTCCGATTCCGCCAGGGAAACCATGCGGCGCGCGAGATCCTTTGCCCGCGCCGAGCCCGACACGCCGGTGGCCTCGTTTCCCGTCAGCGAAAAGCCGAACGCCTCGCCGTCGTGGAACAGCGCCTCCATCGCCAGGACGTTGTCGCTCATCTTGCCGAAGCGCAGCGAGCGGGCGCCGCAGGAGTTGTTGCCGGCCATGCCGCCGATGGTGCAGCGGCTGGCCGTCGAGGGCTCGACGGGAAAGAACCAGCCGTCCGCCTTCACCCGGGTGTTGAGGCGCTCCAGCACCATGCCGGGCTCAACCGTGACGGTGCCGCCCTGCGGATCGTAGGCGAGGATGCCGTCGAGGTGGCGCGAGCAATCCACCACGAGGCCGCGCCCGATCGGCTGGCCGTTCTGCGAGGTGCCGCCGCCGCGCAGGATCACGGGCACGCCGTGCTCGGCGGCGATGGCGAGCGTCGCGGCGATGTCGGCGGCCGATTTCGGGAAGACCACGCCCGTCGGCACGATCTGGTAGATCGAGGCGTCGGTGGCGTAGCGACCGCGGGTGAAGGCGTCGAAGCGTGCCTCGCCCCGGAGCGCCTCGGCCAGGCGGCGGGCCAAGCCGGCACCCTGCCGCCGCGCCGCCCGCGGGCTCGTCGTCCCGGCGCCCATCGCTTCGGGACCCGTCGCCGGCTCGGCCGTTGTCGCCATGGTGTCCCGTCCCTGTCCCGCCCCGTCGCCGTCTTCGTCGCGGCCTATGACTGCATGCATAATACCACCGACCGGCGGGTCAACGTCGCCCGTTGTCCCGCGGCTCGGGATCTCATGCCATTTCCGGTTGATCACTTCGTGATGCGGACATGGGCTTCGCTCAGCCGCCCTGCAGGCTCTCGGCGAAATCCTCCGGGATCTCGCCGAAGCGGCCGAGGATGGTCACCCCTTCGAGTTCCCCGGTCTCGTCGTCGGCCACCACTTTGAGGGCGGCCGTGCCCGGCATCCGGCCGGCCATCGCCTCGGCCTTCTTCAACGCGCCGCTCTCGGTGGGCGCGACCTCGCGGTCTCCGGGCACCAGGCGCTTGCGCTTGATCACGAAGGTCTGGACCACGAACGTCGTCTTCATCGTCATCGGATCGGTTCCTGGTGGCGTCCCCGGCGGTAGCACAACACGCCCGGAGCGTCGGCATCGGGCCATCCCGTGAAGGTCTCTTAATCGACCTTGCTCCATGATAGGCGCCTTGATCGAACGGCGACGATGGCGGACGATGCTCTGCATGCGCGACGACCCGGCACCCGACGACGCGCAAGCGGTGATCGACCTGGGCGAAGACGACGACACGGCGGAACTGGAACGGCTGAAGGCCGCCTTCGCCCGGCAGTCGGCCGCCCTCGCCCATGCCCAAAAGATCTTCGCGCGGGCCTCGGAAGCGGCCCGGATCGGGGTGTGGGAATGCACCCTCGACGGCGAACACCTGACCTGGACCGACGTCGTCTACGACCTCTTCGACCTCCCCCGCGGCTCGGTCCTCGACCGGGCGGCGACCCTGGCCCTCTACGCGCCGGACTCGCGACGGGCCCTCGACACGATCCGCGCCCGCGCCATCGGCGAGGCCCGCGGGTTCACCCTCGATGCGGAGATCGTCACCGGCCTGGGCAACCGGCGCTGGATCAGGATCACCGCCACGGTGGAATGCGAGGACGGGGTCCCCACCCGCATCTTCGGGATGAAGCAGGACATCACCGAGGAGAAGGCCCTGTTCGACCGGACCCGCTACCTCGCCGCCTTCGACGACATGACCGGGCTCGCCAACCGCACCAGCTTCCAGGCGCGGCTCGCCGCGGTCGAGGAGGAGGGCTGCGGGGCCGCCCTCCTCCTCGTCGACCTCGACGGGTTCAAGGCGGTCAACGACACCCTCGGGCATCTGGCGGGCGACGCCTGCCTGCGCCGGGCGGCCGCCCGCCTGCGCACGGTCTGCGATCGCGCCGACCTCGTGGCGCGCATCGGCGGCGACGAGTTCGGCGTGCTCCTCGGTACGGATGACCCGACAATCGCCGAAGACCTCGCCGGCCGTATCGTCGCGGCCCTGCGCCGCCCGGCGGAGGGCGAGGACCACGGCCTGCCGCTTGGCGCGTCCCTCGGCGCGTCCCTCGGCGCATCCGTGGGCGTCGCCTGGCACGACGCCGCGGCCCCCGCCACCCTGTTCGCCAGGGCCGATGCCGCCCTCTACGCCGCCAAGGCGGCCGGCCGGAACACCTTCCGGACCGACGCATCCGCCGGCCATCCGGCCCGCCGCAGCCGCGTCGCCTGATCGGCGCTGCGAGGCCTCGCCTTCGGTTCTGCATGCACTTTGGCCCGAACATTGCTGGGCGATGCGCACGGCGATGGAGGCTTCATGACGGCGCAGACGGTGCAGCTCGGCCTGCGCGGAATCCGCAAGGCCTTTCCCAGTAAAACCGGCCCGGTCCCGGTCCTCGACGGCCTGAGCTTCGATATCTACGAGCGCGACTTCGTCAGCATCATCGGCCCGAGCGGCTGCGGCAAGACCACGGTGTTCAACATCATCGCCGGCCTCCTCGACCCCGACGGCGGCACCATCCGCTACCGGGGCGAGGTCGTGCCGGGCCTACGCGGCCGGGTCGGCTACATGATGCAGAAGGACCTGCTGTTTCCCTGGCGCACGGTCCTGCAGAACGTGATGCTCGGCCTCGAGATGAAGGGCGTCGACCCGGCCCAGGCGCTGGACACCGCCCGCGAGTACCTCTCCACCTTCGGCCTTTCGGGATTCGAGAACGCCTACCCCAAGACCCTGTCGGGGGGCATGCGCCAGCGAACGGCGCTGATCCGGACCCTGATCATGGACCCCGACATCCTGCTCCTCGACGAGCCGTTCTCGGCGCTCGACTACCAGACCCGGCTCTACCTCGAAGGCGTGCTGCTCGACGCGGTGGAGACCTACGACAAGACCGTGGTGCTCGTGACCCACGACATCGACGAGGCGGTGGCGCTGTCCAAGCGCGTGGTGGTGCTCGGCAACCGCCCGGCCACGGTCAAGGCCGTCCACGACATCGCCATCGCCGACCGCTCGCCGATCGGCGCCCGCTCCGATCCACGCTTCTCGGAATACTTCCACGCCCTGTGCGGGGAACTCGACATCCAGACCCGTCCCCGGGCCCAGACCCTTCCCCGGGCCCGCTCACACGCGAAGGTCGCCTGATGACGACGCGATCGATCGAGGCGGCCCCTCCTCCTTCCCCCGCCCGCTCCCGCCGGCCTGGCGCCCTCGCGCTGGCCGCCGACACGCAGGCCGGGCGCGCCCTCATCCAGTTCACGGCGGTGATGGCGTTCTTCGGCGCCTGGGAGCTGGGGGTGCGGGCGGGCTGGGTCAGCGACTTCCTGGTCGGCGCTCCCTCCGGCATCTGGCGGGTGTTCGTGCGTGCCGTCATGGACGGCAGCCTGTTCGTCGACACCTGGTACACGCTGATCGAGGCGATCCTCGGGTTCGTCATCGGCACCGTCCTCGGCTCCGCCGCCGGGCTCGGGCTGTGGTACTCGGCCTTCGTGGCGCGCCTCGTCGAGCCGTTCATCGTCGCCATCAACTCGGTGCCCAAGATCGCCCTCGCCCCGATCGTGATCCTGTGGTTCGGCACCGGCTTCGTCTCGAAGGTGGCGCTGGCGGTGTCGCTCACCGCCCTCGTCGCCCTCATCGCCGCCTACCAGGCGGCGCGGGACGCCGACCCGGACCTGCAGGCGCTCCTCGCGTCGATGGGCGCCTCGAAGCACCGCATCTTCAAGAGCGTGATCGTGCCCTCGACCCTGCCGGCGATGATCGGGATGTTCCGCATCAACATCGGCTTCGCGCTGGTGGGCGCCGTGGTCGGCGAGTTCATCTCGTCCCAGCGCGGGCTCGGGCACATGATCTACAACGCCTCCAGCCTCTACGACCTCAATTCGGTCTGGGTCGGGCTGTTTGTCCTGATGTTCGTGGGCTTCCTGCTCTACCACGTCATCGACTTCGCCGAGCGCCGCATCCTGCCCTGGAAGCAGGTCTCGACGGCCGGTCAGGTCCAGGTCTGATCGGGCGGCGGGACCGGCGCCGCCGGGGTGGGTCGGCCCCTCCTGCAAAATCCGTTCGATGGCTTCGCAATGCGGATGTCGGCTTCGCTCAGGCGCCGCGCGGACTCGGCGATACGGTTCCCGCTCGAATCGAGCGGGAACCGTATCACACCACCTCGACCCGGCCGTCGAGGCCGACCACCCGTCCCAGCCCGCGCACGCGGTTGAGGACGCGGTCCCCGGCGAGGGATCGCCAGTCGGAGGGCACGGTGAGCACGACGCGGCCCTCGGCGATGCCGACGGGCAGGCGCGGCAGGATCGCCGCCATGCCCGCCGAGGTCGGGAAGGCCACCCGCAGCAGGCCGCCGACGAGGCGGGCGCGCTCGAACAGGCGCGGGCCGGCGAGGTTGCGCAGGATCGGGCTCGCCTTCTCGGGGGCGACGCCCTCGTGCCGGAAGTAGACGGCGAGCGCCAGGTAGGCGCGGCCCGGGTGGTCGATGCCGACGAAGGGCGCCTGGGTGATCACGTCGATGCTGTGCCCGCCGCGATAGTCGGGATGCGCCCGCCAGCCGATGTCGGACAACAGGCAGGCGGCGTGGCGCAGGCGGCGCTCGTCCGCCGTCTCGGGGCCGTCGAGTTCGGCCACGAAGCGATCGGTCCAGGCGATGAGGTCGGTGGCGTGGCCCGGCGAGCGGGCGCGCAGGGCGTTCAGCTCGGCCGCCGCGGCCAGGAGCGGATCGGCGGCCCGGGTTTCGCGGTCGAGGAGTTCGTAGAGCAGGCCCTCGCGCACGCCGCTGGCCGAAATCGCCACTTCGCGCGGGCGGCCCAGGCGCAGGATCTCCTCCAGCACCACCGCGCCATAGGCCAGGAGCGGGCGGCGGGCCTCCGAGACGCTCTCGACGTCGGCGAGCAGGGCCGCGTCGACCCGCTCCACCACTTCGAGGAAGTTGAGTTCGTCCGAGGGCTCCACCGTGTAGCCGTGCATGACGTGGAGCGGATAGGCGCGGGCGGCCTGGTGCAGGCGGGCCAGGGCCCGCCAGGTGCCGCCCACCGCGTAGAAGCTGCGCCCGCGCAAGGTCTCGAGCTGGGGAGCGGCCTTCTTGAGGTGCTCGCGGACGATCTTCTGGGCCTTCTTGGGCGAGCCGCCGGTGAGGTCCTGCAGGGCGAGGCCGCCCAGCGGCATCGTCACCCCCTGCCCCACCTCCGCGCCGCGCACGTCGACGAGTTCCAGCGAGCCGCCGCCGAGATCCCCCACCACCCCGTCCGGGGCATGGAAGCCCGAGACGACCCCGAGCGCCGAGAGTTCCGCCTCGCGCCGCCCCGAGAGGAGCTCGATCGGGTGGCCGCAGGCGGCCTCGGCCGCCGCCAGGAAGTCCGGCCCGTTCTCGGCGTCGCGCGCCGCCGCGGTGGCCAGGACGAAGACCCGCTCGATCTCCATGACCGCGCACAGCATCCGGAACCGGGCCAGGGCCGCGAGCGCCCGCCTGACCGCCTCCTCGTTGAGCCGGCCGGTGGTGAGCACGTTGCGGCCCAGCCCGCACAGCACCTTCTCGTTGTAGAGCGGGGTCGGTGCCCGGCTCAGGCGGTCGTAGGCGACGAGCCGCACCGAGTTCGAGCCGATGTCGATGATCGCGAGGGGATCGCGGGGCGGGCCGACCGTCGTGCCGACTGCCTGTTTCATGCCCGGTGCCTGTCCCATGCCGGGTCCTTCAGGAACGCTGGGCTCGCCGGCTCAGCGCACGCGGACTCGATTTCTTCGACGACTTGCCGCGCCCGGACAGGCTCGGGTTCGTCATGAAGTACTTGTGCGCGTTGAACGGCTCCTCGCCGTCGGAGGGCTGGATCCGCTCGCTCGCACCCGACGCCAGTACACGCCAGCTCTGGCGGTTGTCGAGGAGGTTGGCGAGCATGATCTGGTCGAGCACCTGCTGGTGCACCGTCGGATTGGTGATCGGCAGCAGCGCCTCGACCCGGCGGTCGAGGTTGCGGCTCATGAGGTCGGCCGAGGAGATGGAGACGGTGGCCTTGGGGTGGGGCAGGCCGTAGCCGTTGCCGAAGGCGTAGACGCGGCCGTGCTCCAGGAAGCGCCCGACGATGGACTTGACGCGGATCGTCTCCGACAGGCCGGGCACGCCGGGCCTGAGGCAGCAGATGCCGCGAATGATGCAGTCGATCGGCACGCCGGCTTCCGAGGCGTCGTAGAGGGCGTCGATGATCTGCTGGTCGACCAGCGAGTTGCACTTCAGCCAGATCGCGGCCGGGCGCCCGGCCTTGGCGTGGCCGATCTCCTGCTCGATGCTGTCGAGGAGCTTCGCCTTGAGGGTGAGGGGCGAGACCGACATCTTCTCGAGTTCGGCGGGCTCGGCGTAGCCGGTGATGAAGTTGAACAGCCGCGCCACGTCGCGGCCCACCGCCGGGTCGGCCGTGAAGAACGACAGGTCGGTGTAAACCCGGGCCGTGATCGGATGGTAGTTGCCGGTGCCGACGTGGCAGTAGCTCACGAGCCTGTCGCCCTCGCGGCGCACCACCATCGAGAGCTTGGCGTGGGTCTTGAGCTCGATGAAGCCGAACACTACCTGCGCGCCGGCCTTCTCGAGGTCGCGCGCCCAGCGGATGTTGGCCTCCTCGTCGAAACGGGCCTTCAGCTCCACGAGCGCGGTGACCGACTTGCCGGCCTCGGCGGCCTCGGCGAGTGCTGCCACGATCGGCGAGTTCGAGGAGGTGCGGTAGAGGGTCTGCTTGATCGCCACCACATGCGGGTCGCGGGCGGCCTGGGCGAGGAACTGCACCACCGAATCGAACGATTCGTAGGGGTGGTGGACGATGAAGTCCTTCTGGCGGATCGCCGCGAAGACATCGCCGCCGCTCTCGCGGATGCGCTCGGGAAAGCGCGGGTTGTAGGGCTTGAACTTGAGGTCGGGCCGGTCGATGCCGACGATCTGCGACAGCTCGTTGAGGGCCAGCATCCCCTCCACGAGGAAGACCGCGTCGGGGCCGATCTCGAGTTCGTCGGCGACGAAGCCGCGCAGGTCCTCCGGCATCCCGGCCTCGATCTCGAGGCGGATGACGACGCCGCGGCGACGCTGCTTGAGGGCGGTCTCGAAATGCAGGACGAGGTCTTCGGCCTCCTCCTCGATCTCGAGGTCGGAGTCGCGGATCACCCGGAAGGCGCCCTGCCCCTTCACGAAGTAGCCGGGGAAGAGCCGCCCGGTGAACAGCACGATCACCTGCTCGATGGCGATGAACCGGGCCATGGCGTCCCCGCCCACGTCGGGCAGGCGCACGAACCGCTCGACCACCGAGGGCAGGCGGATCAGCGCGCGCAGGGTGCGCCCGTCGCGCGGGCGCACCAGCATCAGGGCGATGGTGGAGCCGAGGTTGGGGATGAACGGGAAGGGGTGGGCCGGGTCGATGGCCAGCGGCGTCAGCACCGGCAGGACGTGGTTGAGGAAGTAGTCCTGCAGCCAGGCGGCATGGTCCTGGCTGAGGTCGGCCGGCTCGACGAGGTCGACGCCGACCCCGTGCAGGTCCTTGCGCAATTCGCGCCAGCGCTGCTGCTGCTCGAGGGCGAGGCGCGAGACCTCGGTGCCGATGCGGGCGAGCTGCTCGGTCGGGGTCAGCCCGTCCTGCGAGGGCACCACGAGGCCGGCGCGGACCTGGTCGTGCAGGCCGGCGACCCGCACCATGAAGAATTCGTCGAGGTTGTTGGCCGAGATCGAGAGGAAGCGAAGCTGTTCGAGCAGGGGGTGGTTGGGGTTCGAGGCCTCCTCCAGCACCCGGTGGTTGAACTGCAGCCACGAGATCTCGCGGTTCACGAACCGCTCCGGCATCCGGCGCAGGGCGCGGCCGGCCTCGACCACGGCGGCGCGCAGCTCGCGCTCCTCCTCCGGATTCTTGCCCGCCGCGGCGACGATCGCCGCCGCCTCGGCGCGCGCCGGCATGGCGTCATCGGCGGAGGCGGGCTCCGGCGGGGCTGGCGCCTTCACGGGCAGGGACGACGCCGGTTTGGAGGTCGCGGCCCTGGGGGACGACGCGGGCCCGGATGCGGTGGATTTGGACGCGGTGGATCTGGATGCGGCGGGTTTGGCGGCCGCGGGCCTGGGAGCGGGCGGCTTGCCCGGGGTGGCGGGGGGCCGCGTCGTCTCGGCGTCGCCGACCTCGGCATCCGGGCTCATCCTGTCCGCTTCCCTCTCCGACAACGGCACATCTCCTTCTCGTCGACCACGAAGGGGTCCCTAGCATGCGGTCGGCCCGCGTTTGTGACGGTTCCATGACACCGCCCGGGCCGGCCTCTACTCGTCCCCCTCCGAACCGAGGCCGAGCCTGGCGAGGACGGCCAGCGCCAGCGGCCGGGTGATGCGCCGGCCGCGGCCGAGCGCGTCGCGGTCGAGTTCGGCCACGACCTCGCGGGCCAGGGCCAGGGAGCGGTCGATGCGCAGCACCAGCGCCTCGACCACGCTGAGGTCGACCACGAGCTGGCGGTCGACGAACAGTTTGACGATGACCGCCCGCAGCAGCGCCTCGTCCGGCGGCAGGATGGTGGCGCCGGGTGCCAGGCGCAGGCGCGAGCGCAGGTCGGCGGTCGCCAGGCCGATCGCCTCCACGGGCTTGGCCGCCGTGAGCAGGATCGCGGTCCGGTGCTCGCGGGCGAGGTTGAGGAGGTGGAATAGGGCGGCCTCGTCGCGCCCCTGGAGTCGGTCGACGTCCTCGACCACGAGGGCGCCGTTCGAGACGAGATGGGGCACCCCCTCCCCCGTCAGCGCGGCCGCCGCCACGGTCCAGGCATGGGCCCGCGTCGCCCAGATCGAGGCGAGGTGGCTCTTGCCGCTGCCGGGCGGCCCCGTGAGCAGGAACACCGTGTCGGGCCACTCGGGCCACGCCTCGATCAGGCCGTAGGCGGTCTCGTTGGCCGGCCCGACCAGGAAGTCCTCGCGCCCGTAGCGCGGGTCGAGGGGCAGGTCGAAGGCCAGCTGCCTCGGGGGGGCGGTGTCGCGGCGCGGGCGGTCCATGGCGGGCTCAGGGCCCCTTCGGGAAGGCCGGGGCCGCCGGATCCGGCGCCTGGTGGAGCGGGCTGGCGAGATAGCGTTCGAGCGCATAGCGCACCAGGACGCCGATCGAGGCGGCCACCGGCACCGCGATGAGCAGGCCGATGAACCCGAACAGCGATCCGAACGCCAGCAGCGCGAACATCAGCCAGACCGGGTGCAGGCCCACCGAATCCCCCACGAGCTTGGGCGAGATGACGTTGCCCTCGAGGAACTGCCCGACCGCGAACACCGCCACCGTCAGCCCGATGCGCAGCCAGTCGGAATCCGGCCAGAACTGCACCAGGGCGACGCCCACCGAGAGCAGGAAGCCGACGATGGTGCCGACGTAGGGGATGAAGGTGAGGAAGCCCGCGATGAGCCCGATCAGGATGCCGAAGTTCACGCCCACCATGAACAGGCCGACGGCGTAGAAGGTGCCGAGGATGAGGCAGACCAGCGTCTGCCCGCGCAGGAAGCCGGTGACGGCCCCGTCCATCTCGCGCCCGAGGCGGCGCACCACCGGGCGATGGCGCGGCGGCACCCAGGCGTCGACCTTGGCGACCATCCGGTCCCAGTCGAGCAGGATGTAGAAGGCCACCACCGGGGTGATGAACAGGAGCGAGACGATGGAGACCAGCGCCTGGCTCCCGGTCCAGAGCGAGCTCAGCACCGAGAGGCCCCAGCTTCCCCCCTGCCCCACCAAAGTCCCGGCCGAGGATTGCAGGTCGCTCAAGATGCCCGGGCCGCCGATCCGTTCCAGCAGCGGGCCGGCCCGCTCGACGATGAGGCCCTGCAGCTTCGAGGCCATGCCCGGCAGGGTCGCGACCAGGGCCGAGACCTGCTTGGCCACCAGCGGCCCGACGATGAGCACCACCAGGACCAGCGCCACCGCGAACAGCGCCAGGATGAGCAGCGAGGCGCTCAGGCGCCCGAGCCCGAGGCGCTCCAGGCGGTCGGCCAGGGGATCGAGGAGATAGGCGAGCGCCAGCCCGGCGGCGAAGGGCAGGATCACGTCCTTGAGGAGGTAGAAGAGCACGACGAAGACCACCAGGCCCGCCGTTGCGATCATCGTCCTGCCGCGCATCGGCCGTCCTTCTTGGGTTCGTCGTCGCTGTCGACAGTGGGAATCGGGTCCGGCCCGGTCAAGGCGGTCTCGCCAGGGGATTAGGCCGTCCCTTGCCTCGCGCGCAATGGTTGTCGGAACGCTTGGCTCCCGGACTCGCGAAGACGGGCAGGACTGGTTAGAGGTCGCTGACGATCGGATGAAGGGCTCGCTGCGGATGACGGCCGAGAAGCAGAACGGACTGACCTACGCGCAGGCCGGTGTCGACATCGACGCCGGGAACGCCATGGTCGACACCATCAGGCCGCTGGTGCGCGCCACCCGCCGGCCGGGTGCGGATGCCGAGATCGGCGGTTTCGGGGGGTTGTTCGACCTCAAGGCCGCCGGTTTTGCCGACCCGATCCTGGTGGCGGCCAACGACGGGGTCGGCACCAAGGTGAAGATCGCGATCCTCACCGGGCGCCACGACACCATCGGCATCGACCTCGTGGCGATGTGCGTCAACGACATCGTCGTCCAGGGGGCCGAGCCGCTGTTCTTCCTCGATTACTACGCCACCGCCAGGCTGGTGCCGGGGGTCGGCGTCGACATCGTGCGCGGGATCGCGGAGGGCTGCCGGCAGGCGGGCTGCGCGCTCATCGGCGGCGAGACCGCCGAGATGCCCGGCCTCTACGCGGGCGACGACTACGACCTGGCCGGCTTCAGCGTCGGCGCGGCCGAGCGCGGCACGCTGCTGCCGCGCGAAGGCATCGCCGAGGGCGACGTGGTGCTCGGCCTGCCCTCCTCGGGCGTGCATTCCAACGGGTTCTCGCTGGTGCGCCGGATCGTCGAGGCGAGCGGGCTCGGCTACGAGGCGCCCGCCCCCTTCGCCCCCGGCCAGACCCTCGGCGAGGCGCTGCTGACGCCGACGCGGATCTACGTGAAGCCGCTGCTGGCCGCCCTGAAGGCCACCGACGGCATCAAGGCGCTGGCGCACATCACCGGCGGCGGCTTTCCCGACAACCTGCCCCGGGTGCTGCCCGACGGCGTCGGCATCGCCATCGACCTCGATGCGGTGCCCGTGCCGCCCGTGTTCGGCTGGCTGGCCGCCACCGGCAACGTCGCGGTGCCGGAGATGCTGCGCACCTTCAACTGCGGCATCGGCATGGTGGCGGTGGTGCGGGCCGAGGCGGCCGAGGCGGTGACGGCGGCCCTGGCGGCGGCCGGCGAGGCCGCCGTCCGGATTGGCCGGATCACCCCGCGCGGGCCCGAGCCCGTGACCTTCACCGGCACCCTCGCGCTCTGACATGACGCACCCGAGGAAGACCCGCGTCGCGATCCTGATCTCGGGGCGCGGCTCCAACATGGTCTCGATCCTGGCGGCCGCCGCGGCCCCCGACTATCCCGCCGAGATCGCCCTCGTCCTGTCGAACCGGCCGGAGGCGGCCGGGCTCGCCCATGCGGCGGCGGCGGGCATCGAGACCCGTGCCGTCGATCACCGCGCCTTTCCGGACCGCGCCAGCTTCGATGCCGCCCTCCATGCCGAATTGACGGCGGTGGGCATCGAGCTCGTGTGCCTGGCCGGCTTCATGCGCATCTTCTCAGGGCCCTTCGTGGAGGCCTGGGCCGGGCGGATGATCAACATCCATCCCTCGCTGCTGCCGCTGTTTCGCGGCACCGACACCCACGCCCAGGCCCTGGCGGCCGGGGTGCGCCTGCACGGCTGCACCGTGCATTACGTGGTGCCCGAGCTCGATGCCGGGCCGATCGTGGCCCAGGCCGCCGTGCCGGTGCGGCCGGGCGACGACCCCGACCGCCTCGCCGCCCGCATCCTCGTCGAGGAGCACCGGCTCTACCCGCAGGCCCTCGCCCTGGTCGCCGGCGGCCGGGCCCGCCTCGACGGGGACCGGGTGGTCTTCGCCGACGACGTGGCCTTTCCCGAGGGTGCCCTGCGCAGCCTGTAGCGGCGGGCGGCGCCGTCGTTCGTGCCAAATCGGTCGTGCCAAATCGGTCGTGACGCCGCAAAAATCGGCGGTATCCGGTACGATACGCTGGCGACCGTTGTCTTTTCTCAGCGTCCGAGGCTGCAGCAAACCCGTTCGGCGGTCGTCGCGGAATGGTGGTCACGCGATTGTTGCACGGGACTCAGGCCTGGTCTGTCGTTTCACAGGGGCGTCATGTCCAAAAGGCGGGAACCCGGTACGCTGTCGCCGCTTTTGCCCGACACCCGATACCGCATGATTGCCCACGGACGATTGCCATGACCCATCGCCTTGCCGCCGCCGCGCTTGCCGCCGCGCTGAGCCTTTCGGCCGGTGCCGCCCTCGCCCAGAGCTACAACGCCCCGGCCGGCATCCCCGCCGCCACGGCCCCGGGCGGCCTCACCGGCCGTGCCGCCCCCTACAACCTCGCCGAGGAGCGGCACGCCCGCGGCCACGCGATGCGCCACGACGACATCGGCACCGGTTCGGTCCGCACCCGCCGCCATGTGCCGGACGGCTACGGCCGGTAGGGCGCTCCCATCCGTATCCGAGGGCGAAAGGGAAGCGTTCCGCGAGGAGGGCCGGCCCTTTTTCGTGATGCGGCGTCTCGGCGAGGGCTCGTCGCCTCCGTGGGCCGGACCGGGGCAGGATGCCCGCGCGTGCAGGCGCCGCACGATCACTGGGCGGGCGACGCGCCTCCCCCCTGCCGCCGAACCCCTGCCGCCGAACCCCTGCCGCCGAACCCCTGCCGCCGAACCCCTGCCGCCGAACCCCTGCCGCCGAACCCCTGCCGCACTGTCGCATTGTCTGCGCGGAGGTCTGGCCGACGGGTTCGTCGCCATGAGCGCCGACGGACCGGGGAGGTCCGAGGCCGCGCGCGAGCGGGCCGACGCCGTCGATGCCGAGACGACGACGGCGGGGTCTCGATCATCGAGGGCCCGCTTAAGGACCACAAGGGTAAGGAGATCGCCGGAGCCAGCACACGGCGCTGGCCGAGAACGCGCTCGCCCTGGAGGGCACCACCTCTCTCGTGGAGGGGGTGAAGGGCTTGGCGTGAGCCAAGCATCACTCTGCGAAGTGTTTGGCGGTTCGCAGGAAAAAATGTTGCACCATCAAGGAAATCTAAGCAGTCATTCGTGGGGCGACCCACGAAAGACTGCTTAGATCGCCGCCAGCCCGCGCTTCACCGCCGGGCGCGCGAGCACCTGGGTCAGCCAGCGCCGGACATGGGGCAGGCCCTCGAGGTCGACGCCCTGTTTCTCGTGGTACTTGGCCCAGGTCAGGATCGCGATGTCGGCGATGGAATAGTCGCCCGCCACGTGCTCGTGGGCGGCCAGGCGCCGGTCGAGGACGCCGTAGAGGCGGTGGGCCTCCTGCGTAAAGCGGTCGATGGCGTAGGCGATCTTTTCCTCGGCGTAGATCCGGAAATGGTGCGCTTGCCCGAGCATCGGCCCGAACCCGCCCACCTGCCAGGCCAGCCATTCGTCCACCAGGACGCGGGCGCGCTCGTCGACGGGGTAGAGGCATCCCGTCTTGCGCCCGAGGTACTGCAGGATCGCGCCCGATTCGAACACCGAGATCGGCGTGCCGCCCGGCCCGTCCGGATCGACGATGGCCGGGATCTTGTTGTTGGGCGAGATCGCGAGGAAGTCCGGCGCCATCTGCTCGCCCTTGCCGATGTTCACCGGCACCACCCGATAGGGCAGGCCGCACTCCTCCAGCATGATCGGGACCTTCCAGCCGTTGGGCGTGCTCCAGGTGTGGACGTCGATGGGGTGTCCCGGTGCGATGGCCATGCGGCTGGTCTCGATCGTGTCAGGGGCGGTCGCCACCCGGTTCAAGCCGGCGGGCGGGGGAAGGTTGCACGCGGGCTCAGCTAGACCGCTTGTGGCGCCGAGCTCAAGCATCCCTCGCGCCGATCCGACCGCGATCATCCACAGCGCAGGGTTGCAGGACGTGGACATCGCCCTTGCCCTGCGGCTGCGGTTGCGCTTGGGATGATCGCCCGTGTGCGGAGCCTAGTGGGGATCGTCCGATGCTGAATCGTCTCGTCTGTGCCGCGTTGATCGGCGTTGCCCTCGCGATCCCCCTCCCCGCCGTGGCCCAGGCTCCGGCCGCCAAGGACGCGCCCAAGGAGATGACGGTCGGCCAGAGCGCGGCCCGCCAGCGCCAGAAGACCTGCGGCGCCCAGTGGCGCACGCTCTCGGTGAGCGAAAAGGCGACGCAGGGCCCGAAGTGGCCGCAGTATTTCAGCAAATGCGTCAAGAAGCTGAAGGAGCAGAAGGCCTGAAGCCCCGTCCCGGGCCCTGCGCGTCACAGCCGCTTGCGAAACCCCTCGTGACCGCGTTCGTAGCCGAGGCGGTCATAGAAGCGGTGGGCGTCGTGGCGCAGTCGCGACGAGGACAATTCGATCAGGGCCACGCCCTGCCGGCGGGCGATGTCCTCGGCCTGTCCGATCATCCAGGCGCCGATCCCGCGCGAGCGGCGGTCGGCCCTGACCTGAACGCTGGCGAGCTTGGCCCGGCGGGCGCCGCGTCCGGCCAGGGTGACGAACGACACGAGCTGGAACACGCCGACGATGTCGCCATCCTCGACGGCGACGTGGAGGCTCGTGCCCGGCGCGGCGGTGATCGCCGCGAGGGCGGCCCGGTAGTGGGCCTTGTTCCCGTCGGTCCAGGCGTCGCCGTGGCCGCCCAGCGTATCCGCCGCATAGAGGGCGACGATCGCCGCCAGATCGTCGGCTTCGGCGTCGCGGATCGTGAGCATCGTCCCTCCCTATGATGGCGCCGGCCGGTTCCTCCGAGCCGATCGGCCCCGCGAACCATCCGAGGATCCCGTCGATATCCTGAGCTTCGTGCCGCAACGCACCGTCTTCCCGGAACGTCCGGCGGATCGCCGCGCTGATAACCGTGACGACCCTCTCCCCGCCGGACCGACCATGATCGCCGAACGACGCTTCCTGCAACGCACCGTGGCCCTGGCCGCCGTGATCCCGGTGGCGGCCGGTGCCTACGGCGTCCTGTTCGGCATCGACGGGATCGGCCGGGCCGGCGCCGCCGACGTCTCGGCCGACAGTCATTTCCGCTACCTCTCGGGCCTGCTGACGGGCATCGGCATCCTGTTCTGGACCTGCGTGCCGGGGATCGAGGGCAAGACCGGGCTGTTTCGCTTCCTCACCCTGGTGGTGGTCCTGGGCGGCCTCGCCCGCCTCCTCGGCCTCTACCTCACCGGCCTGCCCTCCCTGACCATGCTGGCCGCGCTCGCCGTCGAACTGTTCCTCACGCCGCTGCTGTGCCTGTGGCAGGCGCGTATCGCGCGTCTGGCGGCCGACGAGCCGGTCGCGTGAGCGACCGTGCCGCGGTCTCCCGCCTCGACCGGGCGCTCGACCGGATCGAGGCGCTGGTCCCGGCGCCGGCCGCCTGGGCCTTCGCCCTGCGGATCTGGCTCGCCATGGTGCTCGCGCTGGGCGTGGCGTTCTGGCTGCAACTCGCCAGCGCCTCCTCGGCGATGGTCTGCGTCGCCATCCTCGCGCAACCCAAGCGCGGTCAGGCGCGCGCCAAGGCGACCTATCGCTTCCTCGGCACGCTGGTCGGGGCCGTGGTCGGGCTCGCGCTGATCGGCCTGTTCGCGCAGGACCGGGTCCTGCTCCTGGTGTCCTTCACCGCCTGGCTAAGCCTGTGCGTCTACGTCGGCCAGTTCCTGCAGGATACGCGCTCCTACGGCGCGATGCTCTCGGGCTACACCGTGGCGATCGTCGCCATCGCCCATATCGATGCCCCCCAGGCCACTTTCGAGGCCGCGGTGGACCGGGTCGCTGCCATCGCCGTGGGGATCCTCGTCGTCACCCTCGTCAACGATGCCCTGGGGGCGCCCGGGATCTGGCGCGGCCTGCGCCGGAGCCTCGCCGACGCCCATGCCGAGGCCAGGGCCTTCGCCCGCGAGGCCCTGACCAGGGCCGATCCGGGGCCCGAGCGCACCGCCGCCCTGATCCGGCGGGTGGCGGCCCTGCGCGGCGATGCGGTGGCCGTGCGCGAGGAATTCCGCGACGGTGACCATCGCTCCGCCGGGGCGCGCAGCACCATCGCCGCCCTCTACGCCATGACGGCCGCGGCCCGGGCCCTCGCCGAGGCTGCGCGGCGTTGCCCCGACCAAGGTCCGCGGCCGCGAGAGGCGCTAGGGCTCTGCCGGGGCCTCCTCGCGCCGGATTCGCGTGAGGATTCCACCCTGGTGGCGGCCGATCTCCACGCCCTGGTCGAGGCGGGCGTAGCCGAGGGCGACGACCTCGGCACCATCCTCGTCCTGCAGCGGGCCCTGGACGTCGCCGAGGCGGTCGTTCACGCCGAGGACGGCCTGGCCAGCCTCGAGACCGGACGCCGCCCGTTGCGCACCGTGTCGCTGCCCACCCATCGCGACGGGCCGGTCGCCCTGCGCGGGGCCGCGCGGGTGGCGCTGGCCTTCGGCCTCACCGCCCTGTTCTTCGTCGCCACCGGCTGGCCCGGCACCACCTTCGCCCTCGTCCAGGTGGCGGCCATGGGCGCCCTGTCCACCACCGCACCGAATCCGAAGGCCTTCGCCCGCGGCGTCCTCATCGGCATGCCCCTGGCGTCCGCCTGTGCCGGCTTCGTCCTGTTCGGCATGCTGTCGGGCGTGCAGGGCTTCCCGCTCCTGGCCATCGCCATCGCGCCGGTGGTGGCCGTGGCCTGCTTCCTCTGCCTCAACCCGGCGACCTTCTCGGTCGGCTTCATCCTGCTCGTGTTCTTTCCGGTGCTGCTGTCGCCCTCGAATCCGCAGGGCTACGATCCGCAGGGTTTCCTCGGCAACGCCTTCCTCGTCGTGGTGGCTGCCGTGATCCTGTCGGTGGCGGTGCGGGTGATCCTGCCGCTGACCCCCGCCCGCCACCGCGCCTTCGCCCTCGACTCGGCCCGCCGCTCCCTCCTCGACGCGCTGGCCGGAGACGGGGGCGACGCCACCACCCGCACCAGCCTCAACAGCGACCGCCTGCTCCAGTTCGCGCAGTGGACCTCCGGCAGCGGCGCGGTGCGGGCGATGGCCATGGCCCACGCCTTCGCGCTCTCGCGCCTGGAGGCGGCCGCGGCCAGAGCGCACGGGCAGTTCCGCGTCCTCGACCGCGTCCCGGCCCTGGAGACGCCCGTCGCCTCCGGCCGGCGGGCGTTCGCCGCCCTCGACGGCCCCGCCATGGAGCGCGCCGGCCGCGCCCTCGTGGAGGCCGGTCGCGGGGGCGACGCGGCGACCCGCGGGTGCATCGCCCGGGCCGCCGGCGATCTCGCCACGGCCGCCGCCCTCGTCCACGACCACGGCCGCTTCCTGAGGCGGCTCGGGCTGCCGGCCCGGACGGATGCGAGGCGCGCCGATGTTCCATGACCTCGATATCGGCGGCGTCCTGGTCTCGCCGTTCCTCGCCTATGCCGCCGGCGCGCTGCTCCTGCTCGTGCTGCTGCGCCGGCTTTTCGCCGGCCTGCGCCTGTCGCGCTACGTCGCCAACCCGCCGTTGGCCGAGGCCGGGATCTACGTCTGCCTCCTCGCCCTCCTGATCGTGTTCCTGTGATGCCCGACCATGCTCCCCGCCGTTCCCGTCGCCTCGCCCGCCTGGGGCGGCTCCTCCTCACCGGTCTGATCCTGGGCGCCGCGCTCGTCGCGGCAATCGTGGTGTGGCGCTACTACGTGGTCGCCCCCTGGACCCGCGACGGCCGGGTGCGGGTGCAGGTGGCCAGCGTCGCGCCCCAGGTCTCGGGCCAGATCGTCGACCTGAGGGTCGTCGACAACCAGGCGGTGGCCAAGGGCGACGTGCTCTACGTGATCGACCCGGTCGATTTCGAGATCGCCATCCGCCAGGCCGAGGCCGAGGTCGAGAACCGCGAGGCCGACCTCCAGGTGAAGCGCACCCAGGCGGCCCGGCGCGAGGCGCTGACCACCCTCTCCACCTCGGTGGAGGAAAAGCAGCAGTACGCCGGCACCGCCCGAATCGCCGAGGCCGCGCTGGCCTCGGCCCGGGCCGGCCTCGCCAAGGCCAGGCTCAACCTGGAGCGGGCTCAGGTGCGCTCGCCCGTCAACGGCCGCGTCACCAATCTGCTGCTGCGCAGGGGCGACTACGCCACCACCGGCACCGTCAACATCGCGGTGATCGACACCGATTCGTTCTGGATCGACGGCTACTTCGAAGAGACCAAGATGGCCGGCATCCGTGTCGGCGACCGGGCCACCGCCGAACTCATGGGCTACGCCGCCCCGGTGGCCGGGACGGTGGAGAGCATCACCCTGGGCATCAGCAGCGGCAACGCCGCGCCGAGCACGCAGGGGCTGCCCAACGTCGATCCCGTCTACACCTGGGTGCGGCTGGCCCAGCGGGTCCCCGTGCGCATCCGGATCGACCGGGTGCCAGACGGCGTCACCCTGGTCGCCGGCATGACCGCCACCGTGTCGGTGGGTGAGCCCGGGGCGCATGGGCGAGACTGGCTCATGGCCCTGCGCGACCGGGTGCTGGGCACCGGCGAGGGGCGCGCGGAAAACCGCCGCTCCCCGCCGCCCCGGACGCATGCGGGCGGTTGATCTCCTCCGCCCCGTGATCCCGTCGGCCGGCCCTCCTCGCCTCTCCCCGGATCACCCTCCGCGTCGCTCCACCCGTCCGGGCAAGGTCCGGTCGAGAAGGCCCTCGCGAGCCGTATGTCGGCCGGTTCACGGGGGTAGCGATCGAACACAGAGCGTTTCTGCAGCGCCTGCAAATTCGCCGCAAGTGTTTGAATTGCAAGGGATGCGGCGCGTTCGGTATCGCTCCGTCAAGCGTCATCGACCGCAAGAACTCTCAAAGTGCTTGACGACGTCCCGATCCGGTCGCACTCTACCCCTGTGCTTCGCCCGTGAAGCACAGAAGGCCAAAGCCTTAAGTATTGGGCTGAGGGTCTTCGGTCGACGCTGAAGGAGACAGGAATGACTCCACCCCAGCAGGACGCTGCCAGGATCGCCTGAGGGACCGGTTCGGCCCGAAGCGTAGCAGCACTGACGGACATCGCGACGGAAGCGGTTTCAGGGGCGCAGAAGCGGCCGATACGGCACGACTTCGAACGCGCATCAGCCCCAACTCAAGCCGCTTCCGCCGCGATCGGTGGATCCGCGACGCTCACCGCCCGGCGCCCGTGGTCGAGGGCAGTCCTCTCATCCCCTCAGCTCAAATCGCGGCCTGTGCTCCCGCCGTTCGTGCCTCAGGCCAGCCGAGATGTCGGAGAGCGGGCTTTTTGCGGTCCAGGGTCGAGCGCTGCGGATATCGGGGTCCTACCCTGCGAACCTGTGCAAGGGCCTCTGCTCTTGGGAAACCCATGTCTCATCCCATTTCCGGTTCTCATCCCATTTCCGGTTGATCACTTCGTGATGCGGACATGGGCTTCGCTCAGGCGCCGCGCGGGCTCGGTGATACCGTTCCCGCTCGATCCAAGCGGAAACCGTATCACCGGTGAAAGGCAGGGGCGCAGGCTATGGCGTGTCGTCCCTCACTCTCATGCTCTGATTTCGGAGGACTATGCGTCGGATGCCGACGCATAGTCCGTTTCGGTGGCGCTGCGCTTACTTGACCGCCGGAGCCTGTGCCGGCTTGACACTCGGCGTCGCCGTCGTATCGGCCTTGGTGGCCGCCTTGGGCATCGCCGTCACGTCGATCACGTCGAAGCGGACGCCGTTCTCGGCGGTCTGGAGCGCCACGTTGGCCTCGTAGTACTGGCCCGCGGCGATGAACTTGGCCGCCTGATTCACCTCGTCGGTGGTCTTGACGAGCGGCACGACGGCCATCGTGAAATTCACGTCGACATCGGCGAGCTTCAGCCGTTCGATGGCCGCCTTCCGGTCACCCTTGGCGACGTGCTTGTTCGCATCCGCCACGGCCGCAGTCTTCTGGGGCGTCGCGACGAAGTCGTTGGCGAGGACGAGTTGGCCGTCCACCGGCAGCCAGGCCACGGGCTGGGTGTCGGGCTTCCCGTCGGTTGGGGGCTGCTGCCGGCCCATCGTCGTGGGCCCCGTCGTTTTGGAGGCCGTGTCCTTCATCGGCATGAGGTCGGCCTCCGCCTTGGTGAAGACCGCCTCGTCGGTCTTGGCCTGGTCGAGCGCGGTCTTGGCCTGGGCCACGTAGCGTCCCGCATCCTCCGGTTTCGCCTCGAAGATCGCCAGGCGCGCGAGCCGCAGGTCACGGTAGGCGCGGGCGCCGTCGGCCGACAGCTTTCCGGCGGCGCGCTCGACGGCGACATCCTTGGAAGCCGTGTTGTCGGCCATCGCGTAGCCGCCCGGCAGGGCGACCCCGGAAAGGAGGACGGTTGCCATGAAAGCCGCGACACCGGCTGTTCTCGTCTTCGTCATGATCGTCTCCGTTCGCTCCGAACGGTGTGGCGAGCCATCGAGGCCGTCTTCTTGCACCGCCGAACGCACGATCATGAAACGACTTTGCGGGGGCGATGTTGCGTGAATTCTTGGTAATGTCTCGGACGGATGGCCGCAATATCGTCTCTTAGCCTGTCTCCACAGACGACGGCCGGCCGATCTTCTGAATACGGAATACGCCGCCGACGGCCCCGATGGGCTGGGGCCGTCGTCTTGTCCGGTGCCCTATCCTTCGATTCCGAGTTTCGCCTTCAAGAGCGCGTTCACCGCCGCCGGGTTGGCCTTGCCGCCGGTGGCCTTCATGGTCTGGCCGACGAACCAGCCGAGCAGGGTCGGCTTCTCCTTGGCCTGTGCGACCTTGTCGGGATTCCTGGCGATAATCTCGTCCACCGCCGCCTCGATGGCGCCGGTGTCGGTGACCTGCCGCAAGCCGCGCGATTCGACGAGCGCCCGCGGGTCGCCGCCCTCCGACCACACGATCTCGAACAGGTCCTTGGCGATCTTGCCGGAAATCACGCCCTCGGCGATGAGATCGACGATGGCGCCGAGCCGGTCGGCCGAGACCGGGCTCGACTCGATGGTGAGGCTCTCCTTGTTGAGGCGCCCGAACAGCTCGTTGATGACCCAGTTGGCCGCCGCCTTGCCGTCGCGACCCTTGGCGACAGCCTCGAAGTAATCGGCGCTCGCCCGCTCGGCCACGAGCACGCCGGCGTCGTAGGCGGAGAGGCCGTAGTCGGCGATGAAGCGGGCCTTCTTGGCATCGGGCAGTTCGGGCAGGCCGGCGGCCAGGGCATCGACATAGGCCTGGTCGAATTCCAGCGGCAGCAGGTCGGGGTCGGGGAAGTAGCGGTAGTCGTGCGCCTCCTCCTTCGAGCGCATCGAGCGGGTCTCGCCCTTGGCCGGATCGAACAGGCGGGTCTCCTGGCTGATGGTGCCGCCGTCCTCGATGATCGCGATCTGGCGGCGCGCCTCGGTCTCGATGGCCTGGCCGATGAAGCGGATCGAATTGACGTTCTTGATTTCGCAGCGGGTGCCGAGCGGGTCGCCGGGCTTCCTCACGGACACGTTGACGTCGGCGCGCAAGGAGCCTTTCTCCATGTCGCCGTCGCAGGTGCCGAGATAGCGCAGGATGGTGCGCAGCTTCGTCACGTAGGCGCGCGCCTCCTCCGAGGAGCGCAGATCCGGCCGCGAGACGATCTCCATCAGGGCGACGCCCGAGCGGTTGAGGTCGACGAAGCTCTGCGTCGGGTTCTGGTCGTGCAGCGACTTGCCGGCGTCCTGCTCGAGATGCAGCCGCTCGACGCCCACCGTGATGCTGCTGCCGTCGGGCAGATCGACGATCACCTCGCCCTCGCCGACGATGGGGTCCTTGAACTGGCTGATCTGGTAGCCCTGCGGCAGGTCCGGATAGAAGTAGTTCTTCCGGTCGAACACCGAACGGTGGTTGATCCGCGCCTTCAGCCCGAGGCCGGTGCGCACCGCCTGGGCGACGCATTCCGCGTTGATCACCGGCAGCATGCCGGGCATGGCCGCGTCCACCAGCGAGACATGGTCGTTGGGCTCGCCGCCGAATTCCGTCGAGGCGCCGGAGAACAGCTTGGAGCGGCTGGTGACCTGGGCGTGGATCTCCATGCCGATCACGACCTCCCAGTCGTGCAGGCCGCCCTTGATGAGCTTTTTTGGGTTTACGGGTGCGGTCATGGCGGTCGGACTCGGGTTTGGGAGGCCACAGGCCTCTCGCATGTCTGCGCGGTTGCTGCCTGAGACGCGGCTTCCCTCTCCTGGAAGGAGAGGGATAGGGTGAGGAGTGAGACCTCGCCGGAGATCGCACTCCCCTCACACCTGCCTCTCTCCCCATGGGAGAGGGAGTCCGCGCTCGTCTCGACCGCCGGTCGGAGCATCTAGGGAGCGGCCGCGAAGGCGGTCAAGCGCGGCGGCGAAACACCATCCGCGCGCCGAAGGCGGCCAGCGCCCACAGGAACGCCCCGCCGGTGCGCACGGGAAAGAAGGTCGGCAGGTCGCGCCCGATCGGGGCCGGCCACGGGATGCCCGCCATGGTCAGGAGCCAGCTCGTGAGCACCGAGGCCGTGAAGGCCATCAGCGCCACCAGGATCAGCTTGACGACCTGGTCGGACTTCCACCCCATCACCACGGCGACGAGGATGAGCACCGGATCGAGCGCCGCCCAGATCCAGACGTCGAAGGGATAGACCGGGACGGTCATCGCGGATCCTTCATCGCAGATCCTTCATGCCCACCACGCCGGCGGCAGCACCGTGCGCCCGGCCGCCTCCTCGATCACCTGCGCGGTGGCGAACAGGGTCTCCTCGTCGAAGGGCCGGCCGATCAGCTGGAGGCCGAGCGGCAGCCCCTGCGCGTCGAGCCCGGCCGGGACCGCGATGCCGGGCAGGCCGGCCATGTTCACGGTGACCGTGAACACGTCGTTGAGGTACATCTCGACGGGATCGGCCGACGCCTTCTCGCCGATGCCGAAGGCGGCCGACGGCGTGGCGGGGGTGAGGATGGCGTCGACGCCGGCCGCATAGGCCTCCTCGAAGTCGCGCTTGATCAGGGTGCGGATCTTCTGGGCACGCACGTAGTAGGCGTCGTAATAGCCCGCCGAGAGCACGTAGGTGCCGATCATGATGCGGCGCTTGACCTCGCGGCCGAAGCCCGCCGCGCGGGTCTTCTCGTACATCTCGGCGATGTCACGCCCCGGCACGCGCAGGCCGTAGCGCACGCCGTCGTAGCGGGCGAGGTTGGAGGAGGCCTCCGCCGGCGCCACGATGTAGTAGGCCGGCAGCGCCAGCTTGGTGTGCGGCAGCGAGATCTCCCTGATCGTCGCGCCGGCCGCGCGCAGCCAGTCCGCGCCCTGGTCCCACAGCGCCTGGATCTCGGCGGGCATACCCTCGACCCGGTACTCCTTCGGGATGCCGATGGTCAGGCCCTTGACCCCGCGCGAGACGGCGGCCTCGAAATCCGGCACGGCCAAGTCGGCGCAGGTGGTGTCGCGGGCATCCGGCCCGGCCATGGAGGCGAGCAGGATCGCGCAATCGCGCACCGTGCGGGCGATCGGCCCGGCCTGGTCGAGGGACGAGGCGAAGGCCACCGTGCCCCAGCGCGAGCAGCGCCCGTAGGTCGGCTTGATGCCCACCGTGCCGGTGAAGGCGGCGGGCTGGCGGATGGACCCGCCCGTGTCGGTGGCGGTGGCGCCCAGGCACAGGCGCGCGGCCACCGCCGCCGCCGACCCGCCCGAGGAGCCGCCGGGCACCAGCGGCGCGTCGGAGCCGGTCCGGCGCCAGGGCGAGATCACGCTGCCGTAGGCGCTGGTCTCGTTGGACGAGCCCATGGCGAACTCGTCGAGGTTGAGCTTGCCCAGCATCACCGCGCCGTCGCGCCACAGGTTGTGGCTCACCGCCGATTCGTAGTGCGGCTGGAAGGTCTCGAGGATCTTCGAGCCTGCCGTGGTGGTGACGCCGTGGGTGCAGAACAGGTCCTTGATCCCCAGGGGCAGGCCCTCCAGCGGGCGCGCCTCGCCGGCCGCGATCTTGGTGTCGGCCACCGCCGCCATCTCGAGGGCGCGCTCGGGGGTCTCGAGGAGGTAGGCGTTGAGGCTGCGCGCCGCCGCGATGGCGCCGATATGCGCCTGCGCCAGTTCGACGGCGGAAAAGTCCTTGGCCTTGAGGCCGTCGCGGGCCTGCGCCAGGGTCAGGTCGTTCAACGTCGTCATGGTCACTCGCGTCCCGGCGCTCGGCCCCAGAAGTCCGGTGGCATCGCGTCGCCGTGCCGGCGCCGAACGATCCCCGGAGAGAAAATCCCGCCCGCTACTCGACCACCTTCGGAACCAGGAAGTAATGGTCCTCGGTCTCGGGGGCGTTGAACACGACGTCGCGGGCGCGGCCGCCCTCGGTGACCACGTCCTCGCGCTTCTTCATCGCCATCGGGGTGACGGAGGTCATCGGTTCGATGCCCGACACGTCGACGGCACCGAGCTGCTCGACGAAGGCAAGGATGGCGTTGAGCTCGTCCTGGAGCGGCGCGACCTCCTCCTCGCTCACCGCGATGCGGGCGAGATGCGCGATACGCCTCACCGTGTTGGCGTCCACCGACATGCTGATTTCAAACCCGATCCGCGAAGGGAGCCCGAAGGCGCCGCGCGGCTATAGCACCGGGCTTCGCGGGCTCGCAACGGCGGGCCCCGACGACCCCGGGCACCGACGACCCCGGGCACCGACGACCCCGGGCACCGACGACCCCGGGGTCAGACGATCTCGTGGTCCGGATTGCCGGGAAGCTCCACGGCCACCCCCGGCCGGTAGGGCTTCATGCCGGCCTGGGTGAAGCCGGCCACCAGGATCTCGAAGGCGACGAGCAGCATCAGCTTGTGCCGGAGCCGCAGGGGACGCCGGGGACGGGGCGCGACAGCGTGTGAGGGGCGCATGGGCGGCTCCGGCTCCGGGGCGTGACGTCGAGGGGGGCTTGGCGTCGTTAGTTAACAAACCGTTAACGCAATCGCCACGGGCTGGGCTACGCACGCGCCGGAACCACCTGTGAACAGGGTTAACGCTTGGCCGGGAGTGCGTGCGTGATGTGGGATGCGGTGTTTGCCACCCTGCGGCCCGGGGTGGTCTGCGACGACGAGGCCCTCACCCGGGCTGAGGCCGCCCTCGGCTTCCCCCTGCCCGAGAGCTACCGCAGCTTCTGTCGGACCTGCGGCGCGGGGCTGGCCGGCGGCCACATCCGGATCGCGGTGCCGGACCAGGCGGAGGGCGCCGACCTCGTCAGCGTGGCGGAGGTGATCGCCCACGGGGTCGCCGCGGCCCGCGCCGAGCACGAGATCGGCGTCTTCGACGTGGCCGGCGACGATGCCAGCGTCGTCGACCGGGCCTGCTTCTTCGGCCGCGGCGAGGCCGGCGAGCTGCTGTTCTGGGACGTGGTGCCGGGGCGGGGCGAGTACGAGATCTGGGTGCTGGCCGCCGACCTCGAATCGGTCCGGTTCGGGGGCGCCGACCTCGCCGACCTGCTGGCCCGGTTGCAGGGGCCGGCGGTGCGCGGCATCCTCGGGCTCGACGCCGTCCCCCTGCCCGCCACCTTCGTGGGCGACGACGCGGCCCCGGACGGGACGCTGCTGTCGTGAGCGAGGCCGAGATCCTCGCCTTCCTCGCCGCCGCCGCACCGCGCTCGCGCCTCATCGGCATCGATCTGGGCACCAAGACCATCGGCCTCGCCCTGTGCGACGGCGGCCGCCGCATCGCCTCGCCTCTGGAGACGATCCGCCGGGTCAAGTTCACCCCCGACGTCGCCCGCCTGCGCAGCCTGTGCGAGACCCATGCGGTCGGCGGGCTGGTGATCGGCCTGCCGCTGAACATGGACGGCAGCGAGGGGCCCCGGGTGCAATCCACCCGCTCCTTCGTGCGCAACCTGAAGCCGCTGCTGCCCCTGCCGGTGCTGTTCTGGGACGAGCGCCTGTCCACGGCGGCGGTGACCCGCGCGATGATCGCCGCCGATGCCTCGCGGGCCAGGCGCGGCCAGGTCGTGGACCAGCTCGCCGCCGCCTACATCCTGCAGGGCTGCCTCGACACGATGCGGGGGCTGGTGGAGGAG
Source organism: Methylobacterium sp. Leaf399 (assembly GCF_001424525.1). Taxonomy (NCBI): domain Bacteria; kingdom Pseudomonadati; phylum Pseudomonadota; class Alphaproteobacteria; order Hyphomicrobiales; family Methylobacteriaceae; genus Methylobacterium; species Methylobacterium sp. Leaf399. The sequence goes on along the minus strand of NZ_LMQK01000007.1, from coordinate 13,235 downwards.
GAGACCGGAGAGGCGCTCGACCCCGATGCCCCCTCCGGAGCCTGACGCAACGATGGTCTGTTTGGCCTCCGCGAGGGCGATACACAGGCCCCGTGACCGATCTTCTGGAGCATGCCGTCGAGCGGGTGTGCGCGCTCATCCCATTTCCGGTTGATCACGTCGTGATGCGGACATGGGCTTCGCTCAGGCGCCGCGCGGGCTCGGTGATACGGTTCCCGCTTGATCCAAGCGGAAACCGTATCACCCCACCAGAGACACCGCCCCACTGCCGTGGCGCTCGATGCGGCCGTCGAGTTCGAGTTCCAGCAGCATCGTCTGGACGACGCGGACGCCCAGGCCCGAGGCACGGGCGAGTTCGTCGGTGCCGATCGGGGTCGGGCTGAGATAGGCGATGAGCCGGGTGCGCTCGTCCTGCGGCGGGCCGTCGTCGCGCGCGTAGACGTCGGCGGCCCTCGCCTCTCCCGCCGGCACGCCGCCCGGCCCGTCGCCGAAATCGAGCTCGTCCCAGAACAGAGGCGCCTCGCCGAGGTCGGGACCCGCCTCGCCCGCGATCTCGCCAAAGCCGCCGCGGTCGATCAGGGGGGCGATGGCGCAGGTGACGTGCTCCACCTCCGCCACCAGGGTCGCCCCCTGCCGGATCAGGTCGTTGGTGCCCTCCGCCCGCGGGTCGAGGGGGGAGCCCGGCACCGCGAAGACCTCGCGGCCCTGTTCGTTGGCGAAGCGTGCGGTGATGAGCGAGCCCGAGCGCCGGGCCGCCTCCACCACCACCGTGCCGAAGGCGAGCCCCGAGATGATGCGGTTGCGCCGGGGGAAGTCGCGCCCCCGCGGCTCCCAGCCCATGGGCATCTCGGCCACCACCGCCCCGCCCTGCGCCAGGATGGCCTCCACCAGCGGCGCGTGGGCGGCCGGATAGATCCGGTCGTGGCCGCCCGCCAGCACCGCCACGGTCCCGTCCCTCAGCGCCGCCCTGTGAGCGCGGACGTCGATGCCCCGGGCCAGGCCCGAGACCACCACCAGTCCGGCCTCGCCGAGCCCCCGCGACAGGCGTTCGGTGAAGGCGAGACCCGCCGCCGAGGCGTTGCGCGAGCCGACGATGGCCACCGCGGGCCGGTCGAGGATGGCCGCCTGCCCGCGCACGGCGAGGAGGGGCGGCGCGGAATCGGCGGCCTGGAGCAGCTTGGGATACGCCTCCTCCCCCATGGCGACGAGGCTGACGCCGAGGCGGGCGGCGGCCTCGATCTCGGCCTCGGCCTGCGCGATCGTCGGCGGCACCACACGCTTCAGGCCGCGCATGGTCAGGCCCGGCAGGGCGTCGAGGGCCTGACCCGCGCCGCCGAAGCGGTTGATCAGGGTGCGGAAGCTGCGCGGGCCGACGCCCTCGGTGCGGATGAGGCGCAGCCAGTCGCGCCGCTGCCGGTCGGTGAGTTGCATGGCCGCCCCCGAACGGGCCGGCCCGACGCTCAGCCCTTCTGCCCGATCCGCCCCTCAGACCCGTCGAGCAACCGTCGGATGTTGGGGGCGTGCTTCCACCATAGCAGCGCGCACAGGAGAAGGAACAGCAGCGCAACCGAAGGCTGTCCCAGTGCCCACAGGACGATCGGGGTGGCGGCGGAGGCGGCCAGCGCCGCAAGCGAAGAGTATTTCAGCGTGAAGGCCAGCCCGAGCCAGACGCCTGCGAAGGCGAGGAGCGCCGGCGGGCTGAAGGCGATCAACACGCCGATGAAGGTCGCGACCCCCTTGCCGCCCCTGAAGCGCAGCCACACCGGGAAGAGGTGGCCGAGGAAGGCGCCGAGCCCGGCCGCCAGCGCCGCGCCTTCCCCGAACCGGGCGGCGACCAGAACGGCGATCGTCCCCTTCAGCGCGTCGCCCAGAAGGGTGGCGGCGGCCAGGCCCTTGCGGCCGGTGCGCAGGACGTTGGTGGCGCCGATGTTGCCCGAGCCGATGGCGCGCACGTCGCCGAGCCCAGCGAACCGCGTCAGGATCAGCCCGAACGGGATCGAGCCCAGGACATAGCCGCCGGCGAGGCTCGCCAGCAGCAGCGGCCAGCCGGCCTGCGCGAGGAGGGTCATGCGGCGGCCTCGGCATGGTCGGCGGCCCGGAACACGAGGCGTCCGGCGACGAAGGTCATCACGGCCGCACCCTGCAGGCGGGCCTCGTCGAAGGGCGAATTCTTGGAGCGCGACTTCAGGCGCCGCTTGTCGAGGACGTAGGGCACGTCCGGGTCGATCAGCACGAGGTCGGCCGGCGCCCCGACCGCGAGGCGCCCGGCCTCGCGCCCCAGAAGGCCCGCGGGCGCGGTGGCGAGGGCGGCGAGCAGGCGCGGCAGGGCGACGTCGCCGGTATGGACGAGGCGCAATGCCGCCCCGAGCAGGGTCTCGATGCCGAGCGCCCCGTCGGCGGCTTCCGCGAAGGGCAGGCGCTTGGTCTCCACGTCCTGCGGGTTGTGGTCGGAGACGATCACGTCGACCACGCCCGCGTTGAGGGCCGCCACCAGGGCGAGGCGGTCGTGCTCGTGGCGCAAGGGCGGCGAGAGCCGGCAGAAGGTGCGGTAGTGGCCGATGTCGCCCTCGTTGAGGACGAGGTTGTTGATCGAGGCGCCGCAGGTGACGGGCAGGCCGTCCTCCTTGGCGCGGCGCACGATCTCGACCGAATCGGCACAGGAGATCATGGCGGCGTGGTAGCGCGCCCCGGTGAGGCGCACGAGGCGGATGTCGCGCTCCAGCATCACCGTCTCGGCCTCGCGCGGGATGCCGATGAGCCCGAGCCGCGAGGCCATCTCGCCCTCGTTCATCACGCCCTCGCCGACGAGGTCGGGCTCCTCCACGTGCTGCATGATCAGCGCCCCGAAATCCCGGGCGTAGGTGAGGGCGCGGCGCATCACCTGGGCGTTGCGCACCGCCTTCAACCCATCGGTGAAGGCCACCGCACCCGCCTCCTGCAGCAGGCCGAACTCGGTCATCTCCTGGCCCGCGAGGCCCTTGGTGATGGCGGCCGCCGGCAGCACGGTGACGCAGGCGGTGTCGCGCGCCCGGCGCAGCACGAAGTCGACGATGGCCGGCCCGTCGATCACCGGGTTGGTGTCGGGCATGCACACCAGCGTGGTGACGCCGCCCGCGGCGGCGGCCGCGCTGGCGCTGGCCAGCGTCTCGCGGTGCTCGGCGCCGGGCTCGCCGACGAAGGCGCGCAGGTCGATGAGGCCGGGGGCGAGGACGTGGCCGGCGCAGTCGATCTTTTGGAACCCCTCCGGTGCATCGGGAGCGGCGCCCCAGGTGATGTCCGCGATGCGTCCGTCGCGCACGAGGAGGTGGCCCGGCCCCTCTCGGCCGGTGGCCGGATCGACGAGGGTCGCGTCGGTGAGGAACAGGTCGCGACGCTCGTCGACCGGTGGGGTCTTGCTGAAAAGGGCCATGGCGTTATCCGTTCGGCAGATGCATCGCCAGCGCTTCCAGCACGGCCATGCGCACGGCCACGCCCATCTCGACCTGTTCGCGGATGAGCGATTGCGCCCCGTCGGCGATGTCGGAGGAAATCTCGACGCCCCGGTTCATGGGTCCGGGATGCATCACCAGGGCGTCGGGGGCGGCGAGCGCCAACTTCTCGGCGTCGAGGCCGAAATAGCGGAAGTACTCCTTCACGCTCGGCACGAACGAGCCGTTCATGCGCTCGCGCTGCAGGCGCAGCATCATCACGATGTCGCAGCCGGCCAAGCCCTTTCGCATGTCGGTGAAGACCTCGACGCCGAAGCGGTCGATGCCGGTGGGCAGCAGCGTCGAGGGGGCGATGACGCGCACCCGGGCGCCGAGCGCCTGCAGCAGGATGATGTTGGAGCGTGCGACCCGGCTGTGCAGCACGTCGCCGCAGATCGCGATCCTCAGCCCCTCGATCCGGCCCTTGTTGCGGCGGATGGTGAGCGCGTCGAGGAGGGCCTGGGTCGGGTGCTCGTGGGCGCCGTCGCCGGCGTTGACGACCGCGCAATCGACCTTGCGGGCCAGGAGATGCACGGCGCCCGCCGCATGGTGGCGCACCACGATGATGTCGGGGTGCATGGCGTTCAGGGTCGCGGCGGTGTCGATCAGTGTCTCGCCCTTCTTCACCGAGGACGAGGCCACCGACATGTTCATGACGTCGGCGCCCAGGCGCTTGCCGGCGAGTTCGAACGACGACTGCGTGCGCGTCGAGGGCTCGAAGAACAGGTTGATCTGGGTGCGCCCGCGCAAGGTGGTGCGCTTCTTCTCGACCTGGCGCGACAAGGCGACGGCGTCGTCGGCCCGCGCCAGCAGCGCCTCGATGTCGGGCCGGCTCAGGCCCTCGATGCCGAGGAGGTGGCGGTGGGGAAAGGCGGGTGCGGGGGCGGTCATGGCCCGCCGATGGCTACAGGCGGGGCCGGGCGCCCGCAAGCCGGTCACGTCCGGGATCGGTCCCGTGTCCGCTGCCGCGGAACCGTGGCGGGACGGGCCGTGGAACCGCCACGTCGCACCCCGGCCGGGGCGGCGCGCATTTGACATCGCGAAAGCCTTCACCCACTTCATCGCGGCGCAAGGTCCCGGGCGTCGAGGGTGCCGCGCCCTTCCGCATCATGTCTGACGACCTTCGATTCGCCGAAGTCTCGACTCGGCGGAGAAGAAGGCTCGGACCGGGACGACATGACGAGAGGCTGAATCCGACATGAAAGTCGTCGTCGTCGAGTCGCCGGCCAAAGCCAAGACGATCAACAAGTATCTCGGTCGCGACTACGAGGTGCTGGCCTCGTTCGGCCATATCCGCGACCTGCCGGCCAAGGACGGCTCGGTGGATCCGGAAGCCGACTTCCACATGCTGTGGGAGCTCGACGACCGCGGCTCCAAGCGCGTCTCCGAGATCGTGAAGGCCCTCAAGGGCGCCGACGGGCTGATCCTCGCCACCGATCCGGATCGCGAGGGTGAGGCGATCTCGTGGCACGTGGTCGAGGCGCTCAACCTGCGCAAGGCGCTCAAGGGCATGCCCGTCGAGCGGGTGACCTTCAACGCCATCACCAAGGCGGCGGTGGACACCGCCATGCGCAACCCGCGCCAGATCGACCAGGCGCTGGTGGACGCCTATCTCGCCCGCCGGGCGCTCGACTACCTCGTCGGCTTCAACCTCTCGCCGGTGCTGTGGCGTAAGCTGCCCGGCGCGAAATCCGCCGGCCGCGTCCAGTCGGTGGCCCTGCGCCTCGTCTGCGAGCGCGAGCGCGAGATCGAGAGCTTCAAGCCCCGCGAATACTGGTCCCTCGTCGCCACCCTGGTGACGCAGGAGGGCGCCGTGTTCGAGGCCCGCCTCGTGGGCGCCGACGGCAAGCGCATCCAGCGCCTCGACGTCGGCACCGGCGAGGAGGCGGCGGCGTTCAAGCGCGACCTCGAACTGGCGACGTTCCAGGTCGGCAGCGTCGAGGCCAAGCCGGCCAAGCGCCACCCCTCCCCGCCCTTCACCACGTCGACGTTGCAACAGGAGGCCTCTCGAAAGCTCGGGATGGCGCCGGCCCAGACCATGCGGGCGGCGCAGAAGCTCTACGAGGGCGTCGAGATCGGCGGCGAGACGGTCGGCCTCATCACCTACATGCGGACCGACGGCGTCGACATGGCGCCCGAGGCCATCGCCGACGCGCGCCGCGTCATCGGCCGGGAATACGGCGAGCGCTACCTGCCGAACGTTCCGCGCAAGTACAGCGCCAAGGCCAAGAACGCGCAGGAAGCCCACGAGGCCGTGCGCCCCACCGACATGGGCCGCCTGCCCAAGACCGTGGCGCGGTACGTCGATGCCGAACAGGCAAGACTCTACGACCTGATCTGGACCCGCACCGTGGCGAGCCAGATGGAATCGGCCGAATTGGAGCGTACCACCGTCGACATCGTGGGGTCGGTGGGCCTGCGAAAGATCGACCTGCGCGCTACCGGCCAGGTGGTGAAGTTCGACGGTTTCCTCACCCTCTACCAGGAGGGCAAGGACGATGAGGAGGACGAGGACGGCAAGCGCCTGCCGCCGATGAGGGCCGGCGACCCGCTCAAGCGCGAGCGCATCGTCTCGACCCAGCACTTCACCGAGCCGCCGCCGCGCTTCTCCGAGGCCAGCCTCGTCAAGCGGATGGAGGAGCTCGGCATCGGCCGTCCCTCCACCTACGCCGCCATCCTGCAGACCCTGCGCGATCGCGAGTACGTGCGCATCGACAAGAAGCGGCTGGTGGCCGAGGACAAGGGCCGCCTCGTCACGGGTTTCCTCGAGAGCTTCTTCAAGCGCTACGTCGAGTACGACTTCACCGCCGACCTCGAGGGCCAGCTCGACCGGGTCTCGAACGCCGAGATCGACTGGCGCGAGGTCCTGCGCGACTTCTGGCGCGACTTCTCCGCCGCCATCGGCGGCACCAAGGAACTGCGCGTCACCGAGGTGCTCGACGCCCTCAACGACCTGCTCGGCGCCCACATCTTCCCGCAGAAGGCGGACGGCTCGAACCCGCGCACCTGCCCGACCTGCGGCTCGGGGCAGCTCTCGCTCAAGCTCGGGAAGTTCGGCGCCTTCGTCGGCTGCTCGAACTACCCCGAGTGCAAATACACCCGCCAGCTCGCGGCGGCCTCCGTCGACGGCGAGGGCGAGGGGTCTTCCGAGAACGGGGCTCAGCCGGGCACGCGGGTGCTCGGCAACGATCCCGTCACCGGGCTGCCCGTCACTTTGCGCGACGGGCGTTTCGGCCCGTTCGTGCAGCTCGGCGAGGCCTCCACCGAGAAGGATGCGGCCAAGCCCAAGCGGTCGTCGCTGCCCAAGGGCCTGAGCCCGTCTGCGGTGGATCTGGCCAAGGCCCTGGCGCTCCTGTCTCTTCCACGGGAGGTGGCACGCCACCCGGTGAGCGGCGAGCCGATCCTGGCCAACCTCGGCCGGTTCGGCCCCTACGTGCAGCACGGGAAGATGTACGCCAACCTCGGGCGCGACGACGACGTGCTGGAGATCGGCGCCAACCGCGCCATCGACATCATCGTCGCCAAGGAGCAGGGCGGCGGCCGGCGCGGACCCGCCTCCGACCCCGGCCGGGCGCTCGGCGACCACCCCGAGACCGGTAAGGCGATCGTGGTGAAGTCGGGCAAGTACGGCCCCTACGTCACCGACGGCACCACCAACGCCACTCTGCCGAAGTCGCTCTCGTCCGACGAGATCGCCCTGCCCCAGGCGCTGGAACTGATCGCCGCCCGCGAGGCGGCGGGCGGCGGCAAGAAGAAGGCCCCGGCCCGCAAGACGGCGACCAAAAGTGCGGCCGGCAAGGCCCCCGCCAAGACCCCGGCCAAGAAGGCGCCTGCGAAGAAGCCGGCGGCCAAGGCTGCTACGGCCAAGGCTGCCAAGCCCGAGGCCGAGGCCGCCGAAGCGGCGCCCAAGGCCACCACCGCCCGCAAGCCTGCGGCGAAGAAGCCGGCGGTGCGTAAGAAGGCGTGAACGGACGGGGCGCTCGGCTTCACCGGGGTGCCGCGAGACGACCTACCGTCCCGATCGGTCTAGGAGCCTTCGCCAATGTCTGCGGAGGCTGACCCCTTTTGTCCCCGGAGATATCCGGCTCGCGATGGGACGCACCCTCGTCCGGGTTGGTGGTTGCCGGCCGGTCGAGCCGCTGCCTTCGACAGGAGTCTGGATCAGCCGAGGATGAGGAAGACGCCGTAGCTCGCGATGAAGCCGGAAACCGAGAGGGCCGACAGGGTCAGCAGGCGCCTCGGCGTTCCGACGGCGCCGTCGTCCTGGCCGTATTCCGGCGGGGCGAAGGCATGCCCGGCCGCGGCCGCCGTGCGCATGAGGTCGTCGTGACGGGCCGTGCTGAGTGCTGCCGACGGTGCCATGCCATCCCCCGCTCACGGTCCCGGACCACTGGGGGGATGACGCGAACGGTCGCGCTTTGTTCCCGGTGCTTCAGGTCATCGTGACGGTCTGCCTCGACACGGTCTTTCTCCAGGCCGTCATGCCGCCTATGGCCGCCGCGGCGTCATCGCACTGCCACGCAGGCAGGATACGCGGCAGGATCGCACCGGCCACCGCAGACCCCATGGAGCCGACCATGATCGACCCGTCCCGCACCCGTTCGCAGGCGGCCGAAGACGCCGAGGACATCGGCACCAACCTCAGCCCCAACCCGACCTTCGGCGACGTGGTGGCCGCCCGCTTCGATCGGCGCGACCTGCTGCGGGGGCTGCTCGGCGTCGGCGCCATCGCGGCCGTGGTGACGCCGCGCGCGCTCGCGGCCGGCAGCGCGCGGGCGGCGGACGGTGCGGCGGCCTCGCCGTTTCCGTTCAAGGAGATCGCCGCCGGCTCTGACGACCGCCATCACGTCGCCGAGGGGCACGATGCCGACGTGCTGATCCGCTGGGGCGATCCGGTCCTGCCCGGCGCGCCGGCCTTCGACCCGCGCAACCAATCGGCCGAGGCGCAGGGCCGACAGTTCGGCTACAACAACGACTTCGTCGGGTATTTCCCGATGCCGGGGGCGGCGGACCCGGCGGCGCACGGCCTGCTGGTCGTCAACCACGAGTACACCAACGAGGAGCTGATGTTCCCTGGCCTCGGCCGGCAGGACATCAAGAGCGTCGCCCTGGCCGGGATGACGGCCGACCTCGTCGGGATCGAGATGGCCGCCCACGGCGGCTCGGTCATCGAGGTCCGGAAGGTCGACGGGACATGGCGGGTCGTGCCGGATTCGGCCTACGCCCGCCGCATCACCGCCACGACGCCGATGACGATCGCCGGCCCGGCCGCGGGCGCGGACCGGATGAAGACAAGCGCCGACCCGGACGGCCGCACCGTGCTCGGCATGATCAACAATTGTGCCGGCGGCACAACGCCTTGGGGGACGTGGCTCACCTGCGAGGAGAACATCAACTACTACTTTTCCGGGACCCTCGCCGAGGGCTCGCCGGAGGCCGGGAACCACAAGCGCCTCGGCATCCCCGGCAACGCCTACGCCTGGGGCCGCTTCGACCCCCGCTTCGACGTGGGCGCCGAGCCCAACGAGGCCAACCGCTTCGGCTGGGTGGTGGAGATCGACCCCTTCGACCCCGCCAGCGTGCCCAAGAAGCGCACCGCCATGGGCCGGTTCAAGCACGAGGGGGCGGCCGGCATCGTCTCGAGCGGCGGCCGCTACGTGGTCTACCAGGGCGACGACCAGCGCTTCGACTACGTCTACAAGTTCGTCACCGCCGACGCGGTCGCCGCCGATGCATCGGCCAACCGCGACATCCTCGACCGCGGCACGCTGCATGTCGCTCGCTTCGACGCCGACGGACGCGGCACCTGGCTGCCTTTGGTGTTCGGCCAGGGCCCGCTGACCCCGCAGAACGGATTCGCCAGCCAGGCCGACGTGCTAATCCAGACCCGCCTCGCGGCGGATGCGCTCGGCGCCACCAAGATGGACCGGCCCGAGGACGTCGAGGCCAACGCCAGGACGGGCAAGGTCTACGTCATGCTCACCAACAATGCCTCGCGAAAGCCCGACGACGTGAACGCCGCCAACCCGCGCGGCGACAACCGCTTCGGCCACATCGTCGAACTCACCCCCGACGACGGCGACCATGCCGCCCCCGGGTTCGCCTGGGAGATCCTGGTGCGCTGCGGCGATCCTGCGATCGCGGCGGTGGGGGCGACCTTCTCCTCGGCCACCACCAAGGACGGCTGGTTCGGCATGCCCGACAATTGCGCGGTGGATTCACAAGGGCGGCTCTGGGTCGCCACCGACGGCAATTCCGCCTCCCGCACCGGGCGCAATGACGGCATCTGGGGACTCGAGACCGAAGGGGCGGGACGCGGCACCGCCAAGCACTTCTTCCGCGTGCCCAACGGCGCCGAGATGTGCGGCCCCTATTTCACCCCCGACGACACCACCTTCTTCGTGGCCGTGCAGCACCCCGGCGAGGCCGACGAGGACGATCCGAAGGCCAAGCCCGCCACCTTCGAGGCGCCCTCGACCCGCTGGCCCGACTTCGACGAGGGCATGCCGCCGCGCCCGGCGGTGGTGGCGATCACCCGGCGCGGGGGCGGCCGGGTCGGAAGCTGAAGCGCCGTCGGGAGGACGTTAACGGAAACGGCGCAAGCTGATCTAAACCGTGAAGCGGCCCGCCCTGCCCCGGGTGCGCCGCTTCACGTTTCCGTTTCGTTCCAGTATGGTCGCGCGATGACTCAACGTGAGACGCCCCGTCAGGCTCCCCAGGCCGAAGCCGTCGGCCGGCCGGTGGATCTCTTCGCTCCGGCACCCCCGCGCGCCCGGTCGCCGGCGGCCGCCCGCACGCCGTTGCCCAAAGCTCCGCAGGACGGCAAGGTTTCGCAGGACGGCAAGGCTCCGCAGGACGGCAAGGCTCTGTTGGACATAAAGGCTCCGCAGGACGCGGCGGAAGCGGGCTACGACGCCTCCTCCATCGAGGTGCTGGAGGGGCTGGAACCCGTCCGGCGCCGGCCGGGCATGTACATCGGCGGCACCGACGAGCGCGCCCTGCACCACCTCTTCGCCGAGGTGGTCGACAACGCGATGGACGAGGCGGTGGCGGGCCACGCCAGCTTCATCGAGGTCGAACTGGAGGAGAGCGGCCACCTCGTGGTCACCGACAACGGCCGCGGCATCCCCGTCGACCCGCACCCGAAGTTTCCGGGCAAGTCGGCGCTGGAGGTCATCATGACCACGCTGCATGCCGGCGGAAAGTTCGATTCCAAGGTCTACGAGACATCCGGCGGGCTGCACGGCGTCGGCATCTCGGTGGTCAATGCCCTGTCCGACCTCCTCGAGGTCGAGGTCGCCCGCGGCCAGACCCTCTACCGCCAGACCTTTTCGCGCGGGCACGCGCAGGGCGGCCTGGAGACGGTGGGCCGGGTGCAGAACCGGCGCGGCACGCGGGTGCGCTTCCACCCCGACGCACAGATCTTCGGCGCCCTCAGGTTCGACCCGCGCCGGCTGTTCAGGATGGCCCGCTCCAAGGCCTACCTGTTCGGCGGCGTCGAGATCCGCTGGCGCTGCGCGCCCGCCCTGCTGGAGGGGATCGACGACGTCCCGGCCGAGACCGTGCACCGTTTCCCCGGGGGCTTGCGCGACTATCTCGCCCGCGATCTCGAGGGCAAGGAACTCGTCACCGACGGGATCTTCTCGGGGAAGGTCGCCAAACCGGGAGGTCACGGCTCCCTCGAATGGGCGGTGGCCTGGATGGTCGTGGACGACGGCGTCTCGGCCTCCTACTGCAACACCATCCCCACCGCAGAGGGCGGCACCCACGAGAGCGGCCTGCGCGTCGCCCTGCTGCGGGCGCTGCGCGAGCACGCCGAGCGGGTCGGCCAGGCCAAGCGCATGGCCCATGTCACCACCGACGACGTGATGGCCACCTGCGCCTCGATGCTCTCCGTCTTCATCCGCGAGCCGGAGTTCCAGGGCCAGACCAAGGACAAGCTCGCCACGGTGGAGGCCTCGCGCATCGTCGAGACGGCGATCCGCGATGCCTTCGACCATTGGCTCGCCGCCTCCCCGGCCCAGGCCAACAAGCTGCTCGACTGGGTGATCGACCGGGCCGAGGAGCGCCTGCGCCGCCGCCAGGAGAAGGAGGTCGCGCGGAAATCCGCCACCCGCAAGCTGCGCCTGCCGGGCAAGCTCGCCGATTGCTCCAAGGCCGGCATGGCCGGCTCGGAGATCTTCATCGTCGAGGGCGATTCCGCCGGCGGTTCCGCCAAGCAGGCCCGGGATCGGGCGAGCCAGGCGATCCTGCCGCTGCGGGGCAAGATCCTCAACGTGGCGAGCGCCAGCCGGGACAAGATGGGCGCCAACCAGCTCATCTCCGACCTGACCCAGGCGCTCGGCTGCGGCACCGGCTCTGCCTATCGGGGCGAGGACCTGCGCTACGAGAAGGTCATCATCATGACCGACGCCGACGTCGACGGCGCCCACATCGCCTCGCTGCTGATCACCTTCTTCTACCGGCAGATGCCCAAGCTCATCGACAAGGGGCACCTCTACCTCGCGATCCCGCCGCTCTACCGGCTGACCCACGGCGCCAAGACGGCCTATGCCCGCGACGACGCCCACAAGGCGCAGGTGATCAAGACCGTGTTCAAGGGCGCCAAGGTCGAGATCGGCCGCTTCAAGGGCCTGGGCGAGATGATGCCGGCACAGCTGAAGGAGACCACCATGGACCCGGGGAAGCGCACGCTCCTGCGCGTCGCGGTCCTGGAAGACGCCCGCGCCTCCACCGGCGACGCCGTCGAGCGCCTGATGGGCAACAAACCCGAAGCGCGCTTCGCCTTCATCTCCGAACGCGCCGCCTTCGCGGACGGGGCGGAACTCGATATCTGAGGCGCGCCGGAACACCTCTCCCCAGTCGTGGGGAGGGTGTCCCGATGCGTTGTCGTCCGACAACGAAAAAGCCCGGCCGCGAGGCCGGGCTTTTTGACGTTCTGTCGTCGAGCCTCCCCCGCCGGGCGTGCCGGCGAGGGAGCGTTCGGATCCTAGTAGGAGCCGAACTTGTAGTTCAGGCCGGCGCGGACGGCGACGAACTCGGTGCCGTTGCTGCGGTTGGAGAAGCCGGGCTGGCGGTAGGCTAGTAGGAGCCGAACTTGTAGTTCAGGCCGGCGCGGACGGCGACGAACTCGGTGCCGTTGCTGCGGTTGGAGAAGCCGGGCTGGCGGTAGGTGACGCCGTTGGTGTCGAAGGCGTAGACGCCRGCGTTGCGGTTGTTGTTCTCGAGGTTCACGTACAGGCCTTCGACCTTGAGCGTGACRGCCGAGGACTTGAAGAAGTTCAGGAAGGAGTCGGTGGGRAGGGCGTACTCGATACCACCGCCGGCGGCGTAGCCGGTGCGGAAGTCGTCGTTGCCGCGGAAGCCGCCGAACGAACGCTCGTTGCTGCCGGCGCCGTAGGCGAAGCCGCCGGTGCCGTAGAACAGGACCTTGTCGAAGGCGTAACCGATGCGGCCGCGCACGGTGCCGAAGTAGTCGAGGTAGGCGAAGCCGCCGGTGCCGTAGAACAGGACCTTGTCGAAGGCGTAACCGATGCGGCCGCGCACGGTGCCGAAGTAGTCGAGGCTGGCGGTGCCGCGGGGATCGACGAAGGTGACGCCGGGGGTGGCGGTGAAGCCGGGGGTCAGGATGGAGTTGGTGCGGTTACGACCGAAGTCGACGTACTGGGCGTCGGCCTCGACGCCGACCACCAGGCCCGAGCCCGGGGTGAACTGGTAGTTGTAGCCGACCTGGCCGCCGCCGGTGAAGCCCTCGTTGGAGCTGTTGGA
>NZ_LMQK01000006.1:0-88656 GCF_001424525.1 Methylobacterium sp. Leaf399 | reverse complement strand
GAGCAGCCATCGCATCCTCCTCAGGCTCCAAACCCAAGGAAGGAATCACGACCGAGATGCTGACGCTACCCCGCGTGAGTCCTGCTCAGCGAGGCTTGGTATAAGGCTCAAGCCGTGCACCAGCCGGAAGCCCTGCAACGAAGCTCAGCCCTTTACCAGCAAATTATCAGGGATCACGCGAGCGCCCGCGGCATCCCAACGAATCACCCCTTTTCTGAGTCATGGCGCTTCCTCTGGAGTGTCGTCCGCAGGTCGCAGACCACCGAGAGGCCGTGCGGGCTCGACACGGTAGTTGATGCCCGCCCAGTGTGTTTTACGTCGAAAATTGTTTCAGCATCCTCGTCACTATCTCCTGCTAAATGTCCGCTCAAAAAAGGGAAGCGGGCCTCAATGGAGATCGAACTGGAAGTCTGGAAAGGGTCAGCAGCAGCAGTGCAGTAGCACCGTTGCAAACGGGGGCGACGATGGTCTCGTAGCGCTGATTTTGTAACGGGCCCTGCCTTATTCTGTGAGTGCACTAGGATTTTACAACTATTGCGCTCGACATGTCCGTCGAACGGAGCGTGTGTGTGCTGGGTCGAATGGTCAGGGGAGAGCAATGCGCTCAGTAGGATCGAGTATAGCGTTGTGCCTCAACGAGATCGGTTGTTGGCTGATCGCTGATTCAGCGGTAGCCAAGATGGCTGTGGACTCTGTCGGGGCCGTTTCAGAATGAGAGGCGCTTTTGATGGCCATAGATCGCGATGAGCCCATCAACGAGGCAAGACCCCCTTACGGTGCTGTCTGTCTGACCGGTCGTGTGAGCCGCGCTGGCGAGTCGCGGTGGAGGTCGAGCGACTGACCGCGCGCAAATCTAGCCCTCTCCGGGCCCCCTGCCCCGCCGGCATCGCGCCGACTGCGGGGTCAGGGTGGTGGCAGCTCCTGCCGATCCCGGAGAACACGATCGATGTCGACCTTCACCCCGTCCCGCACCGAAGCCAAGATCCTCACCCTCGCTTGCGGTCGGCCTGACGGCCAGATCGTGCTGCCTTCACCGCTGAAGCCGGTCACGGCCCAGCGCCTGATGGCAAAGCTCCTCAAGCACGAACTGATCGTGTCATGCGATCGGGATGGCCAGGTCAGCCACCACCTGACTTTAGCCGGGTACCGGTCCGTTGGCTTGGAGCCGCCGGTTGCTGTGTCCACCCATCTGGCATCGGCCAGCAAGCGGCAACAGGTTGTCGACTTCCTCCGCCGAACCGAAGGCGCAAACTTGTCCGAACTGATCGTCCTCACAGGCTGGCTGCCGCACACCACCCGCGCTGCCTTGTCTCGTTTGCGCTCGGGCGGGCTGACTCTGGTGAAGTCGACACGCGAGGATGGATCGACAGCCTATCGCATCATGACCGCAGAGCCGGACAAGCTGAAGCCTCGGCGCACCCCTGCCAAACGGAAGCCTGCCGATGCACGAGGAGCGGTCGATGCAAGCGCATCCGCCGGCGCGACGGCGGTCTGATCGCCGATGAGCGCCCTGCTCTCCCGCGCTCCTCGGTCCGGGCAGGATCGGATCGAGGCCGACCTCGCCAGATTGGCCTCGGCCGATCTGGCGGAGCTGCGGCGACGCTGGCGGCGGTTGGTCGGGCGTCCCGCACCCGAGAAGCTGTCCCGTGCCTTCCTGCATCGCCTGCTCGCCTATCGCCTCCAGGCCGCAGCGCTCGGCGACCTCGATCGTGAGAGTGTGGCGCTACTGGATCGCCTCGGACCACAATCACCCGGCCGCGACGAGGCAATCGCCATGCCCGCCCGCCCGGTGCACCGCCCGGGCACCTTGCTGGTGCGGGAATGGCAGGGGCAGTTGCACCGGGTCACGGTGCTCGACCAGGGTTTTGCCTGGGAAGGTAAATCCTACGACAGCCTGTCGAAGGTCGCTCGCGCCATCACCGGTACCAACTGGAACGGGCCGCGCTTCTTCGGCCTGCGCGAGAAGACAAAGTCCCCGGAACCGCAAGGCGCTCGTATCGCGGCTCGTGCCACTGCGGCCGTCGGGAGTCGTCTGCCATGACCGGCCGTGGCGCCTCGACATCGCGCAGCATCGCAGCTCCGGTGGCGAGGCCGCTGCGCTGCGCGATCTACACCCGGGTCTCGACCGAGCACGGGCTGGAGCAGGAGTTCAACTCGCTTCACAATCAGCGCGAAGCGGCCGAGGCCTACATCAAGAGCCAAGCCCATGAGGGCTGGCGTTGCCTCCCCGCCCCCTACGACGATGGCGGCTTCTCGGGTGGATCGCTCGAGCGCCCTGCCCTGCAGCGGCTGCTGGCGGAGATCGCCCTGAAGCGCATCGACGTGGTGGTGGTCTACAAGGTCGACCGCCTCACCCGTTCGCTTTCGGACTTCGCGAGGCTGGTCGAGCTGTTCGATGCGCATGGGGTCTCGTTCGTATCGGTGACCCAGGCCTTCAACACTACGACCAGCATGGGCCGGCTCACCCTCAACGTGCTCCTGTCTTTTGCCCAGTTCGAGCGGGAGGTCACGGGCGAACGCATCCGCGACAAGATCGCAGCCTCGAAGCGCAAGGGCCTCTGGATGGGCGGGGTGGTACCGCTCGGCTACCGGGTCGAAGCGCGCGCCCTCCATGTGGTCGAGGAGCATGCCGTCCTGATCCGCAGCATCTTCGCTCGTTACCTCGAGCTTGGCGCCGTCACCAGGTTGCAGGCCGAGTTGGATGAGGCCGGCATCACCGTGCCCGAGCGGATCGACGGCAAGGGCAATCGCCTTGGAGGCAAGCCCTTCAGTCGGGGGCATCTCTACCAGATCCTGGCGAGCCCACTCTATATCGGCAGGCTCACCCATCGCGGTCGCGTCTTCGAGGGCCAGCATCAGCCGATTGTCGAGGCGGCCATCTTCGAGGTGGTGCAGGCAAAGCTCACAGCCAACCATCATGGCAAGGCATCGCACCGCCTGCCTTCCGAGCATCTCCTCGTCGGCCGCATCCACACCGCCGAGGGTCATGCCCTGACCCCGAGCCATACCGTCAAGGGGACACGGCGCTACCGCTACTACGTCAGCCAGGCCGTCCTGAAGGGGAAGGAAGCTGCGAGGCACAGCGATGCCAATCCGATCCGCCGCCTCTCCGCCCCCGACATCGAAGCGGCCGTCGTCCAGTCCCTGCGCTCGCAGTTCCCCAGGGCAGGCGACCTCAGCGATGCCGAGGTGATCGCAAGAGGCTTGGCCCAGGTCGTCGTGCATCCCGATGCCCTGCACCTCGAACTCACCGGCGAGGAGCGCAGCGTCGTTCAAGTCAGGTGGTCGCCGAACCGGAGCCAACGGCATCGCGAGATCATCGTGCCGCCTGGTTCCGATCGCCTTGGCCTCCGCCCGATGAAGGTCGAGGACCGCGCCCGCATCCTCAAGGCCGTCGCCACCGCTCGATCCTGGATCGACGATCTCCTCGCGGCCCGCATCGCCGACACCGATGCCATCGCCATGCGGGAAGGCTGCAGTGAGCGCTCGGTCCGGATGACATTGTCGTTGGCACAGCTGTCGCCGCGCATCGTCCAGGCCCTCGTCGAGGGCCGACTGCCGCGCGGCATCGGCATCAAGTCGCTGGCCGAGCTCCCGCTGTCCTGGGCTGAACAGGAACACGCGATCGGGTTCTGAGCGAAGCCATCGGAACCGGCATCCTGCGACGATCCTTCTGATCGTTAGCCTCGCAGGCTCCGCCTCGCCAGTCGGCCTTCTGCATCACCGACCGCGGCAGATGCAGTGAGCGGCGTCGCTGACCGAGAAAACCGCGTTACGACCACCGCCGAGGACTGCTGAAAGCCGCCGATCGCCGTGCATCTGCGGAAACGGTTTTTGGCCTGCCTGAGACTGGGCCGAGATCCGGCGCCCAAAACGGCGCAGCAAACGGCAGAGACGGGCTCTCCGAAAGAGACCCTCACCTAACCCACCAAAACGAAAAGACTATTCCTGACGACCACCAGCCCTCCAGTTTATGTGGACGGCCTGGTGGAGCTGAGCGGGATCGAACCGCTGACCTCCGCAGTGCGATTGCGGCGCTCTCCCATCTGAGCTACAGCCCCGTTCCGAGGTGCGAGCCTTCTAGGCTCGGGCGCCTCGGCCTGTCAATTCCGTAAAATTCCCGCCGCCGCCGCGCCTGCCGGTGCCCTCCGGTCGGGCCGCTTCGAGGACATCGGAACCGCGCATGAACGCCTTCATCTGGCTCTTCGACACCGTGGTCCAGCTCTACATCTACGTCCTGATCGCGAGCGCGGTCCTGAGTTGGCTCGTCGCCTTCAACGTGGTGAACGTGCGCAACCCGATCGTGTCGCAGATCGGCGAGGTCTTGTACCGGCTGACCGAGCCCGTGCTCCGGCCGATCCGCAACATCCTGCCCAATCTCGGCGGCGTCGACCTCTCGCCGATCGTGCTCGTGCTCCTGCTCCTGTTCGCGAGTCGCCTGCTGCACGAGTTCATCCCGACCCAGACGGTGGTCTACACGCGCTGACAACGGCCGACATTCTCGCAGGAACGACGCGCATGAAGACCAATCCCGGCCGCTTCTTCGAGGACTACCGCCTCGGCGAGACCATCCGCCATGCCACCCCGCGCACCGTGACGAGCGGCGATGTCGCCCTCTACACCGCGCTCTACGGCCCCCGCTTCGCCGTGCAGTCGTCGGACGCCTTCGCCCGCGCCATCGGCTATCCGCAGAGCCCCCTCGACGACCTGCTGACCTTCCATGTCGTCTTCGGCAAGACGGTGCCGGACATCTCGCTCAACGCCCTGGCCAACCTCGGCTATGCCGAGGGCGGTTTTCGCCGGCCGGTCTATCCCGGCGAGACCCTGTCCACGGTCTCGGAGGTGATCGGCCTCAAGGAGAGTTCGAACCGCCAGACCGGAGTGGTCTACGTGCGCTCCACCGGCTCGGACGCCAACGGCGAGACGGTGCTGAGCTACTGCCGCTGGGTGCTGGTGAGGAAGCGCGACCCGGAGGCCACGATCGCGCAGGAGCACGTCCCGACCTTCGCCAAGGTGGTCGACCCGGTCGATCTCGCCGGCGCCCTCCCCCCGCTGAACACGGCCGCCTACGACCTCGATCTGGCGGGCAGCCCGCACCGCTTCTCGGATTACACGGTCGGCGAGAAGATCGACCACGTCGACGGCATGACCGTCGAGGAGGCCGAGCACCAGATCGCCACGCGCCTCTACCAGAACACCGCCAAGGTGCATTTCGACGGGTTCGCCGCCAAGGACACGCGCTTCGGCCGCCGCCTGATCTACGGTGGCGTCGTCATCTCGCTCGCCCGCGCGCTGAGCTTCAACGGTCTGGGCAACGCCTTCGCGCTCGCCGGCATCAACGCCGGCCGCCACGTGGCGCCGCTGTTTGCCGGCGACACCGTCTATGCCTGGAGCGAGGTGCTGGAGACCGCCGAACTCCCTGGGCGCACGGACATCGGAGCGCTTCGCCTGCGCACCGTCGCCACCAAGAACCAGGCTTGTGGCGCCCATCCCCACATGGTCGGCGACGGCTACGATCCGGCCGTGATCCTGGACCTGGATTATTGGGCGTTCATTCCGCGCTGACGGTTGCGACAGGCCTTATCCTGCGGACAGGGCCGCCGTCACCGCCTGCCTGAGCGGGTTCTCCGGGTTCGAGAGCAGCCGCAGCGCCATCGCGCAGGCGATGGTCACCAGCAGCGGCCGGATCAGGCGGGCGCCGAGCCGGATCGCCAGGACCGAGCCGATCTGGGCGCCGATGAAGGCGCCCAGCGCCATGGCGAGGCCGATCGGCCAGACCACGTGGCCGCCGGCCGCGAACAGCGCGAGGCTGCCGAGATTGCTCGCCGCATTGGCGAGCTTGGTATGGGCGGTGGCCCGCACCACACCGAGCCCGAGCAGCGTCACGAAGCCGATCATGTAGAAGGCGCCCGCTCCGGGGCCGAACACGCCGTCGTAGAAGCCGACCGCCGGCGCCACGCTCAGGGCGAACACCCCCGGCGTCAGCCGGGCCGCCGCGTCCTCGCTGCTCATGCGCTTGGCGAAGGCGAAGTAGAGGGCGATGCCCACGAGCAGGATCGGCACCGCCGCATCGAGGACGGCGCGCGGCAGCAGGCTGACGCACAGCGCGCCGGCCACCGAGGCGATCCCGGCGCAGAGCGCGATCTTCCAGGCGGCGGGCCAATGGATCAGCCCGCGCCGCGCGAAGGCGATGGTGGAGGAGACCGCCCCGGCGCTGCCCTGGAGCTTGTTGGTGGCGATGGCCGCCACGGGGTCGAGCCCGGCCAGCAGCAGCGCGGGGACGGTGATGAGCCCCCCGCCCCCGGCGATGGCGTCGACGCAGCCCGCCGCCACGGCCACCGCGAACAGGGTCGCGACCAGGCTGATGTCGATGCCGAGGATCATGGTGTTTCCGGTGAACGGCCGTAGGAGGCCGGCGCCTCATGTCATTTCCGGTTGATCACTTCGTGATGCGGAAATGGGCTTCGCTCAGGCGCCGCGCGGGCTCTGTGATACGGCTCCCGCTTGCTTCAAGCGGAAACCGGATCAGTTGCGCACGATCACCCGCGTTCCGACCTTCACGCGGTCGTAGAGGTCGACCACGTCCTTGTTGGTCATGCGGATGCAGCCCGACGAGACCGCGGCACCCATGGTCTCCGGCTCGTTGGAGCCGTGGATGCGGTAGAGCGAGGAGCCCAGATACATCGCGCGGGCGCCGAGCGGGTTGTCCTGTCCCCCGGCCATGAAGCGAGGCAGGTCGGGGCGGCGGGCCAGCATCTGGGCCGGAGGCCGCCACGACGGCCATTCCCGCTTCATGGTGACGGTCTTCTGGCCGGACCAGGAGAAGCCCTGCCGGCCGACCCCGACTCCGTAGCGCACGGCCTGGCCGCCGCCGAGCACGTAGTAGAGCCGACGTTGGCTTTGCGAGACCACGACGGTGCCGGGTTTCTCGGAGCCCTTCCACGCCACCGTCTCGCGCGGGATCGCCTGCTCGCGGAAGATGTTCATGAAGTCGGCGATCGGGCCGCTGTCGAACGGATTGGCAGCCTGGGCCGGCGTACCGGCGGCGATCAGGGCCGCGAAGGCGGATGCCGCGATCGAGCGGGAAGAGCGCAGGAAAAAGGGGCGCAGGAAAAAGGGGCGCATGGTCGTTCTCTCTCGTGTGGGGGGCGGACCAAGGCTCGGGCGGGCGAAAACCATCCCGGCGGCCCGTGGCCGGCCCGACCTCGATCGGTCGAGTCGCGTGACGGGGGCCAGCCTTGTCCGGCCCGGACTCGGGGGTCAAGGCGTTCGGGGGGGGCAGGGCGTCCGGGCAAGGCGTCCGGGCAAGGCGTCCGGGCAAGGCGTCCGGGGATCGAGCCATCCGCCCGGGAACGGCCCCGGATCGGTCTTTTTTCAGCGGTTGGCAGGGTCCGGTGCCGGGTCGACAGAATGTCGCAGGGAGTTGCGGCCCGGCGGCGGCGGCCCCAGAGTCTGCCCGTGCAACCCACTCGGATCATCGTCGCGACGCCGCATTTCTCGGGTGAGCGCAGGAACCAAGGCGCCGGACCGGTGCGTGGCGCGTCCGTGCGCGCACGGGTGTCCGGCCTCTTACTCTTCAGGTTCCTTGCGGTCGGCCTGATCGTTCTCGCGTCCTTTGGCGGCTTTGGCCCGACCGACACCAAGCCGCTCCCGCATTGGCGCGCGTCGCCGGTGTATCTCGTCGGCGCGGGTATGGACGGGCTCGTGCCGGTCCATGTCGCGGGCGAGGTCGCCGACGAAGGGGTCGGCGTCCATCAGGCGGTCCGCGAGCCGGTGGCCGCCATCGACGCGGCGGACGCTCGGTTCCGGGTGGCGCAGGGACCTGGTCCCGCCGGCCGCCTCGGCCAATGGCTTCCCGACAGGCCTCCCCGGGTTATCTAGGCCCCCGCTGGGCTCTCGCCCTCGTGACCGTGCGCCGTTTCGGCCGGTCGCGATCCCCCGTCGCCGCCGCATCCTCGCCATGTCCGGCGTGCAGCGTGCATGGGGCTTCTTACCGATCACCCTCGCGGGCGTTTCGCGGGTCTTCGTCGACCGGGCTTCATCCGATGCCGCCGGTCATTCGCCTCGCGTGCCTCATTCAGGAGCATCCCGATCGTGCCTTCGTCCCACCGGCCCTGGCCGACCGTCGTCTCGGCGGCTCTCCTGATGACCGTCCTCACCGGTTGCAACCAGAAGCAGCAGGCCGCCGCACCCGCCGCGCCGCCGCCGGAGATCAGCTACGTCACGGTCAAGCCGCAGCCGATCCCCTATCAGCGCGACCTGCCCGGCCGCGTGGCGCCGATGCGGATCGCCGAGGTGCGGGCCCGCGTCGGCGGCCTCGTGGTCAAGCGGACTTTCGAGCAGGGCAGCCAGGTCAAGGAGGGCGACGTCCTCTACAAGATCGATCCGGCTCCCTATCAGGTCGATCTCGCCAGTGCCGAGGCCGTGCTGGCCCGCACCGAGGCCGCCCTCGTCCTTGCCTCCCAGCAGGCCGAGCGCCTCGAGACGCTGCTCTCCCGCCAGACCGCCAGCCAGGCGCAGTACGACAGCGCTTACGCCGCGCAGAAGCAGGCCGAAGCCGAGGTGGCCGGTGCCAAGGCGTCGCGCGACAGGGCCCGGCTCAACCTGAGCTACACCGACGTGCGCGCCCCGATCTCGGGCCGGATCGGACGGGCCCTCCTCACCGAGGGCGCCCTCGTCGAGCAGGGCGGCACCGCCAACCTCGCCACGATCCAGCAGCTCGACCCGATCTACGTGGACATCACCCAGTCGGTCGGCGAACTGACCAAGCTGCGGCGGGATCTCGCCAGCGGCGAACTCGATCGTCTCGCCCACGACAGCGCCAACGCGCAGCTCATCATGGACGACGGCTCCTTCTATCCATCGGCGGGCCGCGTCCTGTTCTCGGACGTGACCGCCGACCCGAGCACGGGCCAGGTCACCCTGCGCGTGCTCTTCCCCAACCCCAACGACGACCTCTTCCCCGGCATGTACGCCCGCGCCCGCATCAAGCAGGGCATCGACAAGGATGCCATCGCCGTGCCGCAGCAGGCGATCCAGCGCACCAACGACGGCAAGGCCGAGGTCTGGGTGATCGGCAAGGACGACAAGGTGATGCTCCAGCCCGTGGAGGTCGGCCCGATCGTCGAGAACAACTGGCTGATCCGCGAAGGCCTCAAGCCGGGCGAGCGCGTCGTCGTCGAGGGCGTTCAGAAGATCAGCGCCGGCATGGTGGTCAAGCCCGTTCCCGCCGACGGCGAAGCCAAGGGTACGCAGGCGGATGCCGGGGACAAGGCGTCTCCCGGGGCCCCTGCCCCCGTCACGGAAGCCGGGGTGCGCTGAGCCATGGCATCCTTCTTCATCGACCGGCCGGTCTTCGCCTGGGTCGTCGCCCTGTTCATCTGCCTGGGCGGCGTGCTGGCCATCCCGATGCTGCCGATCGCGCAGTATCCGGTGATCGCGCCGCCCTCGATCGCCCTCTCCACCGCCTATCCCGGCGCCTCGGTGGAGAACCTCTATACCGGCACCACGCGTCTCATCGAGGACGAGCTCAACGGGGCCGCCAACATCCTGAGCTTCGAGAGCGCCAGCGACGCCTTCGGCGTCGTCGAGATCACGGCGCAGTTCAAGCCGGGGACCGATTCGAGCCTCGCCGGCGTCGAGGTGCAGAACCGCCTCAAGCGCATCGAGGCGCGCCTGCCCGCGGAGGTGCGCCAGCAGGGCACCCTGGTGGAGGAGGCCTCGGCCGCAACCCTCAACATCATCACCCTGATCTCGCCCGACAAGTCGATGGACGAGATCGCGCTGGGCGACTTCCTCATCCGCAACGTCATCAACGAGATCCGCCGCATCCCCGGCGTCGGCCGCGCTACGCTC
Organism: Methylobacterium sp. Leaf399; assembly: GCF_001424525.1. NCBI lineage: Bacteria > Pseudomonadati > Pseudomonadota > Alphaproteobacteria > Hyphomicrobiales > Methylobacteriaceae > Methylobacterium > Methylobacterium sp. Leaf399. The sequence goes on along the minus strand of NZ_LMQK01000006.1, from coordinate 78,801 downwards.
TATTCCACCGAGCGGTCTTTGCGCATCTGGGTCGATTCCGACAAGCTGCGCGGCCTCTCGCTCAACGCCTCGGACGTCTCCAAGGCCATCACCAACCAGAACGTCCAGATCGCCTCGGGCGCGGTCGGCGCGCAGCCGAGCCCGTCCACCAACCCGGTCAACTTCCCCATCATCGTCAAGGGCCAGATGACGGCGCCCGAGGAGTTCGGTGCCATCGTGCTGCGCGCCAACCCGGACGGCTCCACCGTGCGCCTGCGCGACATCGCCCGGATCGAGCTCGGCGGCGAGGACTACAAGTTCACCACCCGCCTCGACGGCGGCCCGGCCGCGGGCATCTCGGTGACGCTCGCCCCGGACGGTAACGCCCTCGAGACCGCCAAGGGCATCCGCGCCAAGATGGAGGAACTGTCGCAGTTCTTCCCCTCCAACGTGAAGTGGGACATCCCCTACGACATCACGCCCGCCGTCAACGCCTCGATCCACAAGGTGCTGATGACGCTGATCGAGGCGGTGGTCCTCGTGTTCGTGGTGATGTTCATCTTCCTGCAGAACATCCGCTACACCCTGATCCCGACCATCGTCGTGCCCATCGCGCTGATGGGCACCTGCACCGTCATGCTGCTCGCCGGCTTCTCGGTGAACGTCCTGACCATGTTCGGCATGGTGCTGGCCATCGGCATCCTCGTCGACGACGCCATCGTCGTGGTCGAGAACGTCGAGCGCATCATGAACGAGGAGGGGCTGCCGCCCAAGGAAGCCACCCGCAAGGCCATGGACCAGATCACCGGGGCCATCATCGGCATCACCCTGGTGCTGGTGGCGGTGTTCATCCCGATGGCGTTCTTCCCCGGCTCGGTGGGCATCATCTACCGGCAGTTCTCCATCGCGATGGTGACCTCGATCGCCTTCTCGGCGCTCCTGGCCCTGACCCTGACGCCCGCGCTCTGCGCCACCCTGCTCAAGCCCATCGAGAAGGGCCACGGCCATTCCAAGGGCGGCGTCTTCGGCTGGTTCAACCGCGTCGTCGACCGCGAGACCGCCCGCTACGGACGCGGCGTCTCGGCCTTCATCGCCCGCTCCGGGCGGGTGATGGTGATCTACCTGATCCTGGTCGCCGGCCTCGCCTACGCCTTCGTGCGCCTGCCCGAAGGCTTCCTGCCGGTGGAGGACCAGGGCTTCTTCACGGTGGACATCCAGACGCCGCCGGGCTCGTCCTTCAACCGCACGGAAGCGGCGGTGAAGAAGGTCGAGGAGCATCTCCTGGCCCAGCCGGGCGTGGCGAGCGTGACCATCGTGAACGGCTTCTCGTTCTCGGGACAAGGCCAGGTCACGTCCCAGGCCTTCGTCACCCTCAAGCCCTGGGGCGAGCGCGACGCGGCCAATTCCGCCGCCAACCTCGTGGAGGGGACCAACAAGGCGCTGTCCGGCTACAAGGACGCGATCATCCAGGCGCTGGAGCCGCCGCCGATCGACAACCTCGGCAACGCCTCGGGCTTCAGCTTCCGCCTGCAGGACCGGGCGCAGAAGGGCTACTCGGCCCTGATGGCGGCGCAGGAGCAACTGCTCTCGCTCGCCAAGAAGAGCCCGATCCTCACCAAGGTCTACGTCGAGGGCCTGCCGCCGGCCCCCCAGGCCGAACTCGTGATCGACCGCGAGAAGGCCGCTGCGCTCGGCGTCGACTTCGAGGAGATCAACAACACGATCCAGGTCAATCTCGGTTCGGTCTACACCAACGACTTCCCGAACCGGGGCAAGATGCAGCGCGTCATCGTGCAGGCCGAGGACAGCCAGCGCCTGAAGGCGGCCGACATCCTGAACTACGGCGTCAAGAACGCGCAGGGCACCATGGTGCCGATGTCGTCCTTCGCCGACCTGAAGTGGAGCGTCGGCCCGGCCCAGATCATCGGGTTCAACGGCTACCAGTCGGTGCGCATCACCGGCGAGCCTAAGCCCGGCTACACCTCGGGCGATGCCATCGCCGAGATGGAGCGCCTGATGGAGCAGCTGCCCAAGGGCTTCGGCTACACCTGGACCGGGCAATCGCTCCAGGAGAAGGAGGCCGGCAGCCAGGCGTCGCTGCTCCTGGCCCTCTCGATCCTGATCGTGTTCCTGTGCCTGGCCGCCCTCTACGAGAGCTGGTCGATCCCGTTCTCGGTGCTGCTCGTCATCCCGCTGGGCGTCGTCGGCTCGGTGGCGGCGGTGTACCTGCGCGGCCTGCCCAACGACGTCTATTTCAAGATCGGGCTCATCACGATCATCGGCCTCTCGGCCAAGAACGCGATCCTGATCGTGGAATTCGCCAAGGACCTCTGGAAGCCGGGCAAGTCCCTGGTCGACGCCACGGTGGAGGCGGCGACCCTGCGCTTCCGCCCGATCGTGATGACCTCGCTGGCCTTCATCTTCGGCGTGGTGCCTCTGGCCATCGCGTCCGGTGCGGCTTCGAAGAGCCAGCAGGCGATCGGCACCGGCGTGCTCGGCGGCATGATCTCGGCGACGGTATTGGCCGTGATGTTCGTGCCGGTGTTCTTCGTCGTCGTGATGCGGCTGTTCCGCGTCAAGCCGCGCGGCGCCGAGGAAACGGAGGCGGAGGCGAGGCCTTCGGCTCACCCCGCACCGGCGGAGTAGTACCAAAAGACCCTCCCCCATTGCGGGGGAGGGTTAGCCCACGAAGTGGGTCGGAAGAGCGGGGCACAGGCCCCTGTCCCGAAAGGTCGTCGCGGTTTCCCTCACTTGCCCGGTATCCGTTGGGCAATCTCCCTCCACGGAGGGAGGGGGGTGATACGGTTTCCGCTTGGATCAAGCGTGAACCGTATCACCGAGTCCGCGCGGCGCCTGAGCGAAGCCCATTTCCGCATCACGAAGTGATCAGCCGGAAATGGTATCAGATGTCGCGCACGACCATCATCTTCTTGATCTCGGCGATGGCCTTGGCCGGGTTCAGTCCCTTCGGGCAGGCGTTGGCGCAGTTCATGATCGTGTGGCAGCGGTAGAGCCGGAACGGATCGTGCAGCGCGTCGAGCCGCTCGCCGGTGTTCTCGTCGCGGCTGTCGATCAGCCAGCGGTAGGCCTGCAGCAGGGCGGCGGGGCCGAGGAAGCGGTCGCCGTTCCACCAGTAGCTCGGGCAGGAGGTGGTGCAGCAGGCGCACAGGATGCACTCGTAGAGCCCGTCGAGCTGCGCCCGGTCCTCGGGTGTCTGCTTCCACTCGCCCTCTGGGGCGGGGGTCTCGGTCTGGAGCCAGGGCTCGATCGATGCGTGCTGGGCGAAGAAGTTGGTCAGGTCCGGCACCAGGTCCTTCAGCACCGGCATGTGCGGCAGCGGGTAGATCCGCACCGCGCCGGTCTTCTTTGCCCCAGGATTTTTGCCCTTCGCGTGCTCCTGGCACTCGTCGATGCCCATGGTGCAGGCGAGGGCGTTCTGGCCCTCGATGTTCATGGCGCAGGAGCCGCAGATGCCCTCGCGGCAGGAGCGCCGGAACACCAGGGTCGAATCGACCTTCGCCTTGATCCACAGGAGGGCGTCGAGCACCATCGGCCCGCAATCGTCGCGGTCGACCTGATAGGTATCGACACGCGGGTTGGCGCCGTCGTCCGGGTTCCAGCGGTAGATCCGGAACTCCTGCAGGTTGTTGGCGCCGACCGGCCGGGGCCAGGTCTTGCCTTCGGTGAGCTTGGAATTCTTGGGGAGGGCGAATTCGGCCATGGTGTGGCGTGCCTATTTCCGTCTCGAAAGATTCATCACTGGAAACAAGTCAAAGACCGTTTCCTCAATACACCCGCGCCTTCGGCTCGATGTACTGGATCTCGTTCGACATCGTATAGGTATGGACCGGCCGGTAATCGATGCTGACCTGCTTCGAGGTGTCGTTCATCCAGGCCAGGGTGTGCTTCATCCATTCCTTGTCGTCGCGGTCGGGGAAGTCCTCGCGGGCATGCGCCCCGCGGCTCTCCGTGCGGTTGGCAGCCGATTCCATCGTCACCACCGCCTGGCCGATCAGGTTGTCGAATTCCAGGCTCTCCAGGAGGTCGGTGTTCCAGATCAGGGAGCGGTCCTCGATGCGGATGTCGGCCGTGCCGGCGGCGACCTTGTGGATCAGGGCCTTGCCCTCCTCCAGCACTTCGCCGGTGCGGAAGACGGCGCAGTTGTTCTGCATGGTCTTCTGCATCTCGGCGCGCAGTTCGGCGGTGGGGGTGCCGCCGTCGGCGTAGCGGAAGCGGTCGAGACGCGAGAGCGCCTTGTCGGCCGAGTCCTTCGGCAGATCCATCTGGCGGCGGCCCGGCTCGACGATCTCGGCGCAGCGCAGGCCCGCCGCGCGGCCGAACACCACGAGGTCGATGAGGGAGTTCGAGCCCAGCCGGTTGGCGCCGTGGACGGAGACGCAGGCCGCTTCGCCGAGCGCCATCAGGCCCGGCACCACCGTGTCGGGGTTGCCGTTCTTCAGGGTCAGCACCTCGCCGTGATAGTTCGTGGGGATGCCGCCCATGTTGTAGTGCACCGTCGGCAGCACCGGGATCGGCTCCTTGGTGACGTCGACGCCGGCGAAGATCTTGGCGGATTCCGAGATGCCCGGCAGACGCTGGTGCAGGATCGCCGGGTCGAGGTGGTCGAGGTGCAGGTAGATGTGGTCGTTACCCTTGCCGACGCCGCGACCGGCGCGGATCTCCATGGTCATCGAGCGCGAGACCACGTCGCGGGAGGCGAGGTCCTTGGCCGATGGCGCGTAGCGCTCCATGAAGCGCTCGCCCTCGGAATTGGTCAGGTAGCCGCCTTCGCCGCGCGCGCCCTCGGTGATGAGGCAGCCAGCACCGTAGATGCCGGTGGGGTGGAACTGCACGAACTCCATGTCCTGCAGCGGCAGGCCGGCGCGCAGGACCATGGCGTTGCCGTCGCCGGTACAGGTGTGGGCGGAGGTGGCCGAGAAATACGAGCGGCCGTAGCCGCCGGTGGCCAGGATCGTCTGCTGGGCCCGGAAACGGTGGATCTCGCCGGTGGCCTGGTCGATGGCGACGACCCCGAGGCAGCGCCCGTCCTCGTCCATGATCAGGTCGAGGGCGAAGTACTCGATGAAGAAGTTGGTGTTGTTCTTCACCGCCTGCCCATAGAGGGTGTGGAGCATGGCGTGGCCGGTGCGGTCGGCCGCGGCACAGGTGCGTTGCGCCGTGCCCTTGCCGTACTCGGTGGTCATGCCGCCGAAGGGGCGCTGGTAGATCTTGCCCTCTTCCGTTCGGGAGAAGGGCACGCCCCAGTGCTCAAGTTCGTAGACGGCGGCCGGCGCGTTGCGGACGAGGTATTCGATGGCGTCCTGGTCGCCGAGCCAGTCCGACCCCTTCACGGTGTCGTACATGTGCCAGCGCCAGTCGTCCGGCCCCATGTTGCCGAGCGAGGCCGAAATCCCCCCCTGCGCCGCCACCGTGTGCGAACGGGTGGGGAATACCTTGGTGATGCAGGCGGTGCGCAGGCCCGCTTGGCTGCAGCCCACCGTGGCGCGCAGGCCCGCGCCGCCGGCGCCGACGATCACCACGTCGAAGGTGTGGTCGATGATGGTGTAGGCCGAAGCCCCGTTGCCGTTGGTGGCCATGAGCGAGATCCCTCGGGTTCGGTTGCGGTCAGACGAGGCGCGCCAGGCTCACGCGCAGGATCGCGTAGAGACAGGCGGCGGCCACGGCGACGGTGTAGGCGGTGTTGGCGAACAGGGCCGCGAACTTGAGGCCCTTGTCCTGGACGTAATCCTCGATGACGACCTGCATTCCGATCCTCATGTGGAGCGCCACCGAGATCACGGCGAGGATCAGGACCAGCGCAACGAGGGGGTGCGACACCAGGGCGACGGCCTCCGGGTAGGGCCGCCCCGCCATCATCGCGATGACGACGACGAAGGCGATCATCAGCGGTACGTTGGCGGCGGCGGTGACGCGCTGCTGCCACCAGTGCCCGGCCCCGTGGCCGGACGCGCCCAGGCCCTTCACCCGGGAGCGGGCGGTGCGCAGGGAGGGAGAGGTCTTTGCCATGGTGCGGCTCCTCAGCGGATCAGGAGGGCGAGCGCCCAGATCAGGACGGTCAGGATCACGGAGGCGATGAGGGTGCCGCGGGCCAGCGCCATGCGCTTGTCGCGGTCGAAGCCCTGCCCGACGTCCCACACGAAGTGGCGCAGCCCCCCCAGCATGTGGTGCAGGAGCACCCAGGTGTAGGCGAACAGCACGAGCCGCCCCAGGATGGAGCCGAAGAACCACGCCACCCAGCCGTAGGCGGCGGGGCCCGCGGCAAGGGCCACGAGCCAGATCGCCACGAGGGCGGTACCGCCGTAGAGGGCGGTGCCGGTGATGCGGTGGAACACCGACATCGCCATGGTCCAGGTCCAGCGGTAGATCTGGAGGTGGGGCGAGAGCGGCGCTGTGACCGTGGGGCGAGGGCTGGAAGGCATCGGGCTTATCGTCCTCGATCGAAGATGGGCGCCGTCTCGGTGGGCGATGGGTCGGCGGGCGCGGTCTCGGAAGCTTTCCCAGTCTCGGAAGCTTTCCCAGTCTTGGAAACTCTCCAAGGAGTATCGCTTCGGGCTCTCCGCGCAAGACGTCCATGCGGCGATGCGAAACAGATTTGCTGCATTGCAACCTGCGTCGCGGTCGCCTCCGCGCCAGGACGGCCGTTCATGACAGACGCCCCAGCGTCTGCCACCAGAGGTAGTCCAGGGGTGCGACGACGACGAGGGAGATCGCCCCCAGCAGCGCGGTGATGCGGGTGGCGTCCTTCAGGGTCTGCCCGCCGAGATGCATCGCAAGGATGATCGGCGGGGCCTGGTAGGGCAGGAACAGGCTCGAGTAGCCGATCACCTGGATCATCACGACGTCGTCGAGGGCCAATCCGCTGGCCCGGCTCATCTCCCCGGCGAGGGCCGTGTAGAGGGCCGGCGCGCCGTTGGCGGTGACGACGAGGGCCAGCAGCGCCGCGATGCCGGTGAGGACGCCGAAGTTCTGAAGGGTCTCCCCGGGATGGAGCGGCGCCAGATCGAGGAGGGCATGGCCGAGGCGGGCGCCGAGGCCGGTCTGGTCGACGGTGGCCACCAGCCCAAGCAGCGCCGCCACGTAGAAACAGGTGCGCAGGTTGACCGCGCCGAAGGCCTCCGGCCCGAGCACGCCGATGCGCGGCATCAGGCAAACCACCGCGGCGGCGAGCCCGATCCAGGCCGGGGCGATATGGTGCAGGCTGTCCGTCACCCACAGGGCCAGGGTGAGGCCGAGCACGACGCCGAGGCGGCGCTCGGCCGGGCTGAATGGCGTGTGCGGCAGGGCCTCCGCCCCCGCGGCGAGGGGTGCGAGCCTGTCGGGGAACAGCCACAGCGTTGCCAGAACGAGGAGTGCGCCCTTGGCCAGCGCCAGCACCGGCCCGTGCAGCACCAGGTACGGCAGGTAGGCGATGTGCAGCCCGTATTGCGCCTCGGCGGTCCCCGACATCACGAGGTTCGGGACGTTGGCGGGCAGCACTGCCGCCGACAGGATCGGTGTCGCCAGGCCCACCGCCATCACCGCGCCGGTCCGGCCCGGTCGGCCGGGGCGGAGGCCGAACCGGTCGCACAGCACCAGCACCACCGGGACGAGGAGGGCGATGCGGCCGAGGTTCGACGGCATCACGAAGGACAGCGCCAGGGACAGGGCGACGAGGCCGGCGATGAAGCCGGGATAGGAGCCCGACAGCCGTCCGGCCAGCGCCCGCGCCAGGCGCTCGCCGAGGCCGGTGCGCGTCATCGCCAGCCCCACCACCATCCCGCCCAGCACGAGCCAGAAGGCCGAGGAGGCGAAGCCCGAGAAGACGGTCGCCGTCGGCGCCAGCCGCAGCAGCATGGCGACGGCGAAGAACAGCAGGGCCGTCACGATCTCGGCCACGAGGCCGCTCGCCCACAGGCCCATGCACAGGACGAGCAGAAGCCCGGTCGCGACGACCGTTGCCTGTTCGCTCAGGAATCCTGCTGCCTGCATGCCGCGATCGTCGCCTCGACCGCGTCATCCATCGGCGGCCGGGGCGGAGCTTGCGCGCAGTTTCGAATCGTTCGCAATACGAGAGTGCCGCTCCGATCCTTCGCCGGACGCGAAGGAAGGCGGTCCGTCAGAACCGGACCGGGTCGAGCTCGAAGGTCGGCGGCATCGCCTCGAACCACTCGCCGTAATACGGATCGCGGGGCAGGACCGGCCGCCAGCGTTCGTGGAAGCGGGCGAGTTCTCCCGGATCGACGGTGCGGGCCCGGTTGCGGCTCTCGTAGTGGTAGAGGCAGGCCTGGGCGCAATAGACGATGCGCCGGCCGCCTTCCCATATCCTGAGACACAGGTCGATGTCGTTGTAGTTGACGGCGTAACGCTCGTCGAAGCCGCCCTGGCGCTCGAACTCGGCCCGGTCCACCATCATGCAGGCGCCGGTGACGGCGAGGTAGTTTCGGTTGCCGACGGTGCTGAAGAAGTGGCCCGGATCGTCGCCAGGATAGCCGCGCCGGATATGGTCGGGCCCGGCATGGAGCACCGAGACGCCGGCATGCTGGATCTGGCCGGTCTCGAACAGCAGCTTGGCGCCCACCGCCCCGACGCCGTCGATCTGCAGGACCGAGAGCATTGCCTCGATCCAGTCGGGGGTGATCACCGCCATGTCGTCGTTGAGGAAGACCAGCACCTCGCCCGTGGCGGCCCGGGCCCCGAGGTTCATCTTGGCGGCGACGTTGAAGCCCGGCTCGCCGTAGGTGACCGTGCGGACCCGGTGGCCGGCCAGGGCCTCGATCGTCTGCGGCCGCAGGTCGCCGTTGTCGACGGCGACGATCTCGATGGCGCCGTAGGTGCTGAGGCTGCGGATGCTCTCGACGCAGGCGGCCGCGAGATCGACGCTGCGCCCGCCGATCACGCTGTCGCGCCCGGCCGTGGGGATGACGATGGAGACCAGCGGCGTGCCGCGAACCTTGCGGCGCAGCTCGAAGCAACCCTTGTAGGCACCGGGGCGCACGAAATCGAGTTCGCCGGTGCGCCGGGCCCGGTCCTCGAGGCCGCGGACGGCAGCGTCGATCACGTAGTCCTTGTTGTCCATGTGCTGGGCGGTGGAGCCGGGGATCGCGCGCCAGTGATAGAGCACCTTCGGCACGTGGCGGACGTTGCGCACGTGCTCGGTGTAGCGCAGCACGAAGTCGTAGTCCTGGGCGCCGTTGCAGGCCTCGCGGAAGCCGCCGACCTTGCGGACGATGTCCATCCGGTAGAGGGCGAGATGGGCGGTGTACATGCAGGCCTCGAGGGCCTCGGGCGACCAGTCCGGCTTGAAGAACGGCTCGTAGCGCACGCCTTCGATCGAGACCTTGTCCTCGTCCGAATAGATGAAGTCGACGCTGTCGTCCTCGTCGAGAACGCGCGCGAACTCGTAGAGGGCGTTGTCGGGGATGGCGTCGTCGTGGTCCATCAAGGTCAGGTAGTCGCCGGTGGCGAGCGCCATGGCGTCGTTCGTCGCCGCCGAGATGCGGCCGTTGCTGGTGCGCCGGTGCAGCTTGATCCGCGGATCGCCGGCGACGAAGGCCTCCAGCATCGGCCGGATGTGGGGCGCCGACGAATGGTCGTCGCACAGGCACAGTTCCCAGTTCTCGTAGGCCTGCGCCTTCACCGAGGCCACGGCGGCCTCCAGCCAGACCCTGGGCGTGTCGTAGACCGGCATGACGATGGAGATCAGCGGCCGCCGGGCGAACTGCGCGATCCCGACGCGCATGGCGGCCGTTGTCGGCTTGTTGGGCGCCTCGATGAGGTCGATCCAGGCCTTGTAGGAGGGTGGCGCGGGTTTGGGCCGTGCGCTTCGGAAAAAGGTGCGCCAGACCCGGGCGGGCTTCGTCCGCGTGGCGTAGCGCAGGGCGACGGGGGCATAGCGACGCCATGCGCGCTCGGACTCCGGCAGGCCCGCGATCATCCGGCGGGCGATTTCCGACACGGCTGCGGGCAGGCTCAAGGACCTGATGCGCAGCCCCGACAGGACGAAGGCGCCCCGCGCGTTCATCGGGTCGAATCGCAGGCCCCTCACCCGGCGCGGCAGGCGAATCAGGTTGTCGATCCCCCCGTTCGACACCTCGAGGGCGATGCAGAGATCCTCGCGAAATCCGTTGCCGTCATCGACGTAGAGGACCGGATTGAGTTTCGACTTGTCGATCGTCGCGAGGTCGATGGCGGGATAGGGTGCGAGATCGGCCGGGGTCGGCAGCCGCAGGTCGCAGATCAGGCGGGTCCAGCCGCCGCGATGCCGCTTCTTGCCCGGGGGCGGCAACACCCAGAAATTGGGGTCCTGTCCCGTCGAGCGCCACAACCCGCTTACGCCCTCGACCAGGGGTTCCACGTGATGGGCCGGTTTGAGGCGGCTTTCGACCGTCACGACAGGGCGCTCACGCTTTGCGAGGAAAAGACTTGTCGAGGAGAAGACTTGCCGAAGGGAAACTCGCCGAGGAGAAACGTGTCGACGTGAAGACCTGCCGGCGGCACGACATACGGAACGTCGAACGCCCCGGGACGCATCGACCGAGCCCTCCCTACCGGATGCAGACGTCGGGCGATACACCCTCCGGGCGTTGGGTCTATCGGAAATAACGCAATAATAACATGTGCATACGTAGGGCGGACGCGACGTCTTGTATGGCTCGTCCGCACGACGGTCAACCCGGTTCGTGACGGGGTGTCGACCGGGACGGTCTTCGCCGCGGCGCAGCGCCTGACCGCGCGGGTCGTCGTTCCGATGCCCTACCGTTCGCCTTCGGTCGGGTCCGGCGCCGACGTCACGGCCTCCGCGAACGGGATTTCCAGGACGACCTCGCCCGCCGCGTCGGTGACGACGAGGACGGCCGCCAGGAGCCGGCGATCGTCCCGTCCCGCCTGGCGCAGGGCAGCCCGGGCCGTCTTCAGCGCCGTGTCCCAGGCCGCGTCGGCATCGCGCAGGACCGTGCCGTCCGGGTCGGCGATCACGTCGCCGTTAAGATGGGTGCTGAAGAAGTATCGGGGCATGGCGCCGTGTCCTCGACGACCGGGGGGATACCTCCGGCCGCTTCGTCTGTGGCAGAGGCGATGGGAAAAGCCAAAGCCCGAGGCGGTGACCCGATCCCGCAGGACCCGATCTCGCAGGACCGGATCGGGTTTGCCGGATCAGGTCTGGCCGCGCTTGAGCGAATAGAAGATGTGGCGGCCGATCACGTCCATCTTCTTCAACCGCCGCGACCAGCCGGGCTTGACGTAGTCGGCATGGTAGTGGGTCGCCCCGCCGACCTCGCTCAGGTAGGTGCGTCCCTCGATCACCGCCTTGGCGATGCGGCTGGCGCTCTGCCAGGATGGGCCGTCGGCGATGCGCAGGGACTTGCCCTCGCAGGCGAAGGAGAACTGGCAGCCCATGTAGCGGTGGCGGTTCTGATAGACGACGCCGCAGACGTTGGTCGGGTAGAGCCCGCTCTTGACCCGGTTGAGCACCACCTGGGCCACCGCCGCCTGGCCGGCCTCCGGCTCGCTGCGCGCTTCGAAGTACACGGCCTCGGCCAAGCACCTTTGCTCGCGGTCGAGGGCCTCGGGCACGATCAGGTCGGCGTAGCGGTGGCGGGCGTTGTCGGGCACCGTCGCCTCCGGTGCGGGCTGTTCCGGCTCGGGTGCGGGCATGCGGCTCGGGAAGGCGAGGGTCGCGGCGGCCACCTCGACGGGGGTCGCGTCGGCCGGTGCCGGGGTCGTGGAGGACAGGGCGACCGCGCGCGGCACCGCCGGGGTCGATCCGTCGGACGCGGCCGGCGCGGATGCGATCCCGTCTGTCTCCGGTTCGGGTGCGGTCAGGAAGCCGGGTTCCGACGTCTCCTCGGGGTTCCAGGTCGCGGCGCCGGGCGCCAGCAGGCCGGTCATCCGCCCCGACAGGCCGGGCCTCATGAGCGAGCGTCCGCTGTCGTGCATCGAGCGGGCGCTGCGTGCGAAGCTCGGCCCAGGCGCCACGGCGGCGTCGCCCTTGCCCGACCGCTGCGGCTGCGGAAAGACCATGGAATCCGCTCCCTCGTGTCGCTTCAGGTCCGGCCGGAGGGGCGCGGAGCCGAACGCGTCGGCCATCGCGTCATCGCTGTTGCCGATCAGGGCGGAGCCCGATGGAAGCGGCGGCACCAGCCGCACCGCGTGCTGCGGTATCAGGCTCGACCCGAGCGAGGTGTCGGTCCCCGCCGAGGCGGTGAAGGACACCAGGAGGCCGAGCCCCGTGATCCACGGCGTCACCGCCGCCGCCATCAATCCGCGCCTGCAGGCCCGCCGTCCTCGCTGCGTACTCACGCTCGACCAACCTGAACCAAGGACCACCGGTGGCCGTGCCCTTTCGGGGTGCGGCCACCGGATGATCGTCGCGGTTCATGGTTGAGGCGCGGTTAAGAGGGTCGCCCGGCTCGGGTGCCGTCGTGGCACGGTCTGCGAGCGAGATCCGAGCGTCAGATTGCGCCGGGACGTCCGTGCGTGGCGACGATGGCGGACAGGAGGCCCTTCACGCCACCCTCCTGCGTGGTCGCGATCCGCTCGGAATCCGCGTTGCTCTGGGTCGCGACGGCGAACACCAGCACCAGCACCGTTCCGGCCATGCTCACGGTGCCGAGCACCCAGAGGTAGGCCTGCTGCAGGGAGCGCGGAAGCGGGACGGGAGGCTGGTCGAGAAAAATGTCGGTGGGACGGGTGTCGTTCATGGCCGGCGTTCCCGCGGATAATGCCGCCCGGCAGGTCGAGATCGACCCTGCGCGTCGGAGTGGCACTAGCACCCAACGTGCCGACTCGTCGTCGGTTCTCTCGCAGAACGAAATTTTTGGTGAACGATTCCTCATCGTCCGGCGAGGCCCCTCCGAGGGGCACCGGCAACGGGGCGTCCCGCGCCTTCGCCGCCCGTCATCGCAGGGATCGTGGCAGGGATCGCGGCAAGGATCGTGGCAAGGATCGTGGCAGGCATCGTGATGTCCGGCCGGACATCGGCGTCGCCACCTTTTTCATCGCGATGACGTTCCGCGAGGCAGCCCTCGCCCGGCGAGACGCCCGCGCCGTGGCGCGGTCGATGTCTCCCGGACGCCTCGGCGCCACGGGAGACGGCTCCGATGGGGCTCAGGTCTTGCGCGCCGCCAGGGCCGCCTGGGCGGCGGCCAGGCGGGCGATCGGCACCCGATAGGGCGAACACGACACGTAATCGAGCCCGACCTCCTGGCAGAAGCCGATCGAGGCCGGATCGCCGCCGTGCTCGCCGCAAATGCCGAGCTTCAGGTCCGGTCGCACCGCCCGGCCCCGCTCGACGCCGATGCGCACGAGTTCGCCCACGCCCTCCTGGTCGATGGAGATGAACGGGTCGGCCGTGAGGATGCCGCGCTGGGTATAAGGCCCGAGGAAGCTCGACGCGTCGTCGCGCGAGATGCCGAGTGCGGTCTGCGTCAGGTCGTTGGTGCCGAAGGAGAAGAACTCGGCCGTCTGGGCGATGTCGCCCGCCCGCAGGGCGGCGCGGGGCAGTTCGATCATCGTGCCGACCTGGTAGACGACCTCGCTTCCGGTCTCGGACGACACCGCCTTCGCCATGGCGTCGATGCTCGCCTTGACGAGGTCGAACTCCATCTTGGTGAAGACCAGCGGCACCATGATCTCCGAGGTCACCGGTGCGCCGGTCTCCTTGGCGGCCTGGACGGCGGCCTCGAAGATGGCACGCGCCTGCATCTCCGCGATCTCGGGGAAGGCGATGGCGAGGCGGCAGCCGCGGAAGCCCAGCATCGGGTTGAACTCGTGCAGTTCGGTCATCCGCCGGCGCAACTTCTCTTCCGAGACGCCGGTGCTCCGGGCGACGTCCTGCACCTCCTCGTCGGTGTGGGGCAGGAACTCATGCAGCGGCGGGTCGAGCAGCCGGATCGTCACGGGCAGGCCGGACATGATCGTGAACAGCTCGGCGAAGTCCTGGCGCTGGTAAGGCAGGAGCTTGGCCAGGGCCGCGCGGCGCCCCTGCGTGTCGTCGGCCAGGATCATCTCGCGCACCGCCACGATGCGGTCGCCCTCGAAGAACATGTGCTCCGTGCGGCACAGGCCGATCCCCTCCGCGCCGAAGTTGCGGGCGGTGCGGGCGTCGGTGGGGGTGTCGGCGTTGGCGCGGATCTTCATGGTGCGGACCTTGTCGGCCCAGCCCATCAGGGTGGCGAACTCGCCCGAGAGCGATGGCTCCAGCATCGCCACTTCGCCGAGCAGCACCTGGCCGGTCGACCCGTCGATGGTGATGCGGTCACCGGCCTTGAGGGTGGTGCCGGCCACCGACAGAGTGCCGGCCTTGTAGTCCACCCGGATGGTGCCGCAGCCCGAGACGCAGGGCTTGCCCATGCCGCGGGCCACCACCGCCGCGTGGCTGGTCATGCCGCCGCGGGTGGTGAGGATGCCCTCGGAGGCATGCATGCCGTGGATGTCCTCCGGCGAGGTCTCGACGCGCACGAGGATGCACTTGCGCTCGGCCTTGCGGGCGGCCTCGGCATCCTCGGAATTGAACACGATCTCGCCGGTGGCCGCACCCGGCGAGGCGGGCAGGCCCGAGGCGATCACCTTGCGCTCGGCCTTGGGGTCGATGGTCGGGTGGAGGAGCTGGTCGAGGGCCGCCGGCTCGATCCGGCCGATCGCCTCCTCCTGGGTGATCAGGCCTTCCGCCGCGAGGTCGACGGCGATGCGCAGCGCGGCCTTGGCGGTGCGCTTGCCGTTGCGGGTCTGGAGCATCCAGAGCTTTCCGCTCTCGATGGTGAACTCCATGTCCTGCATGTCGCGGTAGTGGGTCTCCAGGAGGCCGTAGATCCGCACCAGTTCGGCGTAGGACTCGGGCATCGCCCGTTCCATCGACGGCTTCTCGCTCTTCGCCTCGAGGCGCGCCTTCTCGGTGATGTCCTGCGGTGTGCGGATGCCCGCCACCACGTCCTCGCCTTGGGCGTTGATCAGGAACTCGCCGTAGAGGGCGCGCTCGCCGGTGGAGGGGTTGCGGGTGAAGGCGACGCCGGTGGCGGAAGTGTCGCCCATGTTGCCGAACACCATGGCCTGGACGTTCACCGCCGTGCCCCAGCTCGCGGGGATGGCGTTCAGCTCGCGGTACTTCTTGGCGCGCGGAATCATCCAGGAATCGAACACGGCGCCGATGGCGCCCCAGAGCTGGTCTTCCGCGCCCTGCGGGAAGTCCGAGCCGTGCTCGTCGCGTACGATCTTCTTGTAGGTGCCGACCAGGGTCTTCCAGTCGTCGGCACCGAGCTCGGTGTCGAGGCTGACGCCCTTGGTGTCCTTGTAGTGCTCCAGCGCCTCCTCGAAGGCATGGTGCTCCACGCCGAGCACGACATTGGAATACATGGTGATGAAGCGGCGGTAGGAATCGTAGGCGAAGCGCGGGTCGCCCGCGCCCTTGGCCAGGGCCTCCACGGTGACGTCGTTGAGCCCGAGGTTGAGCACCGTGTCCATCATGCCGGGCATGGAGGCGCGGGCACCCGAGCGCACCGAGACCAGGAGCGGGTTCTCGGGGTCGCCGAAGCCGCGCCCGGTCAGCGCGCCGACCGCGTCGAGGGCGGCCTGGACCTCGGCCTTCAGCTCGGCCGGGTACTGCTGAGCGTGGTCGTAGTAGTAGGTGCAGACTTCCGTCGTGATCGTGAAGCCGGGAGGGACCGGCAGGCCGAGATTGGACATCTCGGCGAGGTTGGCACCCTTGCCTCCGAGCAGGTTGCGCATCGACGACTGGCCTTCGGCCTTGCCGTCGCCGAAGGAATACACCCACTTCGCCATTGATCGCCCATCCGCTTGCAGGAAGTCCGCCTTCAGGAGGCCGGGCGCGGGTTCGAGCGGTGGCTCGGAGCCCGCGGCGGTTGCTCCGTCGACGCGTTCGACCATGTCATGCCGCAACGCACGATGAACAGCCGGCCCGTCGAGGGACCCCGTGACGATCTTCACAGAATGTCATCGGTCTTCGCAGCAGCCTGCCGCAGACCTCACCCGCTCAGGATAGCGCGCGAAACACCCCGAGGCCAATCAGGCCGACGAGGATGAGATAGATCGCGACGATGAAATTCAGGAGCCGGGGCACGATCAGGATCAGCACGCCGGCGAGGAGGGCGATGATCGGCTGAAGGTTGGCGATGGTGACGGTCATGGGGCCGGGCTCCGGATGAGGCGCGAACGGTGAGACCCGAATCTGTCGCCGGGCGTGACGGGAATGGCAACGGCCGAGGTCGAACGCGTCCCCCGGAAATCCGAGGGGCGGGGAATTCGAGGGGCGGGGAATTCGAGGGGCGGGGAACATGGGTCTCGGGGGACCGGTTCTCGGGTCAGGCAGGCGCCTTTCGATCGCAAAGGCCTTCCCGCGACCGCGCCATCGCCCGCGACACAATCGAGGACACCCATCATGGCCGCCAAGGAAAAGACCCTCGCCGACGCCTTCTACGAGACCCTGAAGGACGTCTATTACGCCGAGCGCCAATCGGTGAAGGCGCTCAAGAAGTCGGCCAAGGCCGCCGAATCCGCCGACCTGCGCCAGGCCTTCGAGACCCACGCCGAGGAAAGCGCGACTCAGGTCGAGCGCCTGCAGCAGGTGTTCGAGATGATCGGCAAGTCGGCGCGGGCCAAGACCTGCGAGGCGATGCAGGGCCTCACCGCCGAGATGGAGGAGGACCTGGAGGATTTCGCCGGCAGCCCCGCCGCCGACGCGGTGCTCGTGGGCTGCGCCCAGGCCGTGGAGCATTACGAGATCGCCCGCTACGGCACCCTCAAGACCTGGGCGACGCAGCTCGGCTACAAGGATGCCGCCAAGCTCCTCGACCAGACCCTGCAGGAGGAGAAGCGCACCGACGAGCTCCTCACCAAGATCGCGTTGACGATCAACGTCGAGGGCACCGCCGCCGCGGCCTGATCGTCGGTATCGGTCATCCAGGGGGCGGGCGGCCGACGAGGCGGCCCGCCCTTTTTCCGTACGGAGGGCGGTCCTCAGACCCGATACTTGCCGTTGCGCTTGACCAGCACGGTGGCGCCCACCGGCACCCGCTCGTAGAGGTCGACGATGTCCTCGTTGAGCATGCGCACGCAGCCCGACGACAGCTGCTCGCCGATGCTCCAAGGCTCGTTGGTGCCGTGGATGCGGAACAGGATGTCGCGTCCGTTCTGGTGGAGGTAGAGGGCGCGGGCGCCGAGCGGATTGTCGACGCCGCCCTTGAGGGTGCGCGGCAGGTCCGGGTTGAGGGAGACCATGGTGGTGGTCGGCCGCCAATCGGGCCAAACGCCCTTGCGCCCGACGGTGGCCTGCCCCTTCCACGAGAACCCGAGCTTGCCGACCCCGACGCCGTACTGGCGCGCGGTGCCGTCCTCCTGGACGAGGGCGAGCTGCCGGGCGTCGATGTCGACCACGATGGTGCCCGGGCGCTCCGGTCCCTTGTAGCTCACGATCTGGCGGCGATACTTCGGATCGAGCCGGCCGGTGTCCACCAGGGGGACGTCGTAGGGCTTGTCCGGCATCGTGCCGGTGTACCAGGCCGCCTCGTCGGTCTGGGCCACCGTCATGGGCCCGCGCGCGTTGCAGGCGGCCAGCGGCGCGAAGGCGACGAGGGCGATGAGGATCCGGCGTGTCGTCATGGGCTCGTCCGGCGGGTGTGAGATGTCTCTTGCCCCTGACTAGCCGCTCCCCTCCCCCGGCGATGTGACTTTTGCGCCTCAGGGCCGATGGCACGGGATGGCGAGAGCAAGGCTCGCCCCTGGGCGGCAACGGGGTTATGAGCGGGGACCGGGCGCCGCCGGACAGGGCGCCGCGAGGGCGAGCGATGGCCGACACGCAGACATACCCCGTCGAACAGGCCGGCGAGGCCCTGGCCGAACTCGGGCCGGCGATCCACCTCGACCATTGCGTCATCCACGTCACGGACTGGGAGGTGTCGACGGCGTTCTACCGCGACGTGCTCGGCGCCGAGGTGGTGCCGGCGGGGGCGAAGGTGGCCTTCCGCTTCGGCGGCGTGCAGCTCAACGTCCACGGCCCCGGCCAGCCGGGCTCGATCCTGGCCGAGAAGCCGGTGATGCCCGGCAACAGCGACCTGTGTTTCCGCTGGTCAGGTCCGATCGAGGGGGCGGTGGACCACCTCGCCCGGCACGGCGTCCCCGTCGAGCTCGGGCCGGTGGAGCGTCGCGGCGCCGCAGGCGTCGGCGTCAGCGTCTACTTTCGCGATCCCGACGGCTCCCTGATGGAGTTCATCACCTATCCGCCGGCCTGACCCGCCCGCCTTTCGATCACCGGCGGCTCTGGGCGAGCTGCTGGTTGGTCTGTTCCAGCCGAAGCGCCAGGTCGCGCATCACGGCGATGCTGATCTGCGGGAACTGCGCCAGCAGTTCGAGGAAGACCGCCCGGCTGATGCGCAGGGCCATGGTGGCGGTCTCCGCCGTGACGGTGGCCGAGCGCGGCTGGTCCGCCAGGATGCCCATCTCGCCGACCAGGGCGTTCGCCCCGAGCACCGCCAGGCGGAAGGGCCCCTGTGGTCCGTCGATGCTCACGGCCGCCGAGCCGTCGAGGATCAGATAGGCGGCGTCGGCCGCGTCGCCCTGGGCGAACAGGCGCTGGCCTGCGTCGAAATGCACCCGCTCGCTCGTGAAGGCGAGAAGCTTGAGCCGCGACGGCTCCACTTCGCGAAAGATCGGCACCTGGCGCAGGGACAGGACCTCGGTGTCCAGGGTCATGGGGTAGGCGCTCCGGTGGGCTGTTCGTCTGTGCAAGGGGATGGAGAGGCACGATCAGGCGCATCCATGCGGGTCGCCGGCCCCTTGTCCAGTCGCGACGCGACCGGCGCGGTCCGATCGGGCGTTTCCTAACCCCGTTTCGATCAGTCGGTCCGGCAAACGGCTTAGCTTGATCCGGGCCGGCGGCCGGGAAGATGTCGCGAAGTGCATCGGCCGATCGACGCCGGCTTTCTCAAGATCTGTGCTGCCTTCGGGGTCCGGTATGGTTCCGGGAAGCGCGGCCGGCTCTGGCGGGAGGAACCATCGATATCGGCGAAGGTTGTTCAGGCTGTGAGCGACATGCTGAGGAGGCACTGATGGCATCAGGAAATTCGACCTCGAAGCGAGGTTTCGCGTCGATGGATCTGGAGCGGCAGCGCGAGATCGCGAGCAAGGGCGGGCGCAGCGTCCCGGCCGAGAAGCGGTCTTTCTCGCAGGACCGTGAGTTGGCCTCGGCCGCCGGTCGCAAGGGCGGTCAGTCCACCGGCACCGGTCGTCCCGGCGACGAGTAACCGTTCCGGCGAACGGCGCAGCCCCATCGGGCGACGCCGTTCGCCAGTCGAGATGCGGAATGAAAAAGCCTCCATCCCACTTGGGACGGAGGCTTTTTTCGATGCTCGGTTTCACGGTAGGAACCGCGGCTCAGCAGGAACCGGAATGTCCGTCAAGCGATGCAGCGGCCAGGCACCATGCGGCGGGCCTCGGGGCCGGCCAACGAACTGATCGCACCCTCGCACCCTTCCTTCATGAGCCGCCGCGGCGGCTTGGAGGAGGCTTTGTCGGTTCCAGTCCGATTCGCGGCGGGCGCGACGGATCGCCGGCCCTCCGACCGCACCACCGCCGCGACCTTGACGGTCGCTGGGGCACCGATCGTACCGGCGTCGCCGATGGCGACCCGATTGGTCTTCAGCGAAGCGGCTTGCGCCCGATCGACGCCATCGCGGATCAGAGGCTGCGCGAAGAGCGCGAGGACGGCGGCCGGCCCGGCCAGCAGGAGTAGCGCACCAGACCGTAGCATCGTCGCAGCCTCCAAAAACCTGCAGGGGCAACTTGACAGGATGTCGGTGCAACACGCGCGCGGTTGTTCGGTTCCTCGATTGTGCCGTGATGGCGCAAAAACAGTATCCCGCCGGCGGGGGCGGGGTCAGACCTCGTTAACGGATCGTCGCCGGGATCGCGCGAATGTTGCGCAAAAACACCGCCCTTCGAAAAAGCGACGGGGAGGAACCGCCTCGGCACAGGTTCGTTATTCGAGCACCCCGGCCGCCTGGTCCTCAACCGCATTCCCCTTGTGCATTGGCCGGAAACTCATCCACGGGCCGGCTTCCGCCGGCCCGTTTTTTTGTGCGTGATCGTGCGTCTTCCGGCGCATGAACGAGAAAAGGCCCCGGTCTCTGGACCGGGGCCTTTTCTCGTCGCGGCGGTCGCTCGACGGCGTCGCTCAGCCGGCCTTGACGTCGCGGCGGCGGGCGCTCTGCTGGAAGAACAGGGCTTGGCTGATCACCGCGGAGACGTTGGCAGGCTGGAACGGCTTGGCGATGAGGAAGGCCGGCTCGGGACGCTCGCCGGTCAGGAAGCGCTCCGGGTAGGCGGTGATGAAGATCACCGGCACCTCGAAGGTCTTGAGCAGGTCGTTGACCGCATCGAGGCCGGAGCTGCCGTCGGCGAGCTGGATGTCGGCCAGGATCAGGCCGGGGCGAGTCCCCTCGGACGCGATCTTGATCGCCTCCGTGCGGGTGCGCGCCACGCCGATGACGTTGTGGCCGAGGCCTTCCACCAGCGCCTCGAGGTCCATGGCGATGAGGGGCTCGTCCTCGATGATGAGGATGTCCGTGGCCATGTCGGCGGCGAGTTCACGCCCGGCCTCGTCGACGAGGTCGCGGACCTGCGCCACGTCCACGTCGAGAATGATCGCGGCATCCTCTTCCGAGAAGCCTTCGAGGCAGGAGAGGAGGAAGGCCTGGCGCGGCAGCGGCGTGATCTGGCCGAGTCGGACCTCCGCCGGAAGGTCGTGCTGCACCTGGTCGCTCTGCCCGTTCACCGACAGGGAATTCCAGATGCGCGTAAAGACGCGGAACAGGTCGGCCTTGACGTTGGCGCTGCGTCCCAGAGTCTCCGGTTCGTTCACCAGCGTTTCCAGCGTCGCGGCCACATAGGCGTCGCCGGCCACCTGACTGCCCGTCAAGGCCCGCGCGTAGCGGCGCAGGTACGGCAGATGCTGCACCACGAGTTGGGCTGTCGACATTAGATCCCCTTGAGACGTTCGTTCTTCCGGCCGAGGCAGTGCTCTCGCCTGCCTCTTACCGGACAGCTTCTCCCAGGGCCGCACCTTTTTGACGAGGCGCGACCTTTTTGCATGGCCCCTACATGATGCCATGTCCCCAGCGTCGCAAGTGATGCCCGGCGGGAACCCTTTCGGTCGCGGTCTCAACGCCGACGTCGATGGTCCCGTTCCAGCCGGCGGAACCCATCGCGAGCGGCTGCGTTGCAGCTGCAGTCTCGGTATGGGTCAAGCGCTTCGTCCAGCCACAAAAACGGCGTCGCCCATCCGTCGGCTCTCAAGGGGTTCGACTGCATGAACGAGGACGGGAAGGCCGACGGGCCTGGCGGTAGAGACGTGCGTAAGGAATCCGGTCGCGATTCCACAGCTCCGGGACAACTCAGCGATCACACTCAGAGACGGATCGGCCTTCACCTTCGCACGATGTACGACGCGGTCGTCCAGCAACCGGTCCCCGATCGTTTTCGCGATCTCATCGCCAAGCTCGAAGCCGGTGAGACCGGCGCGGATGGCGGCATCTGAAGCCAAAGCGGAGTTCGGATTCCAGGAAAGTTCGAATCGACGTTCTTCGGTTCGCGCGCAGACTGCGGCCTGACCCGAGAACGGTTTGCTCGTTGCGAAGCACCTGTCTTGCCGTGGTGCCGTGATCGCTACGCAGAACGGATTTCAGTCATCGTCAGAGGCCTCAAGGGCCCTGTGATACGGTTCCCGGCCGATTCCAGCGGGAGCCGTATCCGTCACGAGTTTCGCCATGTCATCCGGGCTCATCCGGGCGGTGAGGTGCTCACCGCCCGGATGCTTTCGGCGTCAGAGGCTCGATGAACGACCGCGCAGAAGGCCCATCACCGCCGAGATGGCGAACAGGACGATGGCCACGAAGAAAACGAGCTTGGCCGCCTCCATGGCGGTGCCTGCGATGCCGCCGAAGCCGAGCAGGGCGGCGACGAGTGCGACGACGAGAAACGTAACGGCCCAACCCAGCATCGGAGTCATCCTTCAAAGATGGAACGGGTGCAGCAGGCGCTGCGACCTCTTGACATCCATAACGTCAGGTCCCGATGGCGGTTCCTGGTTGCGGCCGTGCTTTCGTCACGTTTTCGCCACGCGGGGATTGCGGCATTGCGGGATCGACGACACACTGGCCCCGTGCGGCGCATCGCCCTTCAGGTCTGCCGTTTGGAGGTGGACGCACCACATGAGCAATCACGGAGCCGGAACCGAGATACCGGCGTCGCGTTCGTCACCAGCACCTGCACTGTGGATGATGCCATGACACAGCCCTCGACCCGTCCGTCCGAGACCGGCCTCGGACGCCTCATCAAGGCTTTGGATTCGGCCTCCGAGGCCCTCGTGAAGGGCCTCGACCGGATGCTGGGCGGCGCCGTGGCGACGCCGCAGCCCATTCCCGTCCGGGTGTCGCGCGGGCGTCGCATCCGTTAGGCTGCCGCGGTCCGGATGCCCCGGCCGGGCGAAAAGGGGCGACGGTGAGCGCCACTGGCTCGCTCGACTGATGTCGATGACGGAACGCTCGGCTCGGATGGTATCCGGGCCGAAGTGCTGTTCGAGGGGTCGAAATGACCCTGGGCGGCGTGGCGCGATCGGGCGCCCGTGAATCAGGCGCCCATGAAGGTGTCGAACAGGAGCTTCAGGTTGAGGGTCACGATCAGGCCCGCGATCGACCAGGACAGTCCCTTGAGCCAGCCCGGGATGACGAGGGCGCCCATCTTGCTCCGATCGGACACGAACCGCACCAGGGGGATCACCGCGAACGGCAGCTGCATCGAGAGCACCACCTGGCTCAGCACGAGCAGCCGCGCGGTGCCCTGCTCGCCATAGAGGGCGGTGACGACCACCACCGGGACGATGGCGATGCCGCGGGTGATGAGCCGGCGCGCCCAATCGGGAATGCGGAGCCGCAGGAAGCCTTCCATCACGATCTGGCCGGCGAGGGTCGCCGTCACCGTCGAGTTGAGGCCCGAGGCCAGCAGCGCCAACGCGAACAGGGTCGAGGCGATCCCGACCCCGAGCAGCGGCGAGAGCAGCTCGTAGGCCTGCTCGATCTCCTCGACGTTAATGCGGCCGTTGGCATGGAACACCGAGGCCGCCATGATCAGGATCGCGGCGTTGACGAACAGCGCCAGCATCAGGGCGATGGTCGAATCGGTCACCGCGAAACGCAGCGCCCCGCGCCGCCCCTCCTCGGTGCGCGGATAGGCGCGCGTCTGGACGATGGAGGAGTGGAGGTAGAGGTTGTGGGGCATCACGGTGGCCCCGACGATGCCGATGGCGATGTAGAGGGCGGCGGGGTTGGTGACGATCTCGGCCGAGGGCAGGAACCCGGCCAGGAGGTCCTTCATCACCGGCGCCGCCATCGCGATCTGGATGGCGAAGCATACGAAGATCACGACGAGCAGCGCGATCACGAAGGCTTCGAGGGCGCGAAAGCCCCGGCGCAGCAGCAGCAGGACCAGGAAGACGTCGAGGGCGGTGATGACCGCGCCCAGCACCAGGGGAATGCCGAACAAGAGCTTCAAGGCGATGGCGGTGCCGATCACCTCCGCGAGATCGCAGGCGATGATCGCCGCCTCGCACAGGAGCCAGAGCACGAAAGCGACGGGGCGCGAATAATGGTCGCGGCAGGCCTGCGCGAGGTCGCGTCCGGTGGCGATGCCGAGGCGGGCGGCCAGCGCCTGCAGCACGATCGCCATCAGGTTCGAGAGCAGGATGACGAACAGCAGCGTGTAGCCGAACTGCGAGCCGCCGGCGATGTCGGTGGCCCAGTTGCCGGGGTCCATGTAGCCCACCGAGATCATGTAGCCGGGGCCCATGAAGCCGAGCAGGCGTCGCAGCCACGAGCCCGTGGCCAGGACCGGCACGCTGCCGTTCAGCGCGCCCAGGCTCGGTACGGCCTCCGTCCCACGGTCGAATTGCCAGGCCTTGTCCCGGTCCGCGCGGTCCGTCATGCCGAAGGTCTTCCAAAGAAAGCGGGTCGGACGTGCCCCGGGCGCGCCGTGGCGGTTCATAGCATGGGCTATAATCAAGGCAAGCGGCTAAGTCTGTCGCCGCCGGCGCTCCGGAAAGGCACGATTCGCGCCCTTCCGCCGGAGCGGCGCCGGCCTGGGTCCACGAGGCGGCTCCCGCGCGCGGGATCGGCGGGGTGACGCTAACCCAACCACGTAACCACGTGACCTAACCAAGATTTCGCATCGCCGCGATTGTCCTCCCCCTCGGTTGTCCTGCCCCATTGCAAGAGGCGTTAAGCTCCCCTTAATCGTCTTCGAGATGCGCGGGATCGCGCGAGGCGTCGGCCCGGCCGGCACTCCGGAAGAGGAATATCCCGAGGATGGATTGGCAACGCTGGGCACCGTCGAAGACTGGCCGGCAGATGCTCGGGACGGCGACCGCCGGGCTGATCCTCGGTCTCGGCGGCATGACCGTCGCCACGAGCTTCGTGCAGGCGTCCGAGCGCGGCGGCATCGGCGCGTTCTTCGAGTCGTTGTTCGGCGTAGCCCCCGGCCCCGCCCCCGCACCGGTCCCCGTTGTGCGTCCGTCGCCCCGCCCGGGCCGGTATTCGTCGCTGCCCGACGCCCGTCGCGTCGGTGCCGCGGCCACACCGCGCTGGACGCCGCGCCCGGTGGCCGCAGCCCCGAGCCGGACACGGCCGCGTCCTCCACGCGCCGAGCGCGCCTCGGCCGCCCTCACGGCATCGGCCCTGGGCTCGCGCACCGTCTGCGTGCGGGCCTGCGACGGCTACCTGTTCCCGGTGGGCCGCCTGAGGGACAAGCGCGACCTGCCGGTCCACCAGGCCGCCTGCGCGGCCGCCTGCCCGAATGCGCCGACCGCCCTCTACACCCTCGGCGGCGGTGAGACGGAGCTCGACCGCGCCGTCAGCCTCACCGGGCAGCCCTATGCCAGGCTGGCCTCGGCCAACCTGTTCCGGGTGAAGCGGGTGGACCAGTGCTCCTGCCAGCCCGAGGGCGTGGCCGCCGCTCCCCTGCCCCTCGATCGCGACCTGACCCTCCGGGCCGGTGACGTGGTGGCGACGAACGCCAGCGCCCGTGTCGTCGTCAAGGCTCGCAGCGGCGGCTTCGAGGTGGTGGACTTCCGCCAGGCCAAGGGTCTGTCGCGCCGCGCCCGCCTGGAGATCGACGCCAAGGTCGACGTGATCCGCCGCGAGGCCGACGCGCGGGCCTTCCGCAAGACCCTGCGTACCGCCGAGCGCGGCGCCCGCGTCCAGCTCGCGCAGGTCGGCGGGTTCCAGCCCCTCGCTCCTCCGATCGAGGTGGAGCCGGCCTTCAGCGCGGTGCGCGTGGTGGTGCCCTCGCCGTTCAAGCCCTGAGGGCGAGACCCCTGCTGCCGACCGGGCGGCCTTGATCTCGTCCGGCATCTGCGCCCAAGGCTGGCGAGAGGATGCGGGCCGAGGCGTGATGACGAACGAGCGACAGGATGGGGACGCCGCGCCGGATCTCGACGCCGGGCTTCCGCGAAGCGGCGTGACCGAGCGGGTCTCCCCTTTGGTGCGGCGGCTGGTCTGCCCCAACGGCAGCCCGTTCACGGCGAGCGGCACCTGCAGCTACGTCGTCGGGTCCGGCGAGGTCGCGATCGTCGATCCCGGCCCGGCCGACGCCGGCCATATCGATGCGCTCCTCGCCGCGATCGCCGGCGAGCGGCTGACGCAGATCGTCGTCACCCACACTCACCGCGACCATTCGCCGGGTGCACGCCTGCTCCAGGCCCGTACCGGCGCCCCCGTCGTCGGCTGCGGCCCCCATGTCGCGGCCCGGCCGCTCGCCGAGGGCGAGATCCGCCTCGATGCCGGCGCCGACCGCGACCACCGCCCGGACCGGGTGCTGGCGGACGGCGAGGCGGTGGAAGGACCGGGCTGGACCCTGCGGGCCGTGGCCACGCCCGGCCACACCATGAACCACCTCGCCTTCAGCCTCCCCGAGGATTCCGCCCTGTTCTCGGGGGACCACGTGATGGCGTGGTCGACCACCATCGTGGCGCCGCCGGACGGATCGATGCGAGCCTACATGGCCTCCCTCGACGCCCTGCGCGAGCGGGAGGAGACGGTGTTCTGGCCCGGCCACGGCGGCCCGGTGCGCGAGCCCCGGCGGTTCGTGCGGGCGCTCTGGGGCCATCGGCGCCAGCGCGAGACCGCCATCCGCGCCCGCCTCCTAGCCGGCGACCGCGACGTGCTGGCCGTCGTCCGTGCGATCTACCAGGGACTGAGCCCCGCGCTCGTCGGCGCGGCGGCGCTGTCGGTCTTCGCCCATCTCGAGGATTTGTGCGAACGCGGCCTCGTGGCCACGGACGGCCTGCCCCGCCTCGACGGCCGCTACGAGCCGGTGGCGGAGGCCGGCTGACGGGACGCCTCATAATTTCCCGTTCATCGCTTCGTGATGCGGAAATGGGCTTCGCTCAGGCGCCGCGCGGGCTTGGTGATACGGTTCCCGCGTGAATCGAGCGGGAACCGTATCACTTCACCGCGATGGCGAGTTTCGTCACCTCGTCGAGATAGGCGCGGATGCGGTCGGCATTGGCGCCGAGGTCGCGCGGCCCGATGCGCGAGGCGGAGCGCACGTCGATGCGGGCGCCGTCGGCGCGGGGCCGCACCCGGACCGTGACGTCGTCGGCGAGGTTGAGGACGAGGCCGCGCGCCACCGCCTCGATCCGGCCGTTGCCGACCCTGCCGCCGGGACGGATCGCCTCGACGATCTGCCACTTGCTGTTCACCGCCGCCTTGCGGGCGAGCTCGAAGGCCTCGTCGGCGCCGATGTCGAGGGTCAGCGGCGCCACCTGGGGATAGGCCGCCCGCTGCCTCGCCCGCACCGTCGCCCCGGGGTCGGGCGGATAGCGTCCCGCGCGCGCCGCGAAGGCTGCGCGCGACCGCGAAAAGGCCGGTGGGTTGTCGGTGTCCGTGCTCACGTCGGTCAGCGCGGGCAGCCGCAGTCCGCGGATCGCCGCGAAGGCGGGATAGGCGAGGACGAGGCTCGCCACCACGAGGCCGGCGATGGCACCGCCGAGCCCCTGCGCGCCCTCGCGCCAGACCCGCAGCAGGGCGAACCCCGCCAGGACCACCGCCGCCAGCGCCAGCAGCGGGCCCGTCGACAGCGCCACCAGGGCGGGGCCCGCCTCGGCGCGTTGGTCGCGCACCAGCACCACCGCCAGCAGGGTGACGAGCAGCGCCAGCCATGCCGTCAGCCGGGCCATGGCGCCGGCGCGGGTCACGGGAACCTCGATGTGCAGGCGACGCATGGGAGAAGCACGAACGCTGGTGGACGGGATCGGTCGTGTCGGCCGGACGGAGGGGGCCGTGGTCGACCCTGCTTAGCGCCCCGTCGGCGCGGAGGCCAGCCGCGCCGGTCCGCATCCCGGTCCACCGTATCCTGGAGACACCGCCCTGGACATCCGGCTCAAGCCCATGCGGCTATCGGCTTGTACCGGTTCTGCTATAGCGGCCAGATCATGAACGCACCGCTGGTCCAGACCGCTTCGACCTCGCCCGTGACGGCGTCCGCCGATCCGCTCCGCGTCTGGTTCCGCTTCATCCGCCTGAACCGTCGCGTGTCGGCCGCCGTCGCGGTGGAGCTGCGCGCGATCGGCCTCTCGATTCCGCAGTTCGACGTCCTGTCGACGCTCACCGAGCGCGAGGGTCTGACCCAGCAGGACCTGGCCGCCCGGCTCTACGTCACCAAGGGCAACGTCTCGGGGCTGATCGATCGGCTGGTCGAGGCGGGGTCGGTGGAGCGCCGGGCGATCCCCGGTGACCGGCGCTCCTATGCGCTCCACCTGACGCCGGCCGGCAGCGAGCTCGCCGGGCGGGGCATCGCCATCCAGGAGGCCTATGTCGCCCGCACCCTCGGGCGGCTGGCGCCGGAGGACATCGCCGAGTTCGAACGGCTCGTTCTGAAGTGGCGGGACCTGGCGCGCAGCGAAGGGCCGGGCCACGGCGGCTGAACGGAATGGCCCTAGCCGAGTGTCGCCAGGAGATCGGGCAGGTCCGCGATGGAGCCGATGACGTGGTCGGCGAGGGACGCGAGCGAGCCGCGTGCGGCGTCCCCGGCCGGGCCGGTCAGGACGGCGACGGCCATCGCCCCGGCCGCCCGCGCCGCCAGGAGGTCGTCGGCCGAATCGCCGACCACGGCGATCCGTCCGGGGCGCACCGAAAGATGCGCGGCGAAGGCGTCCACCATCCCCGGGCCTGGCTTGCGCCCGTAACCGGAATCGTGGCCGGCGACGAAGGCGCAATGCGGCGCGAGCCCCAGGGTGCGGGCCTGCGCCCGTGCCGAGGCCTCGGCGTCGTTCGTGGCGATGCCCACGCCGAAGCCGGCGGCCACGAGACGGCGCGCGATCACGGCCGGTTCGCCGATGGGCGTCAGGAAACGCAGGCCCTCCTTCCGGAACAGGCGTTCGATCTCGGCGAAGAAGTCCGCGCCCGCCGGGCGCTCCAGTGCCGCCGCCCATAGCGGCCCGAACACCGCCGCCGCGCCGGTCAGAAGCGGCGAGGTCGGCAGGAAGCGGCGCTCGTCCACGACGAAGTGGCTCGCGGCGACGAGGCGATCGAGGGCGGCGCCCTCCCCGCCCGAGAGGCGGATCATCACCGCGTGCGCCGCGGGCCCCCACGTCCGGTCGACATCGACCAGCGTGCCGTCCTTGTCGAACAGGATGCCGGCGAGCCGGCTCACGGCGGGGAACCATCGGCGACCCGCTCGACCTCGATCACCATCCCCGCCGGTGTCATGCGCTCGCGGGTGACCACGCGGTCGCCCGCCTCCATCACGCCCAGGGCCACGTCGCGGTCGGGCAGCACCACCGTGGTGGCCTTGTCGAGGTGGACGAGGACATGGCGCTTCTGGGCCAGGGACGCCGCCGCCCAGCGCCGGAGCTGGCCGAGGTAGGGCTCGCGCCGCCACGCCGCCGGCTGGCCCGGATCGACCTGCACGTTCATGTTGCGGGTCACCGGATCGAGGCTGAGCACCATCTTGGCCTTGTCCGGCTTCCATTCCGGCCCGAGCCAGGCCTCCGTCATCCAGAGGCAGTGGAAGGCGCGGCAATGGTCGGGCCGGGTCTCGTGGATGGCGCAGCCCCTGCCCTGCTTCGTATGCCGGCACCATTGCCCGGCCCGGCTCTCCACGGCGGGCACGTCGTAGACCTTGCAGCACAGGGTGCAGGTGCCGCAGGCCCGCCCCGGGGCGGGCGTGGCGACGTAGGCGGCGGGATCGAGCATGGTTTCTCGGGTCATTCGCTGCGCTGAACGGACGTGTTGGTGCCGGGACGGCGGGTCGTTACTGTGGCGGGACGACGGGGCCGAGCCGGCCCGCATCCTCCAGGCATGGGCGACCCAATGCTCTCGAACCTCGCGGCCCGCGACGTCGAAACCCTGATCCATCCCTACACCAACCTCGCGACCTTCCGCGAGACCGGACCGCTGGTGCTGGAACGCGGACACGGCGTCTGGGTCTACGACAGCGACGGCCGGCCCTATCTCGAAGGCATGGCGGGCCTGTGGTGCACTGCGCTGGGCTATTCGAACGAGGAACTGGTGGAGGCCGCCAGCGAGCAGATGTCGCGCCTGCCCTTCACGCACCTGTTCTCGGGCCGCAGCCACGACCCGGCGATCGAACTCGCCGAGACCCTCAAGGAGCTGATGCCGATCCCGACCTCGAAGGTGTTCTTCACCTCCTCGGGGTCCGAGGCCAACGACACCCAGGTCAAGCTGACCTGGTACATGAACAACGCGCTCGGCCGGCCGAGGAAGAAGAAGATCATCGCCCGCCAGCGCGGCTACCACGGCGTCACCGTCGCCACCGCCTCGATGACCGGCCTGCCGGCCAATCACGCCGACTGGGACCTGCCCCTGCCCGGCTTCCTCCACACCGCCTGCCCGCACCACTACCGGTTCGCCGAAGCGGGCGAGACGGAAGGTGCGTTCTCGCAGCGCCTGGCCGACGAACTCGAGGCGCTGATCCTGGCGGAGGACCCGGAGACGGTGGCCGCCTTCATCGCCGAGCCGGTGATGGGGGCGGGCGGCGCCATCGCCCCGCCCGCCGGCTACTTCGCGGCGATCCAGGCGGTGCTCGCCCGCTACGACGTCCGCTTCATCGCCGACGAGGTCATCTGCGGCTTCGGGCGGCTCGGCACCTGGTTCGGGTCCGAGGCCCTGGGGATGCGCCCCGATACCCTGTCCTTCGCCAAGGCGGTGACCTCCGGCTACATGCCGCTGGGCGGCATCAGCATCGACGAGCCCCTCTACAGGCTGATGGTCTCGCAGAGCGCCAAGCTCGGCACCTTCGGTCACGGCACCACCTACTCCGGGCATCCGGTCGCCTGTGCGGTCGCCCTCAAGACCATCGCGATCCTCAAGCGCGACCGCATCGTCGAGGGCGTGGCGCAGAAGGCGCCCCAGTTCCAGGCGCGGCTGTCGGCGCTCGCCGACCACCCCATCGTCGGCGAGGCCCGCGGCATCGGCCTGATCGGCGGGGTCGAGATCGTGGCCGACAAGCGCTCCAAGCGGCAGTACGAGCCCAAGGCCGGCGTCGCGGCCCGCTGTGTCGCCTTCGCGCAGGCCGAAGGCCTGATCGTGCGCTTCCTCGCCGGCGACCGGGTCGCGGTGTGCCCGCCCCTGGTGATCTCCCGCGAGGAGATCGACACCCTGTTCGACCGGCTCACCCGTGCCCTCGACCGCACTGAGGCGTGGATCGCCGCCGAGGGCCTGCAGGCGGCCCCGCTCTGAGGTCGCGCCCCGCCACGATGTCGCCGCGATCGTCCGGGTCGCGCAAGTATAGTGTGCAATGCATCATCGGCCTTCCGCAATGCAGCAGCGTGCCTCTACGCACTCGTCGCCGGCTGTAGTCTCGGGCGAAGCGTATCACCTTAATCTTTCGTTCATCTTCCAAGGCGGCTAATGAACGTCTGGGTTGCCGGTCGGTGAGCGGCGACCCATCGCATGATCCACGATCGCCGGAACGGATGCGAGGTTCCGACGGCGGTCCGGCCAGGCCATACAGGACACGTCTTCCATGTACCCCTCAGCCCAGACCCCGAGCGACACCGCCCAGGGCAAGCGCCGCTCGACCGCCTCGAACCTCGGCCGCGACGGTTTCCGGCCGGTGGCGCTGCCGGCCCTCGCCGCCGCCGTCCAGGCCTCGGCCGCGGTCAAGCCGGCAGTGCGCAAGGACGGCTGCGCGGTCATCGCCGCCCGCCTCCTGCACGAGGACGCGCCGCTGGTCTGACGCGCGGACGCTCCCTCCCCGCGCGAGCCCTCCCCCCGCGCGTGCCCTCCCCCGCGCGAGGCCTCGCCGGGCGATGGGTGAATGCGCGGGTTTCGCGACGCCGCGATTGTCGGTTCGTCAAGGTTTGGCTCGCTAGCGTCGCTCGCGGTCCATCGGCTCGACCTGCCGCGAATCAGCCGCGATGGCAGGCGATGTCCTGCGTGAGCGGTCGAAGGGATCGGCGGTCGGATCGTCGGCTGCACCACATCTGACACGGGGTTGAGGGCCGATGCTGATCCTGCCGAGCCGGCGGCAGTTCCTGGGTGGCCTCGGCGGCGCGGTGGCGCTCGGGGGCGCCACGGGTGCCTACGCCTTCGGGATCGAGCCGCGTTTCCGGCTCGTCGTCACCCCCTATGCGCCGGTGCTGCCGAACTGGACGCCCGGCCTGAACCTGCGCGTGGCGGTGCTGGCCGATTTCCATATCGGCGAGCCTTACATGCCCCTCGACCGGGTCGCCGAGATCGTCGAGACCACCAACGCCCTCAAGCCCGACCTCGTGCTGATGCTCGGCGACTATCCGGCCGGGCCCGGCGTCGCCTGGCGCGACGTGCCGCTGCCGGAGTTCGCACGGGTGGTCGAGGGCCTGAAGGCGCCGCTCGGAACCTACAGCATCCTGGGCAACCACGACTGGTGGGAAGACCCGGTGGCCCAGGCCAACCGCCGCGGTCCCGTCGCCGCCCGCCGGGCGCTGGAGGCACGCGGCATCCCGGTCCTGGAGAACGACGCCATCCGCCTCGTGAAGGACGGCCGCCCGTTCTGGGTCGCGGGGCTCGCCGACCAGCAGCCGTTCCACATGGTCCACGACTGGCGCAACCCCAGCGACATTCCCGGCACGCTGGCCCAGGTCACCGATGCCGCGCCGATCCTCCTGATGATCCACGAACCGGACGCCTTTCCGAAGGTCCCGGCCCGCGTCGCGCTCACCATGGCCGGCCATACCCACGGCGGCCAGATCCGGCTGTTCGGGCGCTCGCCGGTGATCCCCTCGCGCTACGGCCAGCGCTACGGCTACGGCCACATCGTCGAACAGAACCGTCACCTCGTGGTGTCGGGCGGCCTCGGCGTCAGCCGCGTGCCGGTGCGCATCGGCGTGCCGCCGGAGATCGTCCTCATCGACCTCGGCGCGCCGGACCGGACCGCCACCCGGCCCCTCCCCGACATCCCGGGCTGATTGGGGCGCCGGTCAACGACCGACCCCCTTCGGCCCGGCGATTCGGCTCGGCGTCAGTACAGGCCGCCGGCCTGTGCGGCCCGGTCCGCGTCGGCGGGGACCGCGGTGGGTGCGGACGAGGGCGCGGCGATGTAGGCGTCGGGCGGGGCGGTGCCCGGCTTGAACGCCTCCAGGATGGTGCCGGCCCCTTCGCCCGAACCCGAGCGCATGCCACTGGACGCGCTGACCCGGATCAACTTGATGCCCGGCGGCACCCGGAACGGGGTCGGCGGCTTGTCCTTGAGGGCGTTCTTGAGGAAGTCGAGGACGACGGGAGCGGCGAGACCGCCGCCGGTGGCGCGGTCGCCCAGCGACTTCGGCTTGTCGAAGCCGATGTAGACGCCCACCGCGAGGTCGGGCGAGAACCCGACGAACCAGGCGTCCTTGGCATCGTTGGTGGTGCCGGTCTTGCCGGCCAGCGGCTTGCCGATCTGCTTGAGCAGCGTGGCGGTGCCGCGCTGGACGACGCCTTCCATGATCGAGACCATCTGGTAGGCGGTCAGCGGATCGAGCACCTGCTCGGAATCGTCCACCAGCTTGGGCTCGTCCTGTCCGTTCCACTTGTCGGCGTCGCAGCCCAGGCACTTGCGGGCGTCGTGCTTGTAGATGGTCTCGCCGACCCGGTCCTGGATACGGTCGATCAGGGTCGGGCGGATGCGACGGCCGCCGTTGGCCAGCATCGAATAGGCGGTGACCATGCGCATGACGGTGGTCTCGCCCGCCCCCAGCGACATCGGCAGCACGGGGAGCATGTCGTCGTAGACGCCGAAGCGGCGGGCGTATTCGGCGATGAGCGGCATGCCGACGTCCTTGGCCAGGCGCACGGTCATCAGGTTCTTCGAATGCTCGATGCCGTAGCGCAGGGTGTGGGGGCCGCTGGCCTTGCCGTCGTAGTTCGAGGGCGACCAGGCCTCCTGGCCGGGACCGGCCTCGATGGTGATGGGCGAATCCTGCACGATCGAGGACGGGGTGTAGCCGTTGTCCAGGGCCGCCGAGTAGACCAGCGGCTTGAACGAGGAGCCCGGCTGGCGCTGGGCCTGGGTCGCGCGGTTGAACTGGCTCTCGTCGTAGGAGAAGCCGCCGACCATGGCGTGGACGCGGCCGGTGTAGGGGTCCATCGCCACGATGGCGCCGGAGACCTCCGGGCGCTGGCGCAGGCGGTAGGCGCCGCGCCCGCCGTCCATCGCCTCGACGTAGACGACGTCGCCCGCGCTGAGCACGGCCGAGGGCGAGCGGCCGGTCCAGCGGGTGCCGTCGGCGGCGATGGTGCCGGTCTCGCGGTCCTTGGAGACGGCGCCGGAGGCCTCGCGGCGCGGCTGCAGGCCGATCTGGGCGACACCGCCCGAGGTGCTCAGGACCACGGCCAGGCGCCAGGGGGCGACGTCGCCCAGCGCCGGCACCTCGGCCACCGCCGTGCCCCAGTCGCGCCCGACGAGGTCGACCTTGGCCTGCGCCCCGCGCCAGCCCTGGCGCTGGTCATAGGTGATGAGCCCGTCGAGGAGCGCGCGGCGCGCCCAGGCCTGCATCTTCGGATCGAGGGTGGCGCGCACCGACAGGCCGCCCTCGTAGAGCTTCTTCTCGCCGTAGCGCTCGGTGATCTCGCGGCGGACCTCTTCCGTGAAGTAGTTGGCGTTGGCGGCATTGGCGAAGGCGACGCGCGGGTTGACGCCGAGCGTGGTCTTGCGGGCGGCCTCACCCTCCTCCTTGGTGATGTAGCCGTTCTGGGCCATCAGCCCGATGATCTCGTTGCGCCGGCTCAGGGCCTCCTGGGTGCGGCGGTAGGGGTGGTAGTTGTTCGGGCCCTTGGGCAGGGCGGCGAGATAGGCCGCCTCGTTGATCGTCAGTTCGTGGACCGACTTGCCGAAGTAGTCGAGCGCGGCCGCCGCGACGCCGTGCAGATTGCGGCCGGGCACGATCGTGCCGAGGAAGATCTCGTTGAGGTAGAGCTCGAGGATCTTGTCCTTCGAATAGGTCGCCTCGATCCGCAGCGCGATCAGCGCCTCCTTGATCTTGCGGTCGAAGGTCTGCTCGTTGGTCAGGAGGAAGTTCTTGGCCACCTGCTGGGTGATGGTCGAGGCGCCCTGCTTCTTGCCGCTCTTGGCATTGGTCAGCACCGCGCGCACCACGCCCTCGGGGTCGATGCCGCCGTGCTTGTAGAAGTTCTTGTCCTCCGCCGAGAGGAAGGCCGCGACAACGATCTTGGGCATCGCCTGGATCGGCAGGTAGAGCCGGCGCTCGTTGGCGTATTCGGCCAGCAGCGACCCGTCGGCGGCATGGACGCGGCTCATCACCGGCGGCTCGTACTTGGCGAGCGCGGCGTGGTCGGGCAGGTCCTGGCTGTAGGTCCAGTAGAAATAGGCGCCCGCGGCGGCGAACAGCACGAACAGCATCGCGCCGGCACTGAACAGGAAGCCGAAGAAACGAAGGACGAAGCGCATCCGGGTCCTGTCCGTCAAAGCACTGTGGCCGCAGGCCCGGCTTCGCCGGAGCAGGAGCCTTGCCGCCTTACGCCCGGGTGCGCCGCGCGACGGCTCGCGGGATCCCCGACGGGGCCTGTCCGAGCCGTCCACGACCGGCGAACCGGGTTGGCGTGGAGCCCCGCTTGCACACCCTTTCTATGGTGAAACTGGGGCGACCGAGGCCGAGCGCCGGGTG
The DNA here is from genome assembly GCF_001424525.1 of Methylobacterium sp. Leaf399. Taxonomy (NCBI): domain Bacteria; kingdom Pseudomonadati; phylum Pseudomonadota; class Alphaproteobacteria; order Hyphomicrobiales; family Methylobacteriaceae; genus Methylobacterium; species Methylobacterium sp. Leaf399. The sequence continues at coordinate 43,664 of NZ_LMQK01000006.1, read as the reverse complement.
CTGTCGGGTCGCGTCAGGGTTGTGCGGTTGCCGAAGAAGGCGTCGATGGCCTTGGCCATACCCCCGGTGACCTCGACGCGCCAGGTGTCCGACTGCAGCAGGTCGAGGTCGCGCTTGCTCGACAGGTAGCCGAGTTCCACCAGCACCGAGGGCACGTCCGGCGAGCGCAGCACCACGAAGCCCGCCTCGCGGTGGGGTTTCGGGCTCATCTCCATCACCGGGCCGAGGTGCGCCATCAGCCCCTTGGCGAATCCGGACGAGAAGCCGCGGGTCTCGCGCAGGGTGAGCTCCTGCAGGATGTCGGCGACCTGGGCCGGGGCGGCGTTCGATTCGGTGCCGGCGGCGGCATCGGCCTTGTTCTCGCGGTCCGCGAGCTTGGCCGATTCGGTGTCGGTGGCGCGCTCCGAGCCGGTGTAGATCGTGGCGCCGCGCACCTGCGGCGCCGAGGAGATCGAATCGGCGTGGATCGAGACGAACAGGTCGGCGTTCGCCTCGCGGGCGAGGCGGACCCGCTCGGAGAGCGGCACGAACACGTCGCGGTCGCGGGTCATCCGCACCCGGTAGCGGCCGGAGGCCTCGAGCCGGCCGACCAGGGCCTGGGCGAAGCCGAACACGATGTCCTTCTCGAACACGCCGGTGCTGGCGATGGCGCCCGGATCGGTGCCGCCGTGGCCGGCGTCGACCATGATCAGCGGGCGCAGGTCGGTCTTCTCGGGGAGGGCTGCGGCCTTGCGGCCGGCCGGGGCCGGGTCGCTCGCCACGGCGGCGCGGCGGAAGGCGTCGCGGTCGGCGCGCTGCACCTCGATGGAGAGCAGCACCGCCCCGTCCCTGGCGCGGGTGGTGGTCTCGATGCGACCGACGGTGGCGGGCTGGGCGAGATCGACCACGATGCGCGAGCGTCCCGGCGCGAACAGGCCGTAGCGGAACGAGGACACCAGCCCCTCGCGCCTGCGCCCGGCCTCCGGGCCGAGCTGGAAGTTCACCTCCGCCAGGTCGATCACCACCCGGTCGGGGCGCTCCATCACGAAGGCGCGCGCCTCCACCGCCTTCGACAGGGTGAGGGTGAGCCTGGTGGTGCCGTTGGCGCCGGCGTTGAGGTCGGCGCCGATGGCGACCGCCGGCGCCGCGCCGGTCTCGGCCGAGGCCGGCCAGGATGCGCACAGGGAGAGCGCCAGGGCGAGGACGAGGCGAGCGCGTGCGGTCATCGGTCCAGCGATCTGGTTCTTGTGCAGCGTGAGTTAAGCGATACCGACGGAATGGTTAACCGGTCCTCAACGCACCTGCGCGGGTTGCGTGCCCCCTGTGGCTAGCGGGTGACGCCGCCGTCCGCGCGCGCTGCGGCCGCCCGGCGATGGAGCGCGTGGACGACGAGGCCGAGACCGAGCCAGGCGGAAAGGCGGGCCCAGGTCTCCCAGGGCAGGCCCGCCATCAGGACGAGGCAGGCGAGGATGCCGAGCACCGGCGTCGCCGTGCCGCCCGGCGCCCGGAACGGCCGCGGATGTCCGGCCCGCCGCAGCATCAGGACCGCGATGCACACGACGATGAAGGCCAGCAGCGTTCCGATGCTCACGAGTTCGCCGAGCAGGTCGATGGGGGTGAACCCGGCCACGCACGCCGTCGACACCCCGACGACGGCCTGTCCGAGGGCGGGGGTGCGCCGGCGCGGGTGGACCCGCGCGAACAGGGGCGGCAGCGCACCGTCCCGGGCCATGGCGTAGAGGATGCGCGATTGCCCGAACAGGGCGGTGAGGGCCGAGGTCGTCAGCCCGAGGATCGCGCCGACCTTGATGACGAGGGAGAGGCCGGCGATCCCGATGGCGTCGGTGGCCTTGGCCATGGGGTCGGCGACGTCGAGGGCGGCGTAGGGCACGAGGCCGGTGAGCACCGCCGCCACCGCGACGTAGAGGAGCGTGCTGATGGCGACGGCACCCAGGAGCCCGATCGGCGCGTCCCGCTGCGGGTTCCGGGTCTCGGCGGCGGCGGTCGAGACCGTCTCGAAGCCGACGAAGGCGAAGAACACGACACCGGCCCCCCGCAGGACCCCGCTCCATCCGAACTCACCGAAGCCGCCGCTGCTTTCGGGGATATAGGGCGACCACAGGGTGGGATTCACATGCCACGCTCCGATGGCGACGAAGGCGAGGATGATGGCGACCTTCACCACCACCATCCCTGCGTTGACCCGGCTCGACCCGCGGCTGCCGCCCATCAGCAGCACCGTCAGGGCGAGCACCACCAGGACGGCGGGCAGGTTCACGACGCCGTCCGCCCCTTCCGCGCCGGCGAGTGCCGGCGGCAGGGCGAGCCCGGCATCGCGCAGGAGGCTCTGGACGTAGCCCGACCACCCCACCGCGACGGTCGCTGCGGCCATGGCGAACTCGAGCAGGAGGTCCCACCCGACGATCCAGGCGGCGAAGGGCCCCAGCGTCGCCTTCGCGTAGGAATAGGTGGAGCCCGAGGCGGGGATGGCGGCGGCGAGCTCGGCATAGCACAGGGCGACGAGGCCGCAGGCGATGCCGCCGAGCACGAACGACAGGGTGAGTGCGGGCCCGGCATGGCGCGCCGCCGCCGTGCCGGTGAGCACGAAGATGCCGGCGCCGATGGTGGCCCCGACCCCGAGGCAGACGAGGTGGAACGCGGTGAGGGTCCGGGGCAGCGGCGCTCCGCCGTCGGTCGGCTCGGTCGAAGGCGAGGGGCCGGTCATAATGGGACTGCCATGGGGTCCGACCCCTTTCGGGTCTTGGGCTCGCGGGTCTTGGGCTCGCGGGGCTTGGGCTCCCGGGGCTTGGGCTTCCGGGGCTTGGGCTCGCTGGTCTTCGGCTCGCTGGGCTTGGGCTCGCGGGGCTCGGATGCCGGCATCGGCGGATCGCTCGTCGCGAGACTCAGGGGCCCCTCCTGCGCGACACCGTTACCGTGGCTTCTCGAGCTGCCACGTCAGATGCGAACGCACCATGGGCCATTCGGGCGCCGTGACGCTGTAGACGCAGGTGTCGCGAAGGGTGCCGTCCGGCATGCGCTGGTGGTGGCGCAGGACGCCGTCGAGCTTGGCGCCGACCCGCTCGATGGCGCGGCGGCTCGCCAGGTTCATGACGTGCGTCCGGAACTCGACGGCGAGGCACCCCAGGCCGTCGAACGTGTGCGCCAGCAGCAGGAGCTTGGCCTCGGTGTTGAGCAGGGTGCGCTGAACGCGGGCGGCGTACCACGTCGAGCCGATTTCCGCGCGCGGCCCCGCGGCGTCGATGTTCATGAAGGTCGTCATGCCGACCGGTCGGCCGCCGGGGCCGTCCAGGACGGTGAAGGGGAGCATGGAACCCGCTGCCCGAAGGCCGAGCCGACGGTCGATCTCGGCCGCCATCGCCTCCGGCGAGGGGATGGCGGTGTACCACAACCGCCAGAGCTCGCCGTCGCGCACGGCCTCCGCGAGGGCTTGGCCATGGTCGGGCGACAAGGGGATGAGTTCGACATGCCGCCCGGACAGGGTGACGGGCTCGAATGGCATCGGCACACCTTCAAAGGCCGTTTGGATATCGGCGGACCGGCATTCGCCTGTCGTGACGCCCTGGGCAGGTGACACCTCACATCGGACCTCGGCGACCGTCAAGCCGATCGCATTCGGTCGTGGAGCCGAGGCCGGTACGGAGGCCGGCACCGGCCGGGCGGTGGCGGGATTCCGGGGCTGGCACGTTCCGGGCCAGCGGCGCGCCCTCGGCAGGTTCGCGTTGGCGAGCCAACGCTTCACCCCGCTCAGGTCATCGGTGTGTCGCAGGTCGTCGACGCGAAAACGGTGGCCGCTTTTGCGAAACCTGCTCAGTCGGCCCCGACGCAGTTGGCGTAGAAGGTGGTGGTGGCCGGCCAGTCCGAGAACACCCCGCGCACGCCGACCTGCCCATGGAGCACGTCGAGCAGGGTGAGCATGTCGCCGTCGCGGTCGATCGCGGGCCGGACCGACCGGTAGTAGGAGCCGCCGCCGGCCGCGAGCGGCCCGGACCGCTCCAGCGACCAGGCGATCAGGTCGAGCCCGGCGCGTTTCGCCTCGCGGGCGTAGGCCGAGGGGACGATCGCCCCTTCCGGCGAGAGCGTCACCAGCATCCACAGGGGCGGCGCCAGGGTCCGCACCCCCTTGGCGACGAGATCGGCCATGCTCGGGCTCCACGTTTCGGGCCTGGCGGGATCGAAGCCTGGGTCGGTCTCGTCGCGGTTGTCGAGGAGGAAGGCCTGGCGGCCGAAGGCGGGATCGGCCTCGAGCCAGAACAGCACGTCGCGCAGCCGGAAGCTCTGGGGGAACACGTCCGTGGCCGGGATCCCCGCCTGCCTGTACTCGTCGATCATCTGCCGGGCGTAGTCGTCCTCGGTGTAGGTTCCCGCGAACGGCATCGGCACCTCGGGCGCCTTCAGTTCGGGCGTGAACCGGCGGCCGAGCGATTTGACGAGGGCGATGTACTCCTTGTGCGTCATCAGGGTGGTGCCGGCGGCATGGAGATCCGTGCGCCAGCGCGGGGTCGCGTTCATGTAGCCGGCCAGCGTGGTGGCGTCGGGGTCGGCCGCGTCCATCTTCGGTTTCAGGGACTTGAATTCGGCCAGCGTCAGGTCGCTGGTGCAGCAGGTGGCCGAGGCCTTGGCGCCGGTGGCCGGATCGGCGGGGGTGAAGGCCTTCGTGCATCGGGCCGCCAGGTCCGGCCGGGCCAGGATGTCGGTGGTGGTGTGAAGGTCGCACTGGGCGTGCCGGCACACGAGCTGCCGGTCCCTCGTGAAGGTGACGTCGCACTCGATGATCCCCGCCCCCATCCGGGCCGCCGCCAGCACGCCCTCTCGGGTGTGCTCGGGGAACTGGAGCGGGGCGCCCCGGTGCGAGATCGAGAAGCTTTTGGCGGTGTAGGCCCGGTCCGTGCCGCAGGCGGCGAGCCTGTCCTTGAGGGGGCCGGGCTTCATGGTGTCGACGAGGTGGAACGGGCGCGGCCCGATCTGGGCCGCTCGGGAGCCTTGAGCCGCCGCCGGCAGCAGCAATGCCAGGAGGAGGACCGTCGCCTTCGCGAACGCACGCATCGTTGATCCCTCTTCGCCGGCATCGGCGGCTAGCGCGACGGGATGACGGGAGCATGAAGGCACGTCCGCTCCCCGGGGGACGCGTCCCGCGCCCGGGGGTGGCGTCCCGCGTGGTTTCGTGTATGACCGGCGCAGCCTCGACCCGGCAACGGGCACGGGGCCGAACCTGCTTGTGGCGCGACCCTGCTGGACGACATCCCGGCAGCGGCCCGACCCGAGCGTCGCATGGCCTCCCGTTCGCGTGGCCGCGCAACCCGACCCAACCCAACCGAAGGGGATAGCGATGTCGATCACGGCAGAGCGCAAGACCGCGCTCATCAAGGAATACGCGCAGGGCGGCAAGGACACCGGTTCGCCGGAGGTCCAGGTGGCGATCCTCACCGAGCGGATCACCAACCTCACCGGCCACTTCAAGACCCACGGCAAGGACAACCACTCCCGTCGCGGCCTCCTGAAGATGGTCTCGCAGCGCCGCTCGCTGCTCGACTACGTCAAGGGCAAGGACGAGGCCCGCTACCGCAGCCTCATCGAGCGTCTCGGCATCCGCCGCTAAGGCGGTTTTTTCCACGCGGTCCCGAGTTCGACTCAGGGCCGCGTTTTCGTAACCGCGCTGCCGGAATGGGTCCGGCCGCGCGACCCTCGGGCGACTTGGAGGCGCAAGAGCCGGGGACAGGATCGCAAGGGACTTTTCGTCATCGCGAAGAGCCCCTCGCCGTCTTGCCCCTGGCCGCGCCGGGTCCGCCCGACCGCATGATGGCAAGGAAAAACGATATGTTCGACGTTCAACGTGAAGAGCTGATCTGGGGCGACCGCAAGCTCGTCCTCGAGACCGGCAAGGTCGCCCGCCAGGCCGACGCCGCCGTGATGGCGACCTACGGCGACACCTCCGTGCTCGCCACGGTCGTCTCCGCCAAGGAGCCCAAGGCCGGCATCGACTTCCTGCCGCTCACCGTGAACTACCAGGAGCGCGCCTATGCCGCCGGCCGCATCCCCGGCGGTTACTTCAAGCGCGAAGGCCGTCCCTCCGAGAAGGAGACCCTGGTTTCCCGCCTCATCGACCGGCCGATCCGCCCCCTCTTCGTCGAGGGCTGGCGCAACGACACCCAGGTCGTCATCACCGTCCTGACCCACGACCTCGAGAACGATCCCGACGTCCTGGCGATGGTCGCGGCCTCGGCCGCCCTCACCCTGTCGGGCGTGCCCTTCACCGGCCCGATCGGCGCGGCGCGCGTCGGCTACATCGGCGGCCAGTACAAGCTCAACCCGCCCGTTCCCGAGATGGAGACCTCCTCCCTCGACCTCGTCGTGGCCGGCACCCAGGACGCCGTCCTGATGGTCGAGTCCGAGGCCAAGGAACTCGACGAGGACGTGATGCTCGGCGCCGTGATGTTCGGCCACAAGCATTTCCAGCCGGTCATCGACGCCATCATCCGGCTCGCCGAGAAGGCCGCCAAGGAGCCGCGCAACTTCACCGCCCCGGAGAACGAGGAGGTCGAGAAGGCCGTCCTGGCGATCTGCGAGACGGAACTCCGCGCCGCCTACAAGAACACCGTCAAGCAGGAGCGCTACGCCGCCGTCGACGCCGTCAAGGCGACGGTGATGGCCGCCCTCTGCCCCGCCGAGGGCGAGGCCAAGTACGCGCCCGAGAAGGTCAAGGCCGCCTTCAAGGAGGCCCAGTCCAAGGTGGTGCGCTGGAACGTGCTCGACACCGGCAGCCGCATCGACGGCCGCGACGTCCGCACCGTGCGCCCGATCGTGTCCGAGGCCGGCGTTCTGCCGCGCGCCCACGGCTCGGCCCTGTTCACCCGCGGCGAGACCCAGGCGCTGGTGGTGGCCACGCTCGGCACCGGCGAGGACGAGCAGTTCATCGACGCGCTGGAAGGCACCTACAAGGAGACCTTCCTGCTGCACTACAACTTCCCTCCCTACTCGGTGGGCGAGACCGGCCGCATGGGTTCGCCGGGCCGTCGCGAGATCGGCCACGGCAAGCTCGCCTGGCGTGCCGTGCATCCCGTGCTGCCGCCGGCCCACGAGTTCCCGTACACGATCCGCGTCGTGTCCGAGATCACCGAGTCCAACGGCTCCTCGTCGATGGCCTCCGTCTGCGGCGCCTCGCTGGCGCTGATGGATGCAGGCGTGCCCCTGCGCCGGCCCGTCGCCGGCATCGCCATGGGCCTCATCCTCGAGGGTGAGCGCTACGCCGTGCTCTCCGACATCCTCGGCGACGAGGATCACCTGGGCGACATGGACTTCAAGGTGGCCGGCACCGAGAGCGGCATCACCTCGCTGCAGATGGACATCAAGATCGCCGGCATCACCGAGGAGATCATGCGGATCGCCCTGCACCAGGCGCAGGAAGGCCGCGTCCACATCCTCGGCGAGATGGCCAAGGCGCTCACCGACGCCCGTCCCGAGCTCGGCGAATATGCGCCCCGCATCGAGACCATGCAGATCCCCACCGACAAGATCCGGGAAGTGATCGGCACCGGCGGCAAGGTGATCCGCGAGATCGTCGAGAAGACCGGCGCCAAGATCAACATCGACGACACCGGCACGGTGAAGATCGCCTCCAGCGACGGCAAGGCCATCAAGGCCGCCTACAACTGGATCCGCTCGATCGTGGCGGAGGCCGAAGTCGGCATGATCTACGACGGCACCGTCGTGAAGTGCATGGAGTTCGGCGCCTTCGTGAACTTCTTCGGCGCCAAGGACGGCCTCGTCCACATCTCGGAGCTCGCCGCCCAGCGGGTCGCCAAGGTGACGGACGTGGTCAAGGACGGCCAGAAGGTGAAGGTGAAGTTCCTCGGCGCCGACGACCGCGGCAAGATCCGCCTGTCCATGAAGGTCGTCGACCAGGAGACCGGCGAGGACCTCACCGAGAAGCTCAAGGCCGAGCGCAACGCGGACCAGGACCGGGTGCGCGGTGGCGACCAGGAGCCCCGCCGGGAGCGCGGCGAACGCCGCAACGCCAGCGAGTAAACCCTCGCCCTTCCTGTGCTCGAACAAGCGCGGTCCTTCGGGGCCGCGCTTTTTTCATGGGCGGGGTTGCCCCGCCGCGCGATCGCCGTCGCCCGGCCTGGCCGCAACGGCCGGCCCGGCGTGTCACCGTCCCTCCTGCCCCGCCCCGATCCGTGGCATCATGGCCGTCCCTCGCGACGACAGCCGGTGGAGCGGATCCCCATGACGCACGACCTCGTCCTCTATACCCACCCGATGTCGCGCGGGCGGATCGCGCGCTGGATGCTGGAGGAGGTCGGCCGGCCCTACCGCACCGAACTCCTCGGCTACGGCGACGCGATGAAGGCGGCCGACTACAGGGCGGTCAACCCGATGGGGAAGGTGCCGGCGATCCGGCACGGCGACACCGTGGTCACCGAAACGGCGGCGATCTGCGCCTATCTCGCCGATGCGTTTCCCGAGGCCGGCCTCGCCCCGCCGTCCGGCAGCTTCGACCGCGGCCCCTATTACCGCTGGCTGTTCTTCGCCGCCGGGCCGGTGGAAGCGGCGGTCCTGAACACCGCGCTCGGCGTCGCGGTGCCGCCCGAGCGCAAGGGCATGGTCGGCTACGGCAGCATGGCCGAGGTGCTCGACACCCTGGAGGGCGCGGTCGCCGGGCGCCGATATCTCGTGGGCGACGCCTTCAGCGCGGCCGACCTCTACGTGGGCGCGCATCTCTCCTGGGGCATGGGCTTCGGGCTGCTGGAACGGCGCCCAGCCTTCGAGGCCTATGTCGCGCATCTCGACGCCCGGCCGGCGGCACGGCGCGCGGCGGCCATCGACGATGCCCTGATCGAGGCCGCAGGCGGAGCCAAGCCTGCAGCCTGACGACTCCGATCCAGCCCGTCACGACGCATATCGTTACCGCCGGCCGAACAGCCGTTCGATGTCGGCGAGCTTGAGCTCGACGAAGGTCGGGCGGCCGTGGTTGCACGAGCCCGAGAGCGGGGTCGCCTCCATCTCGCGCAGGATGGCGTTCATCTCCTCAGGGCGCAGGCGGCGCCCGGCCCGGACCGAGCCGTGGCAGCTCATGCGCGAGAGGATCGCGTCGAGGCGCCGCCCGAGCGGGCCACCCTCGTCGCCGTCGGGGCTGCCCTCCTCCAGGCCGGATTCCGACAGCCCGTCGAGGATATCGATGACGAGATCGCGGATCGCGGCCCCGGCCAGGACCGCGGGGATCTCGCGCACCAGCACCGCGCCCGGGCCGAACGCCTCGATGGCGAGGCCGAGCCGATCGAGGTCGGGTGCCGCCTCGAGCAGTCGCGCGGCGTCGCCGGGCGCCAACTCCACCACGTCGGGGATCAGGAGCCCCTGCCGGGCGATGCCGCCGGCCGCGCGCTGGCGCTTCAGGCGCTCGTAGACCAGGCGCTCGTGCGCCGCGTGCTGGTCGACGATGACGAGGCCGTCGCCGGTCTGGGCGAGAATGTAGGTCTCGTGGATCTGCGCCCGTGCCGCCCCGAGGGGATGCCCGTCGGTCTCGGGCGCCTCGTCCGGCCGCAGGTCGGCGGCGGGCGGCGCCTCCTCGCCGCGGAACAGCGACTGGGCCGTCTCGCCGAAACCGTCGTGACGCGGCGGTTGGCCGTAGCCCGCGGGGGCGCCGAAGGAGGGCATCCCCGGCGGCAGCGGGACGCTGCGACGGCCATGCGGGCCGGCCCCGGAATGGACGCTCATGGGCGCGCGCGCCACCGGGCGAAAGGTCTCTTGGGCGTGCAGGGTCTCTTGGGCGTGCAGGGTCTCGTGGGTGCGCAGGGCCTCCAAGGTGCGCATGGCCGCGGTGGTGGCCGAGCGGGCCCCGGCCTGGCGCAGGGTCTCGTGGATGGCGCTGACGATCAGCGCGCGCACGAGGCCCGGCTCGCGGAAGCGCACCTCGGTCTTGGCCGGATGCACGTTGACGTCGACGAGGCCCGGCTCGCAGGCGATGGCGAGGGCCAGCACCGGATGGCGGTCGGCGCTCATGGTGTCGGCATAGGCGCCGCGCACGGCGCCGAGCAGCAGCCGGTCGCGCACCGGCCGGCCGTTGACGGTGAAGTGGATGTGGCTCGCCGCCCCCCGGTGGTAGGTCGGCAGGCCGATGTGGCCGGTAAGCGAAAAGCCCTCGCGGGCCATCGCCAGGGGAACCGCGTTGGCCCCGAAATCGGCGCCGAGCACCGCGACCAGCCGGCGCAGGGTCGCGGCCGGGCCGGGCTCGGCCTCGGCGGGAAAGACCAGCGGGCTCGCGCTCTCGGTGCGCAGGGTGAAGCGGATCGCCGGCTGCGCCACCGCCAGCCGCCGCAGGATGTCGCCGATGGCGGTGGTCTCGGCCCGGTCGGACTTGAGGAACTTCAGCCGGGCCGGGGTGGCGCTGAACAGGTCGCTCACCTCGACGCGGGTGCCGCGGGCGGCGGAGGCCGGCCTCACCTCGCCCTTCACGCCCGCCTCGACCACGAGGCTCGCCCCGGTCTCGGCCGTGTCCGTGCGCGTGGTGATGGACAGGCGCGCCACCGCGCCGATGGACGGCAGCGCCTCGCCGCGAAAGCCGAGCGAGGCGATCCGCCCGAGGTCGCCGTCGGGCAGCTTGGAGGTGGCGTGGCGCTCCACCGCCAGGGCGAGGTCGTCCGCGCTCATGCCGGCGCCGTCGTCGACCACCCGGATCAGCCGGCGCCCGCCCGCCTCGATGGTCACCTCGATGGCATGCGCGCCGGCATCGATGGCGTTCTCGACGAGTTCCTTGACCGCCGAGGCCGGCCGCTCGACCACCTCGCCGGCGGCGATGCGGTCGACGAGGATCGGATCGAGGCGACGGACGGGGGCGAGATCGGAGCGGGGCACGGGGCCGAGCATAGGGGAGGCGGCGGCGTGTTGCCATCGGATCGATGCCGTAGGGGCGAGGAAGCCGATGGACGGGTCGATATCATTTTTGATATAATGCGGCATATGGAGCGTCGAGACCCTGAATGCGGCGGTCGACGCCGAGATCGAGGATCTGCCCGCGGATCTGAGGGCGCGGCTCGTGCGGATCGCCATGCTGATCGAGGCCGTCGGTTTCGAGGGCCTGCCTCACGACACGGTGAAGCACCTCGACGGAAAGCTGTGGGAGATTCGGGTCAAGGCCAAGAGCGGCATCTCCCGCTCCATCTACGTCACGGTAGCTGGCCGACGCGTCGTGATCGTGCGGGTGTTCGTCAAGAAGACCCAAAAGACCCCGCAGCGTGAACTCGATACGGCCCGCAAGAGGGCGAGTGAGGTTCCATGACCAAGATGACAGACCTTCACGCCAAGTGGATGACGGACGAGGACTATCGCAACGCCTACGTCGACCTCGAAGAGGAGTTTGCCCTGGCTCGCGCCTTGATCGCCGCACGATCAAAGGCGGGGCTGACGCAGGAGGAACTGGCGCAGCGGATGGAGACCTCCCAGAGCGCCATCGCGCGCCTCGAAACCGGACGCTCGAAACCGTCGGCGCGGACACTCGAACGTTTCGCCAGGGCGACGGGGACCAGCCTGCGCATCAGTTTCGAACCCGTCGGACAAGGGTCCTGACGCCCTTTCGTGAGGCCGAGGGCCCCCTCACCGAAACCGCGCCATCGTCATCCGAACGGGACGGCGATCCCGGCTCTCGCCTGCAGGATGGCCGCCAGCGTCAGCCCCGCCCAGGCCAGCGCCGCCAGGGCCACCAGCATCGGCCGCAACGGCAGGCGGGCGCGGAGTGCCAGGGCCGCCAGGATCGGAAGAGCCTGCTCGGCGTGCATCCCGAGGAAATGCCCGACCCTGAGGTCGCCGCCGCCGAGGTTCCAGCCGAGCAGGGGCAGGCGCACACCGGCCGCGCCGACGGACGTCCCCTGGTTCAGGCTGATCAGGATGCCGCCGGCCCCGCCCAGGATCACGGTGAGGGCGAGGCCCAGCACCACGGCGAGGCGAAGGCTCGCGTCGAGCCCCGCCACCGGCCGGCGGGCGATCGCGACGGCGAGCGGGATCTTGGTCGCCAGGAGCGTCAGGGCGCCGACACCCATCAGGGCGTAGAGCAGGCCGTGCACGGGATCGCTGGTGTTGAAATGCGAGGCCTGCCCGAGCCCCGCCTGCAGGGTGATGTAGGCGAGCTCCATCCCGCCGGCCCCGATCAGCAGGGCGGTGGCGATCCGCAGGGGCCGCGACCGGCGCCGGTCGGGCCGCACGTAGCCGGTGAACCAGGCCGAGGTCAGTGCAAACAGGCCGATCGAGGCGAAGAACTTGGCGGGCTTGAGCCAGACCGAAGCACCGCCGAACTGGCGCCCGTCGACGAGCGGCAGGCACAGGGCGATGGCGCCGGCCATCAGGCAGGCGAGGCCGAAGGCGGTGAGTTCCGGCGCTCGCGCGCGCAACGCCGGGATCGGCGACCGCAGGGAGGACGGGGCGGTGAGCGCGGTCACGGGCGGGCCTCCGCACCGAGCGTCCCCGTGCCGGCGCGGATGACGAGGGCCAGCAGCAGCCCGAGGGGACCAACGAGGAAGGTGAGGACGAGGCAGGGCAGGATCAGGAGCGGCGACAGCCCCGCCGCCAGCCCGCTGCGGGCGATCCAGGTGCCGACGACAAGATCGAAGGCGAGGTAGTGGATCCAGCCCGCGGTGAGGGCGTGGTCGTTCGCGAACAGGGCGCGCACGTCTTGAATCGACGAGAACCCGCCGCCGGCCCCGCCGGCCAGCCCGGCGGCGAGGGCCCCGCCATAGGCGATCCCGAACAGCCCCGGCAGGACGAGGCCGGTGACGAGGAAGGTCCAGGGCCGCCACCGGGGCGCGAACAGCGACAGGCCGAGCGCGATCCAGGCGGCCAGGGCGACCGCGTTGGCGAGGGAGAACAGGGCGGGCGCCGCGATCATGGCTTGATCCGATCAATCTTTACGTCGTACAGATCGAACATGAGCGATGATCTTGACACTGTCAAGCGATCGGCGGCCAAGCCCGAGGGCTATCACCACGGCGACCTGCCGGCCGCATTGATCGCCGCGGCGACGGACTGCCTGCGCGAGCGCGGGATCGACGGTTTCTCGCTGCGCGAGACCGCACGGCGGGCGGGGGTCTCGCCGGCCGCCCCCCAGCACCATTTCGGCGATGCGCGCGGGCTGCTCACCGCGGTGGCGACGCGCGGCTTTCACCTGCTCGGCGACGCGCTCGCAGAGGCCGATGCGGCGGCGGGGGACCGCGATGCCCGCATCCGCGGCCAGGGCCGCGCCTACCTGCACTTTGCCCTCGACCATCCGGCCGAGTTCGACACGATGTGGCGCTGCGCGCGCATCGATCCGGCGGACGCCGCCTACGCCCAGGCCTCGGCGCGGGCGTTCGGGCTCCTGGCGGCGGCGGTGGCGGACCGGCCGTTCGTGGCCGCGCAACGGTGGCCCGACGAGCCCGACCCGCGGGCGGTGGCCTGCTGGTCGCTGGTCCACGGCCTGGCGCGCCTCGCCCTCGACGGCGTGTTCGGGCCCGCAGAGGCCGCACGGGCCGGTGTCGACCGCTTGCTCGACCCGGTGATGGATTGCCTGATGGTATGAAGCGCCGGCCGGGCGTGACCGCGCGTCATCGCAGCAGTCTTCAGGCGACGCCGGCGCGCAGCAGGTCGTGGTAGTGGACGAGGCCGACCGGGCGGTCGTCCACCACCACGATGATCGATGTGATCTTCATCGACTCCTGGATCTCGAGGGCCTTGGCCAGCAGGGTCTCCGGGTTCACGGTGCGTGGCTTGGCCGTCATCAGGGCCTCGATGCGCAGGCCGTCGAGGTCGGAGCGGAACATGTTGCGGCGCAGGTCGCCGTCGGTGACGATCCCGGCCAGGCGCCCGTCCGCTTCCACCACCACAACCGAGCCGACGCCCTTGGCGTCGATCTCGGCGATGGCCGCGCGCACCGCGGTGCCCCGCGCGACCACGGGCAGCCGCTCTCCGGCGTGCATGACCTCGCGGACCTGGCGCAGGGAGGCCCCGAGCTTGCCGCCCGGATGATAGATGCCGAACTCCCGCGCCGAGAACCCGCGCGCCTCCAGGAGCGCGATGGCCAGCGCATCGCCCAGCGCCAGCTGCATCGCCGTCGAGGTGGTGGGCGCCAGGCCGTTGGGGCAGGCCTCGCGGGCCTGCGGCAGGGTCAGGCACACGTCCGCCTCCCGGCCGAGGGTGGATGCCGGGTTGGAGGTGACGGCGATGAGGCCGACGCGATAGCGCCGGGCGTAGCCGATGATGTCGGCGAGTTCCGTGGTCTCGCCCGACCACGACAGGGCCACCACCACGTCCTCGGGCTGCACCATGCCGAGGTCGCCGTGGCTCGCCTCGGCCGGGTGGACGTAGAGGGCCGGCGTGCCGGTGGAGGCGAGGGTCGCGGCGATCTTGCGGCTGACGTGGCCGGACTTGCCCATGCCGGTGAGGATCACGCGCCCGCGCGCGGCCACGATCAGCGCCACCGCCGCCGTGAAGGCATCGCCCAGGCCGTTGCCGATGGCCTCCATCAGGGCGCCGAGGCCTTCGCGCTCGGTCTCGATGGTGCGCAGGGCCGAGGCGACCGCGGGGCTGTGCTCCATGTCGCCGCCCTCGGGTGCCATCGTGATCCGGTCCGCCTGTACCATGCCCGCCCGTGTCTCCGCCTTGCGGGTTCCATCGCCGCGATCGCGCTATCGCGCAAGACAATGGTCGGATCGCGGCCGCATCGCCTCGCCCGGCGCCCGTTGACGGTGCATTAACCGCGATCGTTGTAGCTCGGTTAACCACGACGACGCCGGGGACGAGCCCCGGCGGCGGGCGCGAGGGATGAGCGGAGCGACGTCGGCCGGTGATGCGCGCAACGCCGATCCGGAACGGCCAGGCCGTGGCCGCCCTCGCCTTCGCGCTGGCGCTGGCGCCCTCGCAGGCCGTCGCCCAGGCGATCCCCGATCCCTCCGCGCAGACCGGCACCGACGGCCTGCGGGGCATCGCGACGCCGGCCGCCGCGACGCCCGGCAACGCCGCGACGGGCGACGCCTCCGGCGGAGGCGGCCTCGACGGCGGATCGAGCGCACGGGCGGGGGCATCGGCCTTCACCGGCGCGACGCGGGCCGGGACCGGCCGCATCGGCGGGGCCTCGAGCGGCATCAACAACCGGGCGCCGGCCAACCTCCTGCGCCAGCGCGCGGCACCGCCGCGCCGGCTCGGCTCGGCCACGAGCGCGGTCACGCGGCAGGTGACGCAGATCCCGCCGCCGGACCTGCGCCTCTCGCCCGTCGTCCAGAACCCCGTCGTCGGAGTGCCGCTTCCCGTCGTGGCCGGCTCCCCCGGCACCCTGCCGCTGGCCGGGCTGTCGACGCCCGGCGCCGTGCTCAATGCCGCCCTGCGGCGGCCGCTGGTCGTCGACGACGCCTATGCCCCGCTGGGCCTGCGGCTCGGCACCTTCACGGTCCTGCCGAGCGTGCAGCAGAGCATCGGCTACGACACCAACCCGGAACAGGTGGTCAACCGGGCGGCCAGGAGCTCGCTGGCCCTGCGCACCGAAGGCGACCTGAACTTCCGCAGCGACTGGTCGGCCCACGAACTCGCCGGCGAACTGCGGGCCGGCTACAACACCTATCCCGACAACGAGGCCGCCGACCGTCCCAACGGTGCGGGCAACGTGCGCCTGCGCATCGACGCCAACCGCGACACCCGCATCGACGTCGAGGGGCGCTTCCTCGTCGACACCCTGCGCGCCGGCAGCCCGGACCTCAACGCCACCGTCGCCGGCCGGCCGATCGTGGCCAGCTACGGCACGACGGTGGGCGTCACCGAGACCTTCAACCGGCTGCAGGTGAGCCTGCGCGGTCTCGTCGACCGCTCGGAGTTCGAGGACGCGCGGCTGACCAACGGCACGATCCTCTCCCAGGCCGACCGCAACCTGAACCAGTACGGATTGCGCATGCGGGCGGCCTACGAGATCTCGCCGGTGATCTCGCCCTTCGTCGACGTGCTCGGCAACACCCGCGTCTACGACCAGAGGACCGATTTCAACGGGATCCGCCGTGACTCCGACGGGGTCACCCTCTCGGCCGGCGCGGTGTTCGCGCTGACGCGGCTGGTCTCGGGCGAGGTCTCGGCCGGCTTCGAGCACCGCACCTACGACGACCCGCGGCTGCGCGACCTGACCTCGCCGGTGGTGAACGCCTCCCTGATCTGGACGGCGAGCCCGCTGACCACGGTCCGGCTCACCGCCGCCGCCGGCATCGTCGAGACGAGCCTGCCCGGATCGAGCGGCGTGCGCACCCAGGCGGGGACGCTGGAAGTCCAGCACGACCTCCTGCGCAACCTCTCGATCACCGTGGGCGCCGGGTACCTCGCCAGCGACTACGACCGCCTCGCCATCAACGAGCGCGGCTTCTCGGCCACCGCCCGGCTCGACTATCGCTTCAACCGCTGGCTGACGATGCGCGGCAGCTACATCTACCAGCAGATCGACAGCTCCACGAGCGGATCGAGCTTCAGCGGCAACACCTGGCTGCTCGGCCTGCGGGTGAACCCGTAGGACCGAGGGCCCTTATCGGACCATCGACAGCGAGGCGCCCGACTTCGACAGCGCTCCGTCGAGGGCGCCGCCGCCCTGGCGCAGACGCGCCGTCACGGTGCCGCCGGGCTGGTAGAGATAGACCTCGCCATCGCGAAAATCCCAGGCCGTGACCTTGGAGAGGTCCTTGTTCGGGCAGCCCGATGCGGAGGCCTTGTAGAGGTCGAGCGCCGGGGCGCTCGAGAGCGAGACCTTGCAGGTGCCGCCGGTGGCGTCCTTGGCGTTCCAGCTTCCCACCACCGACGAACGCCCGCCCGAGACCACCGGCGGCGTCGGCGGCGGCACGTAGACGGGCTCGGCCGCCACCGGCGGCGGCGCGGCCGAGGCCACCGGCGGGATCTCGGCGGGCACGGCACTGGCGCCCGGCGGCGGGGCCAGGGGCTCGGAGGTCACCGGGCCCGAGGGGATGGCGGGGACGGCGGGTTCGAGGGCCGCCTGGGGCCTCGGCGCCCTGCGGGTCGGTCCGTCGAAGCGCTGGGAGGCGCAGGCGCCCAGGGTGGCGGCGAGGGCGAGGCAGGCGACGGTCGTCGAGAGGGGACGCGGCATCGAGAACGGTTTCCGGCAGGACACGGGTCGGGTTGGCGCTGCCTCACCGGCAATTGCGCTGGCCGCAAGGCGATCTCCGCAGCCGTGTGGATCAAAGCCGGGCGAGGGCGGGTTTTGCCCGCCGGTGTGGCGTCGAGGCCGCACTCGTCTCGGTGCCATCGCCCGCGTACCGAACACCCTCCGGGCGATGCCGATGGGCCGACGTCGCTGACGCCGGCGCGATCGAACGGGGCCCTTGCCATTATAACCGGCACGATCGGTCGAAGCGTGCTATGGCGACCGGGAAGCCCGCACGCCCTTCGTGCCAAGGGCCATCCCGAGAGGCCCCAGTGGCGAATGCCTTCAAGAGCGGCGCATCCCAGTCGCGCAGCACCAACGATTTCAACGAGCGGGCCAAGCAGCTGTCCGAGCGCCTCGGCGCCATCGAGAAGCCGGCCCAGATGAAGCGCGGAAACGCGCCGCGCCGGTCCTTCAAGTCCGGCCCGCGCCCGGAGGCCGAGGCCGTGCCGGCGGAAGCCGAGACCGAGGTCGCCGAGACGGAGACCGAGAACGAAGAGGCCGAGGGCGGCGAGAAGTCCGACTCCGAGTCCTGAACGACGAAAGGCGCGCCCCGATGGAGCGCGCCTTCCGAAATCGACATCGATCCGGGTTCCTGAGATCCCGATGTCAGCGCCTGGGTGTCAGCGCCTGGCCTTGGCCTTGCGCGCGGCGTAGCGGGCATCGCGGGCCGCCTTGCGGGCGATGAGCTCCTCGGCCTTGCGCTCGGCGGCGAGGCGGGTCTCTTCCTCCTCCCGCGCGATCTGGGCGGCGAGTTCGGCCTCTTCCCGGGCCCGCTTCTCTTCCGCCGCGGCCTTCTCGGCGGCGATGCGGGCGGCCTCACGCTCGCGCGTCCGCTCGTCGCGGGCACGGGCGATGGCCGCGCGGGCCTCGGCCTTGGCGATCATGTCCGGGTCATCCGCCGGGGGACGGGCCTTGAACTTCTCCAGCAGCATCTGCTTGGCGCTGGCGGAGTTCTTCCTGCGGTCGTCGAAGTTCCGATAGTCGAAGGCGCCCATATGACCTTTCTCGTGTGGTGAAGCGCGGTGCGAAGCCGCGTGTGACGACGCGCGGCCCTGAGGACCACGCCATGGTGTCTGCTCATGGTTGGAAGTGGGGATGGATATGCCTCAGGAGAGGCCCGAAATCAACGCAGAGCGTGTGTCGTCGACCTGCATTGGGCCCCGTTTCGTCGGGAAAACCACCGGACTGTTGCCTGGCTTCACCGGCCGCCACCTTCGATCGGCCCGCCTCTGACTGTGACCCGATGACGCCGCGCCTGCGACGGGACCGGGTGCCGGGGCTCGTCCCGCCCGTATCCGCTGGCCTTTCCCGTCGTCCCGGCGCCTGCGTCGCGGCCCGCTAGCCGCCTGCCCGCGCACGAAAAATCCCGTGCCGCCCTCCCCCGGAACGGCGTCGTTCCCACAGGCGCGCCCTTCGCCGAGCCGGGAACCGAGGTGTCCGTTTTGGCACCGTTCGGACGCGCGGCGATTTGCTCCCCCGCAACCTTATCGCTACGTTTGGGCCGCTAAATGCAACGACGTGACGAGGGCGACGGCGTCGACACGACGTCGTGGAGGGGGCGGTATGACTGAGCCGACGCGGCCGGGACGATGGGAGCGGTGCGCCGTTCCGATGCCGGCTTGAGGGAGTTCCCGTCCCCCGTGGCACGCTATCGGCCGATCCTCCAGCGCGTGGCGACCTGCGTCGTGGTCGGCTGCGTTCTGGTCGCCCCCCGCCCGGCCGCCGCCTTCGACCTGTTCGGTCTGTTCGGCTCGGAGGAGGAGCCGCCGGCGCCGAGCGTCGCCGCCGTGCCCTACACCGTGAAGTTTCAGGGCGTGGAGGAGGACGACGTCCTCCAGGCGCTCAAGGACACCTCCTCCCTCCACCGCCTGCGCCAGGAGGCCCCCCCCGACGGCGAGGGCGTGGTGCGCCGGGCCGAGGCCGACCTCAAGCGCCTGGGCGACGTCCTGTCCGGCTACGGCTACTACCAGGGCCGCGTCGCCATCGTCGTCGAGGGCGTCACCCTGGGCGGCGAGGCGTCGGTCGCCGCCGCCGCGCGCGCGGCGGAGGCCGCCCGCGGTCGCAGCCTCGTGCCCGTCAAGGTCGTGGTGGAGACCGGGCCGCTCTACACCCTGCGCTCGGTGACCGTCCGGGACCCCCGCGGCGGGGCGATCGCGACGGAGGTGCTGCCCCCGCGCTTCACCGAGGTCGACCCGTCGGTGCCGGCCCGCTCGGCCACGGTGCTGGCCCGCGAGGCGCAGATCGTCGACCGCTTCCGCTCGCTCGGCCATCCCTTCGTCAAGGCCGTGGGCCGCGACCCCGTCGTGGACGATGCCGCCCACGTCATGGACGTGACATTCGTGGTCGATCCCGGGCCCATCGCCGGGCTCGGGCCGGTCACGGTCCGGGGCACGAGCGACATCGACCCGGCGGTGGTGCGCTCCTTCATCTACACCGAGCCGGGCGACCCCTATTCGCCCAAGGCCCTGGCCGACATCCGCCGCTCGGTCTCGCGCGTCGAGGGGCTCGGCTCCGTTCGCGTCCGCGAGGGCGAGGCGCTGGACGCCGATGGCAACCTGCCGATCTTCGTGGACGTGACCGAGCGCGACCGCAACCTGATCGGCGTCTCGGCGCGCTATTCCACCGTCGACGGGCCGGGCGTGCGTGGCTACTACGCCAACCGCAACCTGTTCGGCGGCGGCGAGACCCTGAGGATCGACGCGGACGTCTCCTATCTCGGCAACGACCTCTACGCGACGCAGCGCAAGCTCGCGGGCATCGATTCCAACGGCATCGGCGGGCGCCTCGGGGCGACCTTCGTCAAGCCGGCCCTGTGGGGCACCCGCAACGACCTCGTCGCCAACCTGTTCGTCGGGCGCGAGGCGCAGCAGAGCTACGTCACCGACGCGGTGGGCGGCACCATCGGCATCCGCCACCGTTTCTCGGACACCTTCTTCGCCCAGATCGGCGTCGACGGCCAGGTCGGGCGCTCGCAGGATGCCCTGGGCAAGCTCGACTACCGCCTCGTCGGCATCCCGGTCTCGCTGTCCTACGATTCCACCGACAACCTGCTCGATCCGACCAAGGGCGTGCGGCTCACCGCCTCCGCCACGCCCTATGCGGGCTTCCTCGGATCCGACCCCTCGATCTTCGTCGCCAAGGCGCAGGGCTCGACCTACTACGCCTTCGACGACGCTGGCCGCTACATCATCGCCGGCCGGGTCGGGTTCGGCTCGATCTCGGGCGCCGATCTCGCCGACGTGCCGCCCAACATCCGCTTCTTCGCCGGCGGCGGCGGCTCGGTGCGGGGCTTCGCCTACCGCACCCTCGGCCCGCGCGGGCCCTTCAACCTGCCGGTGGGCGGCCTGAGCCTGCTCGAAGCCTCGGTGGAGGGTCGCATCAAGGTCACCGACACCATCGGCGTCGTGCCGTTCTTCGACGCTGGCACCGCCTTCTCGGGCAGCCTGCCGGACTTCGACGAACGCATCCGCACCGCCGTCGGCCTCGGGCTGCGCTACTACACCGGCATCGGCCCGATCCGGGTCGACGTCGCCTTTCCCCTCGACCGCATCAAGGGCAACAACGAACGCCCGGTCGCCCTGTACATCAGCCTGGGACAGGCCTTCTGATGGGTGTTTTCGGACGGGTTTTCGCTCGCTCCAGTCAGGCCGGCTCCGCCAACCCTCCCCCCTCTGCCGGGGGCTGGAGGTGGCTCGCGATCGTCGTGGTCGTGTGCCTCGCCCTCGCCACCCCCTTCTCCCTCACCCGTGCCGACGAGGCGGAGAAATCCGTGCTCGGGGGGCTGCTCTCGAAGGCGCTCTCGACGCCCGGTTCGCAGGTCTCCATCGGCGCTGTGGACGGCGCTCTGTCCTCCGACGCCACCATCCGCGACGTGGCGATCAGCGACCGCGACGGGGTCTGGCTGAAGCTCGACCGGGCGCGCCTGGTCTGGCGCCGGCTGGCGCTGCTGTCGGGCCGGCTCGAGGTCGAGACCCTGGAGGTCGGCCGCCTCGAAGTGCTGCGCCGTCCCCTTCCCGCCCTGGTCTCCGACGTGCCCGAGCCCGACGGCTCGCTGCTGCCGGACCTGCCGGTGAAGGTCGAGGTCAAGGCGTTCAAGCTCGGTGAACTTGTCCTGGGCGAAGCCGTCGCCGGCCAGCCGGCGCGGCTGGCCGCCACCGGCAAGGTCAAGCTCGGGCCGCCCGCCGAGGGACTCGACCTCGATGTCGCCGTGACCCGGCTCGATGCCGCCGGCACATTCGCCGCCCGCCTGCTCTACGTACCCACGGGCGACCGGCTCGACCTCAAGACCACCCTGGCCGAACCCGCCGGGGGCCTGCTCTCCAAGGCCTCTGGCCTGCCCGGGACACCGCCCATCGACCTCGACCTCGACGGCAAGGGCACCCTCGACGCCTGGAACGCCAGGCTCGACCTCGATGCCGGCCCCTCCCTCAAGGCCAAGGGCTCGGCGCGCATCCTGCGGGTCGGGATCGAACGCCGTCTCACCCTCGATCTCGCCACGCAGGTCGACGGGCTGCTGCCCGGCCCCGCCGCGGCGGTGTTCTCCGGCCAGACCCGCCTCGACGGCGGCCTGCGCTTTTCCGACGGCGGGGCGATCGCCCTCGACCGGCTCGAACTCGCCTCGCGCACCGCCCGGCTGACCATCGGCGGCACCCTCGGCGCCGACCGCATCGCCGACATCACCATCGCGGCCCGCTCCCTGCCCACCGACGGCGGGGTCACCAAGGCCTCCGACGCCGAACTCGAAAGCCTGACCTTCGACGGCAGCCTCAAGGGGCCGCTCGTCGGGCTCACCGTGAAGGGCGCGCTGAAAGCCGCCGGGCTCAAGGCGCAGGGCAGCGCCCTGGAGCGCGTCACCGCCGACCTCGACGTGGCGCCCTTCGTTTCCGGCACCGGTGCGAAGCGTTTCTCCATCGCGGCCGACGCCAGGGTGGAGGGATTGGCGCTCGCCGACCCGGCCCTGCGCAAGGCCATCGGTTCGAAAGCCGCGCTGACCCTGCGCGCCACGCTCGACCCCGACGCGACCCTCGACGTGACCCGCCTCGCCATCGAGGCGCCCACCCTCGACGCGACCTATGCCGGGCGGATCGGCCAGAACGTGCTGACCGGCAAGGTGGCCGCTTCGCTCGCCGACCTCTCCGCTTTCGCGGGTCTGGCCGACCGGCCGCTCGCAGGCAGCCTCGACGTCAAGGCCCTCTTGAGCGGCGACCCGGCCCGGCGCGCGGTGAGCGCCGACCTCGATCTCACCACCCGCGCCCTCGCCCTCGGGACCGCGCCCCTCGACCGGCTGCTCGGACGCGCGCCGACGCTGCGCGGAAAAGTGTTCCAGGTCTACGACGGCTACGGCTTCGAGGGCCTGCGCTTTGAGGGCGCCCATCTCACCGCGGCCCTCGACGGGCGGGCCACCGGGCGCGCCGCGGACGTCCGGGCCAAAATCGACCTGGCCGACCTCGGCCGGATCGACGAGCGCCTCTCCGGCCGCGCCGCCGTCGACGCGCGCCTCGGGGGCACGCTCCAGCGGTCCGACCTGACCGCCACGGTCAGCGCCCCGAGCGCCACCGCCATGGGGCGCCCGGTCAAGGCCCTGCGCCTCGACGCGGCGGTCAGGGATCTCGCCGGCGCCCTCGACGGCACCCTGCGTCTCGGCGGCGAGATCGGCGGCAAGACGCTCACCGGCGACGCCGCGGTCCGCAAGGTCCTGCCGGAGGAGTGGCGGCTCGACCGCTTCGCCTTCAATCTCGGCTCGGTGCGGGCCGACGGCCGCGGCACGCTCGACGGCGCCACCGGTCTCGCCGAGGCCGCGGTCACCCTTGCCGGCTCCAACCTCGACGACCTCTCCGCCCTGGCGCTGACCCCGCTCGGCGGCAGCATCGACGCCGCCGTCACCCTGTCGCGGGACGGCGGCCGCCAGGATGCCCGTATCGTCGGCAAGGGCGCTTCGCTCCGGGTCGGCGAGGTCGGCCTCTCGCGGTTCGACGCCGATCTCACGGGGCGCGACCTGCGCGGCCGCCCCGTCCTCGACGGTCGCCTCGAGGCCGACCGGGTGGTGGCGGCCGGGCAGACCATCGACACGGTCCGGCTCGTCGCCACCGGCACGCCGGCGGCGAGCGAGATCGTCCTCAAGGCCAAGGCGCGCGGCTTCGACCTCGACGGGGCCGCCCGGCTCGTGCCCGAGGCGCGGACGCGCATCGAGGTGTCCCGCTTCACCGTGGTGCGGGGCTCCGACAAGGTCGCCCTGGCGGGTCCGGCCACCATCACCCTCGACGGCGGCTCCGTCGTCCTGGACGGCCTCGTCGTCTCGGCCGGCGCCGGGCGCGTCAGCCTCGCCGGCCGTGCCGGGTCGAGCCTCGACCTCACGGTGGGCATCCGCGCCCTGCCCCTGTCCATCGCCCGCATGGCGGTGCCGAGCCTGACGCTGGCCGGCACCCTCGACGGCGAGGCGGTGGTGCGCGGCAGCCCGGCCCGGCCGGAGGGACGCTACGACCTCTCCGTCTCCCGGCTCGTGACGCCGCAGACCCGGCAGGCCGGCCTGCCGCCCATCGACGCCAAGGCCCGCGGCACCCTCGACGGCGGCCGCGCCACCGTGGACGGCCGGTTCTCGGCCGGGCGCGGCGCCGAGGTGACGATCGCCGGCTCCCTGCCGGTGGCGGCCGGCGGCGACCTCGCCCTCAAGGCCAAGGGCACCTTGGACGCGGCGCTGGCCAACAGCCTGCTCAGCGCCGGCGGCCAGCGCGTCACCGGCCGCATCGCGGTGGACGCGGGCGTGAGCGGAACGCTCGCCGCCCCGCGCGCGGAGGGGGCCGCCGTACTCACGGGCGGCAGCTTCACCGACCCGCTCCAGGGCCTGCGCTTCACCGGCATCGAGGGCCGGGTGACCGGGCGGGGCGACACCCTCGTGGTCGAGCGCCTGACCGCCCAGGCCCGCAACGGCGGTGTCCTGCGGGCGCAGGGTCGCGTCGCGCTCGCCCCGGACGCCGGATTTCCCGGCACCCTGACCCTGCTCGCCGACAGGGCGGAGCTCGTCTCCTCCCCCCTCGTCACCGCCACCGCCAGCCTCAACCTCGCCCTGAGCGGGCCGCTGGCGCGGACCCCCAAGGTCTCCGGCCGCATCGACCTCGTCTCGGTGGACGTCTCGGTACCCGACCGCCTGCCGGCCACGGTGCAGCCGCTGCCGGGCATCCGCCACGTCAACCCGACCCCGGAGATCCGCCGGCAACTGGCCGCCAAGGCGCGCCAGGAGCAGGCTGTCCGGCGCAAGGGCAAGGCCGCCCCGCCGTTCGATGCCAGCTTCGACGTGACGGTCAGCGCCCCCAACCGCATCTTCGTGCGCGGGCGCGGCATCGACGCCGAACTCGGTGGCGACCTGCGCCTGACCGGCTCGTCGCGCGACCCCGTCGCCACGGGCGGGTTCGACATGCGCCGCGGCCGCCTCAGCATCGTCGGGCAGCGCCTCGATTTCACCCGCGGGCGCCTGACCTTCGGCGGCGAGATCGCGACCCCCGACCTCGACTTCGTGGCCGAGACCAGGGCCAGCGACGTCACCGCCCGGGTCGCCGTCTCGGGCCCGGCCAACCGCCCGACCTTCGACCTGACCTCGACCCCGAGCCTGCCGCAGGACGAGGTGCTGTCGCGCCTGCTGTTCAAGAAGGCGGCCGGCGGGCTCTCGGCCTTCCAGGCGCTGCAGCTCGCCCAGGCGGTCGCGCAGTTCTCCGGCAACGCCGGCGGGCCCGACGCCTTCGAGCAGGCCCGCAAGGGCCTGGGCCTCGACAGTCTCGACGTCTCCACCGGCGCCAGCGGCGGCCCGGCGCTCGGCGCCTCGCGCTACATCGACGAGCGCCTCAGCGTCGGGGTGAAGGCCGGCGCCAAGCCCGCCGACACCGCCGTCACCATCGACTACGACGTCACCCGCCGCATCAAGCTGCAGGGCGAGGCCGGCAGCGACGGCCGCACGGCGGTGGGGGTGGGCGCCGAATGGGAATACTGACCGCACCGGGCCTGTCGGGATGACCGACCCCGATCTCGTCCTCTATCCCGACCCGCGCCTCGGCCGGGTGGCGGCCCCCGTCTGCGTCTTCGACGAGGCCCTTCGCGAGCGGGTCGAGGCGCTGGTCGGGACCCTGCGACGGGTGGCGGCCATCGGTCTGGCCGGGCCGCACATCGGTCTGTCCGAGCGTCTCGTCGTCCTCCGAATGGAGCCGGGCGAGGATGTGCGGATCTACGTCAACCCGGTGGTCGCCTGGGCCTCCGACGAGCGCGCTGTCTTCGAGGAGGGCAGCGTCTCGATGCCCGGCATCCGCGAGGAGGTGGAGCGACCCGCCGCGATCCGCCTGGCCTACCGGGCCGTCGACGGCACCGCGCACGAGGAGGAGGCCGACGGCTTTCGCGCCGCCTGCCTCCAGCACGAGATCGACCAGCTCGACGGGATTTTCTGGATCGAGCGGCTCTCGCGCCTGCGCCGCGACCGTGCCCGCAAGCGGTTCGCCAAGCTGCGGCGCCCCGAGCCGTAGCCGCCGGCGCCGCGATCGCCCCCGCTGGCGGGGCGCACCGACCCCGTGATAGGCAAGGCCGCATGCGCGCGATGGTCCGAACGTCGGTTGTCTTGGTGGCGGGGCTTGCCGTCTCGGCCGCCGCCGCGGCCCCTGCCCGTCCCGTCCAGACCGCCGGCTGCCCGTCCCTGGCCAACCTGCGCATCCTCGCGCAGCGCAGCCAGGACGATGCCGCGGCCGCGGCGGCCATCCTGTCCGATCCGAAGGCCGATCACCTCGGCTGCAGCCTCCTCGAACCGGCCCGCATCGTGGCGGTGAGCGAACGCCTCGCCCTGGGCGGACGCGAGTACGAATGCCTCACCCTCCAGGGCACCGGCGTCTGCTACTGGATCCCGGCCGGCGCCGTGGCGCCCGGCCCCGCATCGCCGCCCGTCCGGGCTCCGGCCGAACGGACCAAGCGCTGAACCCCCTCCCCCGATCCGCACGGAGAAACGAGAGCCTATGGCGACCACGTCCCACAGCCGACCCACGACCCGTCGCCCCGCGCGGCCGATGGCGTCCCTGGCCCTGGGGTTCACCCTGGGCCTCGCCATCGCCGGGCTGGCGGTCGCGCAGGAGCCGGCGGTGGATGTCGTCGGTTGCGACACCCTCGTCGCGCTGCGGGTCCTGACCGCGGGGGCGACCTCGGCGACGGATGCGGCGGCCCATCTTTCCGCCCATCCGCAATGCCGGCTGATTCCGAAGGCCGGTCTCGGCGCCGTCAGTCAGCGCACGATGATCGGAGGCGCGCCCTTCGAATGCCTGGCGGTGAGCGGGTCGGACGCCTGCGTCTGGGTCGCCCCGTAACGGGAAAGACCGGATCCGGTCGCTCCGGCCACGCAGTTTTCGAAAAGACCGTCGTTTTTTCGCGACCCGGTCTCCTGCGATCGCTTTACCGGCCCGCCCGAACCGATCACCCTGGGTCGATCATCGGGGGGCGTGGAAATGGCGCGAGGAACGCAGCGGATGTCCATGGGCGGCCTATGGGCGGTCGGAGCGGCGATCGTGATGGCTGGCATCGTCGTCCCGGACGTCGCCCTCGCCCAGTCCCAACCGATCCGCAGTGCCCAGGACGCCGCCTGCCGGGACGAGGCCCGCAGCCGCGTCTTCACCGCGCCCGACCCCCAGGGCATCGGCCTCTACGCGGTCGGGCGCCAGATCTACACCGCTTGCATGAATAAACAGCGCCCCTCCGGCCGCACCAGGAGCCGCCGCGCCGGCCGCTGACGGCCCGCCTCAGCGCGGGATCAGGTGCAGGCCGTCGTCAGGGAGCAGGTTGCGGGCCGGGCCGCCGGTCTGCTGGCCGCGGCCCTGCTGGTAGTAGGGCAGTTCCGGCCGGCGGTCGTTGTCGCTGCCGGAGTCGTATTCCCAGGGCCGGTTCCAGGCGGCCCGGCCGCCGACTCCGGCCACGGGCCCGGCATCGACGAGTCCGCCACCGTAGCCGCCGGCGGCGACCGGCGAGGACGCCGCCACCGTCGCGACGGCGACGGCGACCAGCGCACAGGCGCCAAGGCCAAACAGGGTCGGTCTAGGGGGCATCGTCGGTGTCCTTCGCGCGCAGCGGTATCGATCGTTCTACTGTGTCTCGACAACGGCCAAGGTCGTCGCCCGTTCCTGATCCGGGTCGGGGGGCCGCGCAAACGAAACCGCCCGCCTTCCGGGTGGAAGGCGGGCGGTCCGTCGCCATCGATCCGAGATCGCGGCGATCAGTGCAGCGCGGCGCTCGCGGGAGCGGAGCGCTGCGACGTGCTTTTCGCGACCGCAGACTTCGCAACCGCAGACTTCGCAACCGCGGACTTGGCGACCGCAGACTTGGCAGCGGAGGCCTTGGCAGCGGAGGCCTTGGTGGCGGAGGCCTTGGCCGAATCGGTCTTCGCCTTGGCGACCTTCTTGGTGGCCTTGTCGTCGGTCTTCGCCTTCTTGTCGGTCTTGGACTTCGCTGCCGCCTCGATGGCGGTCACGGCCTTGGCGCCGACGCCCTCGCCCCGCGCGGGGCGGACCTTCAGGGTCTTGGCCGGGCTCGGCGCCGCACTGGTGGCCGGCACCGAGGGCTGCACCACGAGGAGGTGCGACTCGACCGTCGCGACGCGGGCGCCGAATTCGGCCTCCGCGCGCAGCCAATGGTCCTCGGCCCGTCCGAAGACCCGGCCTTCGTTCTCCCAGATGTGGTAGGCGCGCTCACGCACCCGCTGATCCAAGGCTGTCATGTCCGCTCTCCTGTCCGGAACCCTTCGGAACGATGGAAGCGGCTGGTTAACGAACGCTTAAATCCGGTTCCCGAAGGACCACCGCTCAAAGGACTGCCGCTCAATCGAAGCTGCGGCCCTTCGCGGAGGAACCGCCGAGGCTGATCTTCTTGGGAACCGGCGCGGCGGCGGGGCTCGGCGTCGGGGCGCGGGCCGGCTTGAGCTGCGACTGGCCGTGCACCACCGAGCCGATCTCGCCGGCCACCCGCACCAGGTCCTCGCGCTCGCAGGCGCGCGCCACGGTCAGGCCGAGCTGGTGCATGTGGCTCTTGCCGTAGAGGTAGACCGCGAGCTTCGCCC
The DNA here is from genome assembly GCF_001424525.1 of Methylobacterium sp. Leaf399. NCBI lineage: Bacteria > Pseudomonadati > Pseudomonadota > Alphaproteobacteria > Hyphomicrobiales > Methylobacteriaceae > Methylobacterium > Methylobacterium sp. Leaf399. Next base: position 15,450 of record NZ_LMQK01000006.1, on the reverse strand, counting down.
GGGTCGTGGCGGGGATCGCCGCCAGGATCTCGGGCAGGTCCTCCGGATCGGCCCGGTAGACCGAGCCGAGGAGGTCCAGGGGCACCGGGCAGTCCGGATCGGCCACGGGGCCGCTGGTGGGGTGCGATTGGGTCATGGGGTCACCTCGAGGGCGTGGGACGATGTCTGGGCGCGAGGGGGACGATTCCCGGCGCGCGATGCGCGGTGGATCGCATGGAGCCGCGGCCGATGGCCAGGGCACGCATGTCGCAAGGCGACCCGGCCTACGGGGGCGGGCTGGTCCGGGGCTGTGGCTGCGCCGCGCTCCGGTCCGGAACGGCGGGCGGGAGGTCCTTGAGGCAGCCCCGGCAGATGGAGGCGATGACGATGCGGGCCCTGGCATTGCTGCGCTCCCAGATCGCCTCCCGCGCCTGGAAGGCGCGGCGCGCGGCCTCGTCGGCCTCGCCGCGTCCGCTGCCGATGCCCTCGGGCGCCTCGCTGTGCGGACGGATGCGCAGGACGAGGGGCTCCTCGGCGGAGGCCGCCTGGGGCATCGCCAGGACGAGGGCGAAGAGAACGGGCCGCATGGTTCCCTCCGCATGTCCGGCCGACCGGTCCGCCGCCTGACGATCGTCGCGCCAGGGTTAACGCACCATGAACTGTCGCGCGCCGATCCGCTGGGTCGGCGCGCGGGGATCGGGCGTTCAGGGAACGAGGAGCAGCCCGCCCAGCGCCAGGAGCAGGGCCGGCGGCATGACCAGGATACCGAGCTTGAGGAAGCTCCATGCGCCCACGTCCAGGCCCTCTCGACGGATCGCCGTCAGCCAGAGGATGGTCGCCAGCGAGCCGGTCACCGAGAGGTTCGGGCCGATGTCGATGCCGATGAGGATCGCGCCCGCCACCCGTTCGGAGACGTCCGAAGCCTGGACCGCGGCCCCGGCGATCAGGCCGGCGGGCAGGTTGTTGACGGCGTTGCTCACGAGCGCCACCAGGACGCCGGCCCCCCAGGCGGCCTCGGCGGGCGCGGTGGCGGCGGCTCCCTTGAGCGCGTCCGACAGCATCCCGAGGACGCCGGTCCGTGCGAGGGCTTCCACCAGCACGAACAGCCCGGCGACCAGCGGCAGCACGCTCCAGGAGACGTCCTTGGCCACCGCCACGAGGCCGCCGCGCCGGATCGCCAGGACGAGGAGCGTGGTGGCGAGGCCGGCCACGAAGGTCGGCGGGCCGAGGTCGCGCCCGTAGGCCGAGGCCGCGATGAGGACGCCGGCCGTGGCGACGATGCCGAGGCCGGCGAGCTTGCCGGTCCCCGACAGGGGCGCGGCCGCCACGTCGGTGGCCACCGTCTGCGCGGCCAGCACGCGGCGCTGGGTCAGGCGCAGGACGACGTAGGTGGCCGCCACCGCCAGCAGCGAGGGCAGCGCGAAGCGGGCGAGCCACTCGCTCAGCGGCGGCATGTGGGCCGCGTAGACGACGAGGTTGGCCGGGTTGGAGATCGGCAGCACGAAGCTCGCCGCATTGGCGATGAAGGCGCAGATCAGCAGGTAGGGCAGCGGGTTCTCGACCCTGGCCGCCTGGGTCGCGGCGAACACGGCCGGCGTCAGCACCACGGCGCAGGCGTCGTTCGAGAGGAACACCGTCACCACGACGCCGACGAGGTAGACGAGGGTGAACAGGCGCGTCGCCGAGCCCCTGGCCTGCCGCACCGCGATGCCGGCGAGCCAGTCGAACAGCCCTTCCTTCCGGGCGATCTCGGACAGCATCATCATCCCGACGAGAAACAGGTAGACGTCGGTGCCCTTGAGGACGCCGGCCCAGGCCGAGGCCGGGGCGATCAGGCCGAGGGCGACGAGGGCGGCGGCTCCCAGCACCGCCCACACCGCCTCCGGCCACGCGAACGGGCGCAGGATGATGCCGAGGGTGGCCAGGGCGGCGATGCCCCAGGTCGCCAGATGCGCGCCCGGCACGGTCGAGACCAGGATGTGGGAGGCGAGGCCAGATGCGCCCATCCGCGGGGATGCCTTCGACGAGAGGGGATGGCCGGGCGGCGTCGGGTCGATCGTCCGGGGAGCCTATCTAGCGAGGTCCGCCGCCGCTGCAATCCTGCCGTGCGAGGCCTGCGCGGTCCGAAGGGCCGGCGCGGTCGCGTGCGACGGAAACCGGACAAGAAAAAAGGGCCCCGTCGAGGGACCCCGTTGTCTTCGGCCATTCCCGAGGAGGGGAATGGTGGGCGCGACAGGGATCGAACCTGTGACCCCTACCATGTCAAGGTAGTGCTCTCCCGCTGAGCTACGCGCCCGCACCGGAGCGATCCGCCCCGGCGAGGTGCGGCCTATAGCTTCTGCCCGATGGCGTTGCAAGCTCAAGCTGGCCGGGGATGGCAAGATAATCGGCGGCGGTCGTCCGAGCGAAGGCCGGCCGCCTCCCCTGGCGGGTGCCTCGCTGCATCCTGCGCGAAAGTGCGCTATGGGCTCGCGGGAGCGGCACGAGCCCCTGCGCACGATCCCCTGCGCACGACGGGGGATCGATGGCCGGGCGTGATGCGATGCCCACGAGGCGGGTGATGCGATGGGTCAGCGGCTGAGGAATGCGGTTCTACGTCGATCATGATCTCGGCCATGCCGTCCGCGGCTGGGTCGTTCCCGACAACCCGACCGCGATCGGTCGCATCGCCGTCGTCATCGAGGGCGAGCGCGTGGCGGAGATCCCGACCCGGGTGACGGACGACGCCATCCGGGCGGCCGGCTGGCATGCCACCGGGCAGTGCGTCTTCGTCGTGGAGGAGGCCGAGTTCCCCGGCCTGGCGCAGGCGCGGCGCGTCGAGATCTACGACGTCGAGACCAACGTCCTCGTCTATCGCCGGGCGCCCCACCCGAACGTCGTCCGCAAGAAGGTCGTCCTCGTCAACACGAGCATCCACCCCGAGACGGTGATCGAGACGGCGCTGTTCGACCACTTCCAGCAGAGCTACTTCGGCGTCGGCCGGTTTTCGGAGGAGGTGGCCCGGGTCCTGTTCGAGAGCCCCTGGATGACCTCCTCGTTCCAGTCGGGCGCGATCATCCTGCCGCGCTACGAGGGCTTCCTGCAGGGCGACGACACGCTGACGACCCTCCTCGTCCACGATCCCTTCATCGAGATGGCCACCCGCCTCCTCTGGCTGCAGGACCGCGCCGTCGTCGCCGCCGACCCGAGGCAGCGCTGGCGCCTGGGCAGCGTCGCCGAGGCGGCCGAATACGTGGCGGGGCACGCCCTCGACGACGCCAAGAGCCTCAAGCGGCTGTTCAGGATGCTGCCCGAGCCGGCCTACCACCTGCTCTTCAACCCCCTCACCCGGCTTTGCGGGACCAAGCTGCCCGACGACCGCGTCCATCCGGGCAATTCCATCGTCGCCATCGAGGTTCTGTCCCGCGTCGGCATCGTCGGGCACCGCCGCTTCTTCAAGGCGTTCATGACCACCCTCTACGACCGCCTCGGCATCCTGGAGCCCGTGCCGACGCCGGCACCGATCCCCGATGCGGCGCGCGCCCTCGCCGAGCGCCTGAGGGCGGTCAAGCTCGCCGAAGACATGCTGGTCTTCGACATCGCCATGTCGGACGCGGTCCTCAACGCCGTCTCCAAGGGCTGGACCGACTCGTGACGAACGGTCCGGTCGTGGTCCGGTCGCCGCCCTCGGTGCGGTTGTCCCGCGGCGTCGGGCGGCGCGAAGCCCTGTCCATGAGCCGCGACGGGCAGACCTTCTGGCTCGACCTCGCCGGTCGCCGCCTCGCCGGGACCTGGGTGACGATCCGCCTGCGCGACGCCGGCAGCGGCGGCGTCGGGCGCTTCCTGCTCGATGCCGTCTCTTCGGGGCCCGACGGCAGCGTCGTCCAGAACCTGCCCGAGACGGCCCAGGGCAACGACAGCTTCGGCTGGACCGGACGCCTGCCCGGCGCCCTGCTCGGCCTGCGCCTGACGCCGCTCTCGCGCGACCAGCCGGTCTCGGTCTCGGACCTGTCGATCCGCCGTCGCCGGCGCCCCTCGCTCCTGCTCCAGGCCTTCCTGCGCCAGCCCACCCTGACGTCGAAGGCGCTCTACTGGCGCTGCCTCGGTCTCAAGGTGCGGGCCCGCGGCTTCCTCGCCCGCGCCCTCGGCCACCGCGGCGAGACCGCCTATCGCGAATGGATCCGCCGCTTCGACACGCTCCACGAGGCCGACCGGCGGCGGCTGCGCCGGGAGATCGCGGAATGGCGGGATCCGCCGCTCCTGTCCGTGGTCATGCCGGTCTACGATCCGGCACCCCGCGTCCTGGCCGCGGCCCTGCGCTCGGTGCGCCGGCAGATCTATCCGCACTGGCAGCTCTGCCTCGTGGACGACGCCTCCACCGACCCGGCGATCCCGCGCCTGATCGCCCGCCACGCCGCGCGCGACCCTCGCATCCGGGTCCTTCGGCGCGACGAGAACGGCCACATCGCGCGGGCGACCAACGACGCCATCGCCATGGCCGAGGGCAGCCACGTCGCCTTCCTCGACCACGACGACGTCCTGGCCGAGACCGCCCTCTATCAGGTCGCCGCGGCCCTGCGGGCCGATCCGGCCCTCGACCTCGTCTACAGCGACGAGGACAAGATCGACGGACGCGGCCGCCGGTTCGAGCCGCATTTCAAGTCGGACTACAACCGCGAACTGCTCTACGGGCAGAACTACATCAACCACCTCACCGTGGTGCGCCGCGAGACGCTGCTGGCGGTGGGCGGACTTCGGCCGGGCTTCGAAGGGAGTCAGGATCACGACCTGCTGCTGCGGCTGTCGGCCGGGCTCGACCCCGCCCGGGTGCGGCACATCCCCAAGGTCCTCTACCACTGGCGGGCGGCGGGCGGCTCGGGCACCTTTTCGGACAGGGCCCTGGCCCGGGCCGAGGCCGCACGCCTGCGGGCGCTGGCGGAGGTGGTGGAGCCCTCGGGCGGGCGGGCCGAGCGCGGCCCCTACGGCTTCAACCGGCTCGTCCGGCCGGTGCCGCAGCCGAGCCCCCTCGTCTCGGTGATCGTGCCGACGCGGGACCGCGCGGAACTGCTCGCGGTCGCCCTCGACGGCCTGCTCGAGCGCACAGCCTACGGCCCGCTCGAGGTGGTGGTCGTCGACAACGACAGCCGCGAACCGGCGACCCGCGACCTGTTCGCGCGCTACGCGAACGAGCCGCGGGTGCGGATCGTGCGCGTGCCGGGGGGCTTCAACTTCTCGGATCTCTCCAACCGCGGCGCGGCCGCGGCGCGGGGCAGCGTGCTGCTGTTCCTCAACAACGACATCGAGGTCGTCGAGGAGGGCTGGCTGCGCGAACTCGTCTCCATCGCCGTCGATCCCGAGGTCGGGGCGGTCGGCGCCAAGCTCCTCTATCCGGACGGCACCCTGCAGCACGGCGGCATCGTGCTCGGCATCGGCGGGGTCGCCGGCCACAGCCACCTCGGGCTCGATGGCGACGACCCCGGCTACTTCGCGCGCATGACCCTGTCGCAGGAGGTGTCCGGCGTCACCGGGGCCTGCCTCGCCATGCGGGCCGGCGTGTTCGCGCAGGTGGGGGGGTTCGACGCCGAGCATCTCGCCGTCGCCTTCAACGACGTCGATCTGTGCCTGCGGGTCAGGCAGGCGGGCTACCGCATCGTGTGGACCCCGCACGCCCGGCTCATGCACCACGAGTCGAAGAGCCGCGGACCCGAGGACACGCCCGAGAAGCGGGCGCGGTTCGAGGCAGAGATCCGCGTGATGCACGACCGCTGGGAGCCTCAGTTACGGTCGGACCCGTTCTATAATCCCAATCTGTCGCGGGTCTCGGCGCATTTTCGCCTCTGAACGGCCCCTCGGAGCGGCGGCGTTGCGTCGCAACACGCTCGCTCCGGCATTCGCGGGGGCACCGGGCATCGCGATCTCGCCAGGCTCGGACCGATCGTTCGTCCTGCATCGACACTACAGCGGCGGCTTCGGGCAGAGTTGCGCGATATCCCCGCCCTGTTCGGGATGCCGCCGTCCGGCCAGTGCCAGGGCCGCCGTGTCATCGCGCCAATGAGGCCGCCGCATCCATGTCCTCGTCGATGCCTCGACTGCGGCTCGACGGCTGACATCGCCCATCCGCCTGTGGACGACGGCGGCGCGACGGTCGCGGAACCCGACCGGGTCGGAGGATTATGGCCGTTGTTAGGTTTCGGTGAGGTCGAAACCTGAAATTACAGTGAAGATCGGCGCTGTCGATCCTGCAATCCCCCGGGGGTACCATTGATGAATACGTGCCACAGGTCTTTCGTTTCATCCACCGAATGGGCTTGGCTATTCGGACCCGGGTTGGACAGCGTCGTGAGTGCATACTAAGGGTGACGGTGATCGCCACCTTGGGGGGCGGTCGGCTTTGTTCCCCGTTCAAGAGCGTGTGCGAACCGAACGTGACACAACGTACAGACATAGCGATCATCGGCCGGTCGTGCCGCCTGCCCGGTGCTCCGAGCGTGGACGGCCTCTGGCAGCTCCTCTCCGAAGCCCGCTGCGCCGTCAGCCGCATTCCGGACGATCGCTGGGTCCTCGACCGCTTCGGGCACCCGCGTGCCCAGGAGCGCGGCAAGAGCTACACCTGGGCCGCGGGCGTCCTCGACGACATCTGGTCGTTCGATCCGGCGGTGTTCGGCATCTCGCCGCGCGAGGCCGAGCAGATGGACCCGCAGCAGCGGCTCCTGCTCGAACTCACCTGGGAAGCCCTCGAGGATGCGGGCCTGCGTCCCTCGGGCGTGGCCGGCAGCGGGATCGGCGTCTTCGTCGGTGCCTCCTCCCTCGACTACGGCAACCTGCGCGTCCTCGATACCGCGTCGGGCGACGCCTATGCCGCCACCGGCAACACGCTCTCGATCCTGTCGAACCGTATCTCCTACATCTACGACCTCAAGGGCCCGAGCTTCACGGTCGATACCGCCTGCTCGTCCTCCCTCGTGGCGCTCGATGCCGCCGTGGCGGCCATCGCCAGCGGGCGGATCGACACGGCGGTCGTGGCCGGCGTCAACCTGCTCGCGAGCCCGTTCAACTTCATCTGCTTCTCCAACGCCCAGATGCTCTCGCGCCGCGGGTTGTGCAGCGCGTTCTCGGCCCAGGCCGACGGCTACGTCCGGTCCGAGGGCGGCGTCGTCCTCGTGCTGCGCTCGGCCAAGGCGGCCGCCCGCGACGGTAATACCGTGCGCGGCGTCATCGCGGCCAGCGGCGTCAATTCCGACGGGCGCACCACCGGCATCTCCCTGCCCTCCGGCTACGCCCAGGGCGAGCTGCTGGAGGCGGTCTACCGCGACGCGGAGGTCGATCTCGACCGGCTCGTCTTCGTCGAGGCCCACGGCACCGGGACCCAGGTCGGCGATCCGATCGAGGCCGGCGCCATCGGCGGCCGGCTCGGCCGCCCGCGCCAGGCGCCGCTGCCGATCGGCTCGATCAAGAGCAACATCGGCCACACCGAGCCGGTCTCGGGCCTCGCCGGCCTGCTCAAGGCCAGCCTCGCCCTCGAGCACGACCTGCTGCCGGCTTCGCTCCACGCCGATGCCCTCAACCCCGACATCGCCTTCGACGACCTCAACCTGACGGTGGCGACCAAGCCCCTGGCCCTGCCGCGCAACGGCGCCGAGCGGTTCGCGGGCGTCAACTCCTTCGGCTTCGGCGGCACCAACGCCCACGTGATCCTCACCGACGCCGCCCCGGTGGCGGCGACGGCGGGCGAGACGCGGGCCCCGGAGATCCTGCTGCTGTCGGCCCAGAGCCGGGCCGCCCTCAACGAGCTCGCCCTCGACTACGCCGAGCGCCTCGATGGGGCCGAGCCGGCCGAGATCGACCGGGTCGCGGCCGGCGCCGCCCATCGCCGCGAGCGCCTGTCCGCCCGTGTCGCCGTGCCGCTGCGGGCCAACGTGGTCGGCGCCCTGCGCGGCATCGCCGAGGGCGAGGAGCACGAGGCGGCCGTGGTCGGCACCGCCGTGGACCGCTCGGCCGAGGTCGCCTTCGTCTATTCCGGCAACGGCAGCCAGTGGGCCGGGATGGGCCGCGAGGCCTACGCCGAGAACCCGGTCTTCCGCGCCGCCTTCGACCGCATCGACGTGCTCTTCGTCGCGTTCTCGGGCTGGTCGCTCAAGGAGGCCTTGTTCGCCGAGGATCTGGAGGAGCGCCTCGTCCAGACCCGCGTCTCCCAGCCCCTGATCTTCGCGATCTCCAGCGCCTCCACCACCGCCCTGCGGGCCTCGGGCCTGAATCCGAGCTACGTGCTCGGCCACAGCGTCGGCGAGATCGCCGCGGCCGAGGCCGCCGGGATCCTGAGCCTCGAACAGGCCGTGCGGGTCATCTTCTACCGCAGCCTGCACCAGGAGACGACGCGGGGGCTCGGCACCATGGCGGTGCTGCTGGCGCCGGTGGAGGAGATCGAAGTCTTCCTCAAGGACTACCCGACCCTCGACATCGCCGCCTACAACAGCCCCAAGGCCGTCACCGTCGCCGGCCCGGTGGCCGCCATCGACGCGGCCATGAAGGCGCTGGCGCGCAAGCGCCGCCGCGGGCGCAAGCTCGACCTCGAATATCCCTTCCACGGCCGGTTGATGAACCCGACCGAGAAGCCGCTGCTGCGCGATCTGGCCAGCCTCAAGACCCGCGCGGGCACCACCGCCATGGTCTCGACGGTCACCGGCACGATCCTGGCCGGCAACCAGTTCGGCGCCGGCTACTGGTGGCGCAACATCCGCGAGCCGGTCCGCTTCTGCGAGGCGGTGCAGGAGGCGACCCGCCGGGGTGCGCGCATCTTCGTGGAAGTCGGCCCGCGCGCCGCGCTGCTCTCGCACATCGGCGACGCCGTCGAGCCGCTCGGCATCGAGATCGCCACCGTCGGCGTCATGAACCGCAAGCCGGCCGGCGGCGATCCGATCGCCCGCGCCATGGCGCTGGCCCTCGTCCAGGGCGCTGCCGTCGACGAGGCGTCGGTGTTCGGCGAGAACCCGGCCGGCGACGTCGCGCTGCCGCTCTACCCCTGGCAGCGTCGCAGCTTCCGGCTCGCCGAGACCACCGAGGGCGTCGGCGGCCTCACCGCGCGCCAGTTCCATCCCCTGGCCGGCTCGCGGGTCGCGCCCGACGGCCTCGACTGGCACGGCCACGTCGACGTCGCCACCGTGCCCGAACTCGACGACCACCGCATCGAGGGGCAGGCCATCCTGCCCGGCGCCGCCTTCGTCGAGATGGCCCTCAGCGTCGCCCGCGAGGCGACCCGCAGCGACGCCGTGGTGCTGGCCGAGCTCGAGATCCAGTCGCCGATGGTGTTCGGCGAGGACTCCCTGCGCGAGGTCACGGTCCGCCTCTCGGGCAGCGGCAACCAGATCCAGATCCTCAGCCGTCCGCGCCTGACCGCGTCCCCGTGGCAGCTTCATGCCTCGGCCAAGATCGTCGACGGCGCCTATGCGGTGCCGAAGCGGGTCGACATCCATGTCCCGGCCGACCATGCGGTGTCGGGCGCCGAGCTCTACCGCCGGGCGGCGGCGTCGGGCCTCGGCTTCGGCCCGAGCTTCCGGCAGGTCGCCCTGAGTGCACGCATCGACGAGACCACCATCGTCTCGGAGCTGGTGCCGGCCGAGGCCGACCCGCGCTTCGCCCTGGTGCCCTCCCGGCTCGACGCCTGTTTCCACGGGTTGATCCTGCTGTTCGCCGATCTCCTCGGCGAGGATTCCAACAAGGCCTACGTGCCGGTGCGGTTCGGCGAGATCCGGCTCGTGAAGCCCGGCGCGGTGATCGCCCGTGCGATGATCAACACCCGGCGCTGCAACGAGCGCAGCATCCTGGCCGACTTCACCCTGGTCGACGCCGAGGGCGAGGTCGTCGCCACCATCCGCGAAGGCCGGTTCCAGGCCCTGCGGGCCAAGGGCGGCAACGATCTGGCCGCCTTCGCGATCGCCCAGCGCCCCGAACTCGCCACCGAGCCGACGGCCATCGCCGCCTCGCGCCTGCCCGGCATCGCCGAGATCCTGCGGCCTCAGGCCAAGGCCGCCCGTGCCGCCGCCGAATCGCCCCTGGCGCCCGGCCACCTCCTCCTCGAAGGCTGGGCCACCTCCCTCGCCTATCGTCTGGCCGAAGGCCTGCAGCGCGCGGGCGCCGTGGCGGTGGACGAGCGCGTACCCGAGGCCATGCGTCCGTGGGTCCACAACGCGCTGTTCGCCCTGGAGAGCAGCGATCTGGCCACCCTCGACAACGGGCGCTGGACCCTGCGCAAGGACGTGTCGCTGCCCGCGCCCGACGAGATCATGCGCTGGATCGCGTCCGATCATCCCGAGCTCTCGGCCGAACTGGTCCTGGTCGCGGACATCGGCGCCGTGGTCGGCCGGCTCCTGGCCAACGAACTCGATACCGTGCCGACCCTGTCGCAGAACGCCCTCGATGCGTTCGTCCTGCGCAGCGCCACCGCCCGCGCCTCGGCCGACGTGATCGCCGGCATCGTCACCGCCTGCCGCGACCACCTGCCGCGCGATCGCGCCCTGCGCCTCCTCCAGGTCGGGTTCGGGCCGCTCTCGGCCCAGGTCGCCGCCTTCGCCGACGGGATCGAGGCGCAGCTCACCGTGTTCGAGGCCGACCGGCGCCTCGCCGAGCGTGCCCGCCTCGCCCTGCCGCGCGGTGTCACCGTCGTCGAGGATCCCGCCGAACTGGCGATGGCCGGCTTCGACCTGATGCTGGCCAGCGACGTCCTCCACCGGGGCGACCGCGGCCTCCTCAACCGGCTCGCCGAGACGCTGGCCACCGGCGGCGTGCTCCTGGCCGTGGAGCCGGCCGCCTCGCTGTTCCGCGACCTCGTCTTCGGCCTGACGCCGGGCTGGTTCCAGTCCGACACCGACATGCCGGTGGGACGCCTCGACGACATCACCGGCTGGCAGCGCTCCTTGAGCGACACCGGGCTGGTGCGCGTGGCCGTCGACCGGGCGGTCTCGGCCAACGGCGACGACCTCCTGCTCCTGGCCGAGGCGCCGCCCCGGCAGCGCCCGGCCGCGGGCCAGAGCTTCGCCTTCGTCATCGGCTCGCACGACGCCTTCGCGGCCGAGACCGCCTCCTCCCTGGCGACCCTGCTCGTCGCCAGCGGCGTCCACGTCTCGATCATCCTCGATTCCGAGCAGTCCCTGCTCGAACTCGAGCGCGAGACCCCCGATACCGTGGTGTTCCTCGCCGGTGCCTTCGGGCGCGAGGGCGAGGCCTCCGACCGCCTACGCGACCGCTGTCTCAGCCTCAAGCGCTGCGTCGAGCATCTCGGCTCGCGCCAGACCCGCCTGTGGGTGATCTGCCCCGGCGCCACCCGCGACGGGACGATCGAGGGCAGCGCCGTCGAGACCGGCGTCTGGGCCTTCACCCGCACGCTGGCCAACGAGGTCGCCAACCTCGACGTGCGCCGGGTCGACCTCTCCGCGGAGAGTTCGTCGAAGCGCTCGGCAGAGCGCCTGCGCGACCTCATCCTGTCGGGCACCCCCGAGACCGAGATCGTCCTCGACGACGACCGCACCCGCGTCATCCGCTTCACCCCCGGGCAGGCCGCGCGGCGGCCCGGCGCCGACGCGGTGCCCTCCCCGGCCGCGCGGCTGGAGCGCAGCAACACCGGCGGCCTCAACGAGATGGCCTGGGGGCCGGCCGAGCGCCGCGCCCCCGGCCTCGGCGAGGTCGAGATTGCGGTGGAGGCCACCGGCCTCAACTTCCGCGACGTGCTCTGGGCGCTCTCGATGCTGCCCGAGGAGATCCTGGAGGACGGGTTCGCCGGTCCGCGCCTGGGCCTCGAGGTCGCCGGCCGGGTCGTCTCGATCGGTCCGGGCGTCAAGGCGTTCAAGCCCGGTGACCCGGTGGTCGCCTTCGCGCAATCGGGGTTCTCGACCCATATCGTCGCCCCCGAACTCGTGGTGGCCCCGAGCCCGCCCGGCCTCGACGCGCAGGCCGCCGCCACCGTGCCGGTGGCCTTCCTCACGGCCTATTACAGCCTCGTCACCTGCGCCCGCCTGCGGCGGGGCGAGTGGGTGCTGGTCCACGGCGGCGCCGGCGGCGTCGGCCTCGCCGCGCTGCAGATCGCCAAGCTGAAGGGCGCGCGCGTCATCGCCACCGCCGGCTCGCGGGAGAAGCGCGCCCTGGTCAAGGCGCTGGGCGCCGAGCACGTGCTCGACTCGCGTTCGCTCGCCTTCGTCGACGAGGTCCGCCGCATCACCGGCGACGGCGTCGGCGTGGTCCTCAACAGCCTGTTCGGCGAGGCGATGGAGCGCAGCCTCAACGTCCTCAAGCCGTTCGGCCGCTTCATCGAACTGGGCAAGCGCGACTACGTCGCCAACACCCACATCGGCCTGCGCCCGTTCCGCCGGAACCTCTCCTACTTCGGCGTCGACCTCGACCAGGTGCTCCAGCACCAGGGCGAGGACGGAGCCCGCCTCTTCCGCGAGGTGATGGCGCTGTTCAAGGAAGGCGGCCTCAAGCCCCTGCCCTACCAGCCCTTCACGGCCGACGAGGTCTCGGACGCCTTCCGCCTGATGCAGCAGTCGGGACACGTGGGGAAGATCGTCATCGCGCCGCCCAAGGCCGGCAGCGTGATGGTGGCGCGCACGACACCGTTCACGGTCTCGGCCGAGGGCGTGCACCTCCTCACCGGCGGTCTGGGCGGCTTCGGCATCGAAGCGGCGCATTGGCTCGCCGACCGCGGCGCCCGCCGCCTCCTCCTGGTCGGCCGCAACGGCGCGGCGAGCGACGAGGCCAAGGCCGCCGTGGCCGCGCTGCAGGCCAAGGGCGTCACCGTCGAGGCGCGCGCCTGCGACATCACCGATCGTGCCGCCGTGGAGGACCTGGTGGCCGGCATCGAGGCGGACGGCGGCCGGCTCGCCGGCGTCATCCACGGCGCCATGGTGCTGCAGGACGGCCTGATCGCCAACATCGACGCTCCCGCCCTCGACGCGGTCCTGCGTCCGAAGGTGGTGGGTGCCGAGCATCTCGACGCGGTGACCCGCGGGCGCGACCTCGACTACTTCGTGCTGTTCTCGTCGGCCACGACCTTCATCGGCAACCCGGGACAGGGCGCCTATGTCGCCGCCAACGGCTTCCTCGAAGGCCTCGCGCGCCAGCGCCGCCGCCTCGGCCTGCCGGCCCTGGCCGTCGCCTGGGGCGCCATCGGCGACGTCGGCGTGCTCGCCCGCAACCGCGCCGTGATGGAGACCCTTGCCGGTCGTGTCGGCGTCACGCCGATGGACGCCCGCCGCTGCCTCGACCTGATGGCCGAGGCGCTGGAGAACCAGGGCCGCGAGTCCGACGACGCGGTGATCGCCATCGCCTCGATGCACTGGGGCAAGGCCCGCGAGCGCCTGGCGACCATGCGCTCGCCGAGCTACGCCGAACTCGGCTCCGACCAGCAGATGGACGCGGGCACCGTCACCGCGATCCACATCGGCGCCCTGCTCAAGACGCAGGATCTCGACACGGTGCGCAAGACGGTGGCCGACGCCATCGTCGAGGACATCGCCCGCATCCTGCGCCTGCCCAAGGACGACATCAGCCGGGTGCGCCAGCTCTCCGAAATCGGCCTCGACTCCCTGATGGGCGTCGAACTCGGGGCGAGCCTGCAGGAACGGTTCGCCCTCGAGGCGCCGCCCTCCGGCATCTCGTCGGGCCTCACGGTCACGGAGCTGACCGAGACGCTGATCCAGTCGGTCTCCGCCCCGGTGGACGATGCGGCCGCCGCCGTCATGAGCCTCGCCCAGCGCCATGCCAGCGAAGGGGTCGACGTGCGCAGCCTCCAGCCCTTCCATGCGCTGGTGGAAGAGAACAGCCTCGACATCAAGGAGATCCTGATATGACCGACACGGCGAGACCGGACGGCGGTCGTGCGGCTCTGGCGGGCTTCGTGACCAATCGGCTCGGGCGCACCGCCAACGCGGTCCGCCCGGCGGCCAAGGCCAACGAGGCCGGCTCCGGCGATGCGGCGGTCCAGCGCTTCGAATCGCTGCCGGGCTACCGCGAGCTCAAGCTCCAGCGCTCGGCCGCCAACCTGATCGGGCTCGGCAACCCGTTCTTCCGGGTCCACGACACCCGTGCCGGCGCGACCACGCGCATCGACGGGCGGACCTTCATCAACTTCTCGTCCTACGACTACCTCGGCCTCAACGGGCACCCCGACATCAACGAGGCCGCCCGCAAGGCGCTCGACGAGTTCGGCACGTCGTCCTCGGCGAGCCGGATCGTGGCCGGCGAGCGCCCCGGGCACCTCTCCCTGGAGCGGGCCCTGGCCGAGCATTACGAGACCGACGCCTGCGTCGTGATGGTGAGCGGGCATGCCACCAACGTCACGACCATCGGCGCCCTGATGGAGCCGGGCGACGTCATCTTCCACGATGCGCTCATCCACAACAGCGTCGTCACCGGGGCCAAGCTCTCGGGCGCGCAGCGCCGCTCCTTCGCGCACAACGACCTCGATTCCCTCGAGACCCTGCTCGGCGCCACCCGGCACGAGCACCGCCGCGCCCTGATCGTGGTGGAGGGCCTCTACAGCATGGACGGCGACGCGCCGGACCTGGCCGCCCTCGTCGCCCTCAAGGAGCGCTTCAACGCCTGGCTGATGGTCGACGACGCCCACGGCCTCGGCGTGCTCGGGCGGACCGGCATCGGGCTGGCCGAGCATTGCGGCGTCGATTCGCGCTCCGTCGACATCTGGATGGGCACGCTCTCGAAGACGCTCTCGGCCTGCGGCGGCTACGTCGCCGGCCCGGCCGCCCTGATCGAGTACCTGAAGTGCACGGCCGGCGGCTTCATCTACAGCGTCGGCATGTCGCCGCCGCTCGCCGCCGCCGCGGAAGCCGCCCTGGGCCTGATGCATGCCGAGCCCGAGCGGGTGGAGCGGCTGCGCCAGAACGGCCAGCTCTTCCTCGCCTGCGCCAAGAAGCACGGCCTCGATACCGGCACGAGCCTCGGGCTCGCGGTGATCCCGGTGATCGTCGGCGATTCCCTGAAGTCCGTCACCCTGTCGGACCGCCTGTTCAAGCGCGGCATCAACGTGCAGCCGATCATCCATCCGGCGGTGCCGGAGCGGGCTTCGCGGCTGCGGTTCTTCATGACCTCCGACCACACGCCCGAACAGATCCGCGAGACGGTGACGGCGGTGGCCGAGGAACTCGCCGACATGGAGAAGGGCGGATCGCTGATCGAACGTCTGATGGCCAAGCGCGGCGGCGCCTGAGCGAAGCCCATGTCCGCATCACGAAGTGATCAGCCGGAAATGGTATGACGCACAGGCCCAACGCCTGGCCTCGCCGATCAAAGGCTCCCGGTCTCCGGGAGCCTTTTTCGTTGGGGGCCCAACTTTCTCAGCGCACGCCCGAATAGACCGCCGCGCCGGCCGTCAGCGGGCTCGCGACGGTGGAGAACACGGAGAGGACCTTCTGGACCTCGGAGAAGGGTGCGTTGGAGACGTAGATGAGGTCGCGGTTTCTCATGCGGAAGGCCTGGGTGAGGAAC
>NZ_LMQK01000005.1:0-95797 GCF_001424525.1 Methylobacterium sp. Leaf399 | reverse complement strand
CGGCGTGGCGAGCGGCGGTTCGCTCGCGGCGGGCTACGGCGGGGCTTTCAACATCTACAACTCCAACTACGGCGCCGCCTTCGCGGGCGTCGAGCACTTTAACCTCACCCTCACCGCACGTGGCGACTCCGTCGTCACCGGAGACGGCAACGACGTCATCGACGGCCGTGCCGGCGCCGACGTCATGACGGGCAAGGGCGGCGACGACCTCTACCTCGTCGACAATGCCGCCGATCAGGTCGTCGAGGCGGCGGACGGCGGTAGCGACACCGTGCGCGCCGGCGTCAGCTACGCGCTCGGCGCCGGGCAGGCCATCGAAACCCTGGCGACCACGAACGACCTCGGCACAGGCGCCATCGCCCTGACCGGCAACGCCGCGGCGAATGCGTTGCGCGGCAATGCCGGCGCCAACGTCCTCGACGGCGGCGCCGGCAACGACACGCTCACGGGGCTCGGCGGCAACGACACCTACGTCGTCGATGCCGCCGGCGACCGGGTCGTCGAGGCGGCCAACGCCGGCAACGACCGGGTCCTGGCCACCGCCAGCTACGCCCTGGCCATCGCACAATCGATCGAGATCCTCGCCACGATCGACGCGACCGCCACGACGGCGATCAACCTCACCGGCAACGAACTGGCCCAGACCGTCCAGGGCAATGCCGGCGCCAACGTCCTCAACGGGCTCGGCGGGGCCGATACGATGATCGGCGGGGCGGGCTCGGACACCTACTACGTCGACGACACCGGCGACCGTGCGATCGAGGCCAACGCCGCCGCCGGCGTCGACCGCGTCTACGCTTCGGTGTCCTACTCCCTGTCCGGCTCCGAGCTGGAGACCCTGATCCTCACCGGCACCGGCAACCTCACCGGGACCGGCAACTCGCTCGCCAACGCGATCACCGGCAACGGCGGCGCCAACGTCCTCAACGGGCTCGGCGGGGCCGACACGATGTCCGGCGGGGTGGGGTCCGACACCTACTACGTCGACAACGCCGGCGACAAAGTCGTGGAGATCGGTGGCGCCATCGGCACCGACCTCGTCTACGCCTCGGTGTCGTACGGGCTCGGCGGCGCGGATCTGGAGGCCCTGATTCTCACCGGCACCGGCAACCTCGATGGGACCGGCAACTCGCTGGCCAACGCGATCACCGGCAACGGCGGCGCCAACGTCCTCAACGGGCTCGGCGGGGCCGACACCATGATCGGCGGGGCCGGGTCCGACACTTATTACGTCGACAATATCGGCGACAAAGTCGTGGAGGTCGGCGGCACCATCGGCACCGACCTCGTCTCCGCCTCGGTGTCGTACGGGCTCGGCGGCGCGGACCTGGAGAACCTGATCCTGACCGGCGGGGGCAACCTCGCCGGCACCGGCAACTCGCTCGCCAACGTGATCACCGGCAACGGCGGCGCCAACGTCCTCAACGGGCTCGGCGGGGCCGACACCATGATCGGCGGGGCAGGCTCGGACACCTATTACGTCGACGATATCGGCGACAAAGTCGTGGAGGTCGGCGGCGCCGTCGGCACCGACCTCGTCTCCGCCTCGGTGTCGTACGGGCTCGGCGGCGCGGACCTGGAAAACCTCACCCTGACCGGGACCGGCGACCTCACTGGGACCGGCAACGCCCTCGCCAACGTGATCACCGGCAACGGCGGTTCCAACCTCCTGACCGGCGGTGCCGGGGCGGACAGCTTCGTGTTCAGGACGGCGCTGGGCCCGAGCAACCTCGACCGGATCACGGACTTCTCGGTCATCGACGACACGGTGCACCTCGCGCGCAGCGTGTTCACTGTGCTTGGAGCCGGTGCCCTGGCCGAGGCGGCCTTCAAGGACCTCTCCACCGGATCGGCCGATGCCGGCGACCGCATCCTCTACGACAAGGCGACGGGGGCCCTGTCCTACGACGCCGACGGCAGCGGCCTGGCCTCGGCCGCGGTGCGGTTCGCCACCATCGACACCAAGGCCGCCCTCACGCACCTCGACCTCTTCGTGGTGTGAGCCGCAGGACCAGGCCGTAGGGCTCGAAGCCAAGAAGCGCCTGCCGGAGGTCGCGGCCGACGAAGACGGAAGGACGGTCTATCCGGCAGTGCTGGCGTATTGTTGATATTCTCTAACGATATCATCGAGACTTCTCGCAAGTCCGCTAAGCTCAATCGGTTGCTTGCCTCACCGCCGCGCGAGTTCGGCCGGAGATCATCGTCGCCTCGTGCCCTGCCACCGCCGCCGGGATGGGCACGGTCAGCCGGTTGGCTTGCGGGAAATCGACGGCGACGAAGTCCGCGCCCGGCTCCGGGGGGCCCGGGACGAAGCCCACATTCCGCGCGAGGCGAGCCCGCGATCGAACGGCAAGAGCGTCGACGTCGACGACCGCTGGCCTTGGATGGACGCGGTGTCGCCGCTAAGGATCGCGCTGGAGCCGGGCTGCCGATCGGGGCACGGCGCGACGATCGCGGTGGTTCGGCATGGACGATCGTCTCTCCCTCGACGCCCTGCGCACACGGTTGTCCGCGGCGGTCTCGGCCGGAGTGCCTTTCTCGATCATCCGGCTCGGTGACGGGGAGGGCCGGGTCATGGGCTATCCGGAGCATGTGCCGTCGCCCTTGCTCGCCGATATCTGGCGCACCTGGTTCGGCCACACCGCCTACAGGGAGGCACAGGTCGCTGCCCTGAGGGAGGCCCTGCGCGAGGCGTGCCGTGCGGCCGACGTGATCGGCGTCCCGCAGGCGGAACCGTATCTCGGCTCCGAGTTCGGGCGCGTCGCGGCGCTTCTGGCGCGGGAGGGCTCGATCAGGCCAGGCACGGCATTGTGCCATGCGGGCTTTCACCTGTGGTTCGAACGGCACGGATGGTATGCCGGCCTGCTCGCCGGTCTGCCCGAGGTCGGCGTGATCGGGCCGCGCGACCTGACGCGCGTTCTGCCCGACCGCTTCGGCATCGGCCGGGTCCATTGGCTTCCCACGCCCCCGGAGATGCGCTTTGCCGATCTGCCGGACGCCGAGGCCGCAACACTTGCGCGCCGCGACGCGCATCTGACGACCCGCCTGCCCGAACTTCTCGACGACGGCATTCCCCGCCTGATGCGGCGATACCCCGGCCTCGTCGTATTGGTCGGGGCCGGCCTGCCGGGCAAGCTCTATTGTGCCCGCGTCAAGGTATTGGGCGGCGTCGCGATCGACCTCGGCAGCATGATGGACCTGTGGGCCGGCCTCAAGACGCGCGAGAACCCCGTCTTCGTCGACCTGCGCACGCCGCTGGGCAGCCAGCCCGTGCAGACGCAGCCCTTGAGCTTCGACATGGCGGGGCCGGCTCACCGCGGCTTCATCGAGGATGTGCTGCACCTGCACCACCTCGACGAAGCCCGGTTCTGCAAGCCGCTCCCACGGGAGGATGCGACCTTCTTCAAGGCGCTGCTGCCGGCCTGTGGCGACGACCGCTCCCTCGCCCTCGTCCGGTTCACCGAGGCGGCGGTCCGCGAGGCCGAGATCTGCCGGCAGGTCGCCGACGGTGCCTTCGACGGGATGGCGGCCGTCGGCTCCGTCCTGCACGTCGCCTCGGGCTGGGGGCGCCTGACGCGGGCGCTGGCGCAATGGCTGCCGCAGGGTCGGCTGTCGGTATCGGACGAACGGGCGGACGCACGCGCGTGGCAGGCGCGCCTGTTCGGGACGACCGACGTGCCCTGGCCGCCGCCTGCGGAGGGGCAAAAGCACGATCTGATCGTTGCCGGACCGATCGTTCCGGGCACCTGGACGGCTGAGGCGTGGCTCGACACCCGGCTGGCGACGCTGCACGGGCTTCTCACGCCGCGTGGGATCCTGACCTTCGGCCTTCCCTCCGGCCGGGAGAACGCGATGCTGGTGGAGGCGGCCCTGCGTCGGCTACGTCCGGAGGCGCCGCCGACTTGGGCGCGCCTCTCCAGCGCACCTCGGGGAAGCGACGATCTCTACCTCGTCGGCGGACCGGACCGGGACGTGACGGCGTTGCGGGTCGGGTTACCGCCGATGGGCGGCTTCGAGAGCGCGACGATCCTTGCGAACGGGGACACGGCCTTCGCGGGCTGGGCCGCCGCGCCCGGCGATCGAATCGCGCGGCTCACGGTCGCTGTCGACGCTCGCCTCGTCCCTGGGCTGCGCCCGGCGATGGTGCCGCGGGCCCTCGGCTCCGGACCGGGCGCGCCGGTCGGCTGGCGCTTCAGCCTGCCCACGACGACGCCTCCGAATGCGATCGTCCGGCTACGTATCGAAGGCGGTTCGGGCCTTGCCGGATATTGCTACGCGACAGCCTCGGGGCAGTTCCTCACCTGATACGGTCCGGACGGTCGTTGACCCGTGGCCTTCGGTCGTGGCGACCGGATGCCGTGTCGATCGAGCCGACCGCATGTCACCCGAAGACCGGGCGAAGATTGGCGAAATCCTGGTTGTCGCGGGTCTTCAAGCCGGCCCAGACATCCATCATGCTGCCGACGTCGATGGCGATGCCGCCGAGCTGCCTGACGCGCCCGCAATAGATCTTGCCCAGGATGCCGGCGCCGACGAGCACCAAAAGGCCGGGAGCCCGTGCCAGCAGGTCGGGGATCTCGCGTTCCATCAGTTCCGGGTAGCGTTCGTTGAGATGCGCGTCGGCGCTGACCAATGCGGCCTTCTCGGCCTCTGGCAGGTCCGAATAGGCCATCTCCGGGGGCACGGGCAGCCATGCGACGCCGCGCACGCCGTAGAGGGCGGGCAGGACCTGCCCGAGGTCGCGCGGCCCGATGACGCCGACATACGGCAGGCCCGCCAGCAGCGCGGGATAGAGGCCCGCCCGCTGGAGCCCGAAATGGACCCCGGCGTGGCAGAGCAGCGTGGAGGGCGTGATGAAATCCTCGCGCGGCAACAGGGCGGCCACGCGACCGAACTCGCAGTCGACGTCCGGCTCCGCTTTGGGGATGCCCACGACGTCCGCCTCCCGGCAGGCGATCTTCAGGTCGTGGCGAAGCCGCGCCACCGCCTCGTCCGTAAACCCGGCGTGACCGAACCAGACCCGCCAGATATCGGCGAGCAGCCGCGGCGGGACGTGGTCCGGATAGCCGATCACGCGTCCCTCGCCGTCGCCGAGGCGCAGGAGCGACAGCGGTGTCCGTGCGTCGACCGCTCGCCGCACGACGGCACTCACCTCCTCCACCGCGAGGCGGCGCATATCGCGCGTCTCGAAGGGAGGCCTGCGCAGGTTTTTGATGCCGGGACGGAAGGCGCGGCCGGGGACGCGCTTCAGGGCGAGGCAGGCGTGACCGTATGTGGGGGAATCCGGAGCGGCACCGGGCTCGAGCGGCCGAATTCCGACCTCGTACACATTCAGAAAATCTTTGGCGGCGCCAGCGAAGTAATGGCTGTTGTGAACTCCGAAATTCTGCTGGTAGACGAGCCAGATCGCCTCGGTCTGGACGCGCTTGAGCGTGTGGAGCATCTCGTCCCGCAGCGGGATCGGCGTCTCGCCGAGGGAGCAATGGGCGAGGAAGGCCGTGCGCGGGTCCGTCTCCGGGAACAGCTTGGGCAATTCCGAGACCGGCAGCGTCACCGCGCCCGCCTCCGGCAGCGTTCCGTCCCCCGTCACCGCGATGCCGTTGCTGCGCAGGTACCAGCGCTGCAGGCTACGCATCGGCTCGATGTCGAGAAGGACGTAGCGCCCGCCGAACCCCAATCGGCGGGCGAGCAGGCACAGGGCGCCGAACCCGGCGCCGAATTCGACGATCTGGTCGAAGGCGTCGATCCGGGTCTCCATCGCGGCCTCGAAGCGGGCCAGCAGGTAGGCCTGCCGGATCTGGTTGGCGCTCGATGCCGGGTGCAGGCTCGAGGCCGCCGGGCGCCCGAGCGCACTCTCCTTCAGGGCCGGCCGCCATCGCAAACGCCAGTCGGGGAGGCTCTTGAGGGCGTCGAGCTGTCGCCGCGTGTCGGGTTGCTCGCCCACGAACATCGTCTGCATGACGACGGGCCAGCGGGTGAAGCCGTCGAGATCCTCCTCCAGGATGCAGCGCGCGACTTCACGGGCCCGACGGCCCCAGACTGGATGGGTGGCCGCCGACTCGGCTGGTTCGATCGCTCCGTCGATGACCGCACAGGCGGCCTGCATCAGCGCGGCCCGGCCTTCCTCGGCCGTCGTGGAAGCCATCGTCACGGCAGCGTCCCTTCCAGGCTGTGCCAGGTTTCGGCGATGGCCCTATGATAGGCGGGAACGAAGTGGAGCGGGCTCAGTCCCCAGCGGTGCTCCGGGTCCGCGAGGCACAGCTCCGGCGGCGCCTCGAGCACCTGGGTCCCGGGAAAGACCGCCAGGAACCGGTCCTGAAGCCGCCCGAGCAGGGCATCATGGTCGGCAGCCCGGACGATCGGCTGCCCGGGCAGGATCGCGAGCGCGGCCGGCAGGACCGCCGTGCCCTGCGCCCGTCTCGCCCAGCGAAAGCGGTGCAGCACGATGCGGCAGGCGGGCAGCGACGTGGCGAGCGCCGCGAAGCGGGCCAGGCCCGCCTCCCAGAGGTCCCAGGCTTCCGCCGACAGGCGCGGGACCCGGCGCGCACCGGCCAGCGCCGGGGTCTCCAGGAGCCCGCTTTCCACGAGATCGAGACTCGCGTTGAGGATGAGGCCGCTCGGGAGCACGAGGAGATCGAAGCGCTCTTCGGCGAGATCGAGCAGGAGCACGTCCGGCCGCGCTTCGGCGAGCGCGTGCGGCACCGTCTTGCAGAGTTCCGCCCTCAGCCAGTGCCGCACGGCCGCTGGCCGATCGAGCCGCTCGACGATTCCGGGATCGATCCCGGGGCAGCCGGGGAAGGGGGCGGTCAGGCTTGCCAGCGAGATGCGCGCGTAGTTCGCCGCCAAGGATCGGAGCGGACGGCCTCCCGTCAGCAAGGCCTCCCGCGTGACGCAGCTTGCGAGCATGGCGATCCGGGCGGGAGGTGCGCTCACGTCCCGGACGCCTCGCCCATCCACTGCGCCAACGCGTGCGGCCCGGCCGCGTAGGGGTCGCGAAAGCGCGCCCTCAGGTCGGGCCGCTCGCGGTAGAGCCGCCGGTGCGTGATCGGGATCGGCGTCCCGTCTGCATAGGAGCCGTAGGCCCACCAACCCTCGGGAAGCATCGCGACCGCGTTGCAGGTGAGTCGCCGTTCGTACCACTTCGTCAACTCGAACAGGGCGGGCTGGTCGCCTCCGTTGCGTTCCAGCATGAGCCGGCCGGCGGTTCCGAGCTTCGTGAAGTGGAAGAAGCGCAGCGGCCGGCCGGCAGCGCGGATCGTCCCGTCGGGGTCGACCTCGATCCGCCGATGCGCGACGTTCCAGGAGGCGACGTTGAAGCCTTCGTCGCGCAGGATGTGGACGCCGTCGAACAGGGCCGGAACGTGGTCGCACCAACGCTGATCGGTGAACAGCCCGGCGGGGATGTCGTCGCGGCAGAAGGCGAGGAGCCGGGCGCGCCACCACCGTGCGAAGCGGCGGCCCTCCCCGGTGCCGGCGACGGCGATGAAACCCAGGTTGTAGATGCCGTGCTTCAGGGCACCGATCTCGTTATCGAGCACCCCTTGCTCCGTCTCCTCCGGCCGTAGCAGGTGCGGCGTCAGGACGACGCTGTGGCGCTCGAGTAGCGCCTCGACCGGGCGCAGGCTGGAAAACAGGGCGATGTCGGGATCGAGGTAGACGACCTTCCTTGCTCCTTCCTCCAGAAGGAGCGCGAGCATCGCGCCCTTCACCGCGGTGCATAATTCCACCACGTCGTGGCCGAAGCGCCAGGCGGCGAGATCGGGAATGCCCAACTCGGGTAGGCGCACGATGCGGTCGAACGGCTCGTTCGCCGGATCGAAGGCGAAGCCCGGGGGCTCCTCGTCCGGCAGGCAGAGGGTGACGTGCCAGTCCGGATGATGGCGCCGCAGGGTCTCGGCCAGGACCCTCGCTCGATCGAGGTAGGCGAAGGTCGCGCTGGTGAAGCAATGCACCTCAGCCATGGACCGTCCCGTTGGCCGCCAACCAGTCCAGCGCCCCTCGCCCCGGCTTCAACCTGCCCTTCGCCCGCGGACGCGCCACCAACTCGCCGAGCCGCTCGCCTGCGAACAGCGCCTTCAGGTCGTCCTCGTCCGCGAGCGCGCAGCCCTGTTCGGGCGCGTGGGCAGCGAGCGCCGGCCAGACGTTGCCCGCCGCCTTCCTGGCCACCACGAAGGCGCCGCCGGCCAGCGCCTCGTGAAGCGTGAAGGAGAACGTCTCCCGGCACAGGGACCAGACGACGACGACGTCGATCTCGTGCTCCTCGATCGCACGGGCCATGGCGTCACGATCCTCGGCCTTCACCGCGACAGGGATGGCGTGGAGATTGGCCGGCGACGGAAGTCCGTCGGGCATCCCGAATTGGAAGAACGCGTAACGCCCATCGGCGGCGTGACGCTCGACGAGCGCTTGGAAGGTCGCCCATCCCTTCAGGAAGATGCGGGTCCCGAGAAAGGCGACCCGGATCGGCCGTGGCACCGGTCCCGGGGCGTTGCGCAAGACGTGAACGGGCGCGTCCAGGTCCAGCCGGGCCAGGGGCGTCACCACGGCGCGGGCATGGTCGAACCCCTGACCTCGCCAGAGCTCCAACGCCGTCTCCGAGGGGGCGAGCACCACCGGCAGGGTTTCCCTGAAGAAGGTCCGCATCCGCCTGAGGTGATCGGCTCGCTCCTCGCCGTAGCAGCAGATCGCGCAGGCGGGAGAATCGACGGGCGGCGCCCGGCAGAACGCGATGTCGTTCCTCATCAGAGCGTAGTTGGTACAGAGCGTGAAGTAATCGTGCAGCCAGACCAATGGCGGTGCCGATCCGGCGGCCGCGACGAGGGCCTGGACATGCTCCGGTGCGTGGCCGGCAAGGTGGTGAACGATCACCTGCACGACCCGGCCGCCCGTCCGGCAATCGGCGATGGCCTGCAGCAGGTCCGCGACGGACGCCGTTCCGGCCGGCTCGCCATCGATGAAGAGCTGCACGATCGCTTCGTCCGACGCTGCCGGATCCGCCAGGATCGGAATGATCCGGAGTGGCCAGACGTGCAGGTGGCGCCAGCCCGCCGCGCGGAAGCCGGCGAACTCGTCCTCGATGACGTTCTTCACGCCGCCGAGCGAGCGTGTGAAGTCGTCGTGGCTGAGCACCACGGCCACTCCGGCCGGCTCGTCGGCGCCGACCAAGGCCCGGGCGAGATCCCGGGCATTGATCGATGTCGGATTCTGCACCGGTCCGATCCGGGCGGCACGCTCCCGGCCGGAGCGCGCCTGATCGAGCTGCGTGCGCCACGGGATAAGCGACTTGCGCGGCAGCATGTCCCTGTGAACGCCGTCGCGGAGGTAATGCAGGAGCGGGTTCACGTCCGTCGCCGCCACCTCCGGATAGGAGGTCAGGTAAAACCCGACGTCGAAGCCCGGCCCGGGATTCAAGCCCTCGCGCCATCCCCAGACCAGAAAGTGCAGGAAGGCATCGCCGCCAGCGGGCGACAGATCCGGCGCCTGCGACAGGTAGTGCGCTTCGTCGAAATGCCCTTCGGTCAGCACCCGCGCTTCGCCCACCTGCTCGTCGCTGGGACGAACGGGCAGCCAGCCGGGCGTGTCCGGAGTCGCCGGACGGAACTCCCGCCCCTTCGGGCGTCGGCGCGCCAAGCGACCGGCCCAAGCGCCCCAGCGCAGATAGTGCAGCAGCGGGCTGATGTCGGTGCCCGCGACATCCGGATAGGTCTCGCAGTAGAAGGCATCGTCGAAGCCGTCGGTCGCCTGGGGACGTAGGCCCTGCCGCCAACCCCACAGGAGGTAATGCAACAGGGCATCGCCCCCCGTCGGATCGAGATCGGGACACAAAGCCCGATAGGCGGTTTCGTCGAAGTGGCCGGCCACCAGCCTGCGCACCTCGCTCATCGTCGAGTCCGTCGGGAGCAGGAACGCCCAGGACGGGATGACGGCTCCGGGCTCGTAGAACCGTTGCTCGAGCCGGTTGGAGCGCGGAAGATATCCGGCCCAGGCGCCGTGACGAAGATAGTGCACGAGCGGATTGACGTTCTCGGCCAAAAGGTTGGGATACAGATCCAAATAAAATTTGGTGTCGAAGGCAGCGCTCGGGCTGAGACCTTGACGCCAGCCATGCATGAGGAAATGCAAAACCGGGTCGCCGCCGGATGCGCTCAAATCGGTCTGGTAGGTTCGATAATGACCTGCATCGAAATGCGGCACGATCAGATCGTAATCGTCGCGGCGCCGGGGGCCATCAGTGACCGAGATGCTCATGCCGGGTGGTGTTTTTGCTTTGCTGGACCAAGATACGGCGGCGCAGAGACAGCTCGCAGGGAGGCGGAACCCCCCCTCTCGCGCTCGGCTCGCGGCTGGTGATCGTCGGTGCTGGTAGCGCAAAGCCGCCCATTGCGGTAGCCGGTCGTGGCCTGTCTCGGTGTGGGAACGTCGCGGACGGGAGGCGAACGACACCGGAGAAGCACTTGGCGACCGTCATGCCGGCATCCGCCATCCCGTCTGCCGTCGAGGACCGAGACGCCGCCGGGCGGCGCACGGCCGTGCTGGTGCTCGGTATGCACCGTAGCGGCACCTCCGTCCTGACAGACCTGCTCGCGCGGCTCGGTGCGGCGCCGCCCACGGATCCGAACCCGCCCGCACCCGACAATCCGAGGGGGTATTGGGAGCCGGCAGGTCTCGTGCGTCTCCACGACCAGATGCTGTCGGCGGCCGACAGCGCCTGGCTCGATACCCGTCCGCTCGATCTCTCCGCGATGGGGGCCGAACGAGTTCGAACCTTCACCGGCCACCTTCAGGCCGCGCTGGACAGGAGCTTCGGGACGGCCGGGCTGTTCGTCCTCAAGGATCCGCGCATCTGTCGGTTCGTGCCCTTCTACCGCGACCTGTTCGGGGGCATGGGAATCGACCCGAAGGTCGTGCTGTCGTTGCGCGCTCCGGCCGACGTGGCGGCGTCGCTGTTCACGCGCAACCAGATTTCGGCCGATTACGCCGGCGTGCTCTGGGCCCACCACCTGCTCGACGTCGAGCGGCACACGCGGGATCTGCCGCGGATCGTCGTCTCCTACGAGACCCTGGTTTCGGATTGGCGGCCGACCGCGCGACGCCTCGCCGAGTTCATGGTGGCCGGGACGCGGGCCGTCGATCTCGCGTGGGTCGAATCCCCCTTCGAGGCCGCGCTGCATCATCACCGAACGGCTGCCTACGACGTCTTCAGCCCGCCGCTCGGCGCGCTGCTTCTGGAGATTCACACGGTCCTGAGCAGGTCGTGCGAGGACCGCATCGATGGGGCCCGTCTCGATGCGTTGGCCGAGCGACTGGCCGTCATCTCGGAGCGGCAGGCCGATCTTTTCAGCGTCGAGTTCTGCTTCCAGCGGCTGACGTCGCCCTACGACGCGGTCAAAGCACCCGATCCCCTGCGCGAGCGTCGGCTCTTGGCGGCGGCACTCGAACGCCTGCACCGGGCCGAGCCGGCGCCCCGATGACGATCGGGATGTTCGTCGCTGGGGTGCAGAAATGTGGAACGACCAGCTTGTTCCGCTACCTCGCCGCCCATCGCGACCTGCAAGCTCCGCGCCGCAAGGAGCTCCATCTCTTCGACGACGAGACGCGCGACTGGAGCCTTCGCCACCACCGCCTTCACGACGAGGCTTTCGAGGGCGAGGCTCGGTGTCGCATCCGCTTCGATGCGACACCGATCTACGTGTTTTGGCCTCCCGCCCTCGATCGCATCAGGGCCTACAATTCGGAAGCGCGGCTGATCCTCATCTTTCGAGACCCGATCGAGCGAGCCTATTCCCACTGGAGTATGGAGGTACGCCGCGGGACCGAGGACCTGTCGTTTTCGGCCAGCATCCGGGAGGGTCGGGCTCGCCTGCCCGCCGACGATCCGTGCCACGGTTCCTGGCGTGACAAAAGCTTCGTCGAACGGGGGTTCTATGGAAGGCAACTCGCCCGCGTCCTGTCGCATTTTCCAGCGCAACAAGTCTTGGCACTGGCCTCCGAGGATCTTCTGCACCGCCATCGAGCCGTCCTGGACCGGATCGCCGCATTCATGGGGATCGCTCCATTTCCGATGCTCGATCCCGTCGTTGAGCATCTGACGCCACCCGTGCCGCCCCTCGCGCCTGTGACGAGCGACGACCACGACCATCTGCATGGGCTCTATGCTGCGGATCTCGCCCGGTTCGCGAAGCTCTCCGGTCTTGACATCTCGGGCTGGCGCGCGACGCGGTCGTACGGCGCTTGACCGCGAGCAGACCGGAACCGACACGGGCATATCGCAAACTCGGATCTGAGACGCAGAACGATTTCTTTCGTCCGAGACTCCGTTTCATGACCCGCGTAGCGCGGCTCCGGGCCATGGGTCGCCCTCTTCGCAGCCGTGAGGATCGTGCCCGAACCACCGCCCTTTTGGACCTTCACGCCGCAAGACGGCGAGTCGTGAAACGGGGTCTCGGAGCCGAGAACAGGCTTTCCGAGGCCAAGGCAGGCTTTCCGAGGCCAAGTACAGCCGATATGCGCGGAGCTTGGCAGTGCGTGGGTCGCAGATCGCGAGGCTACGAAGCAGTTCGCTGAGTCGCAGATACGGTTGCAGGACGGTCGGCACACGTCGCAGGAAATGGAGGATTCGCCCACGCAGGGACGACATTCCGGATCGTGCCCACTCCGCTCCTTCGGTGCCCGGGTGGGCGACCTGTGTAGCAGCGGACTCACGCCTCAGGGCGACGGCGCGAGACGCTCAATGATCTGAAAGGCTGAGTTCTGACAGTGGCTGGGGGACGAGGATTCGAACCTCGACTAGAGGAGTCAGAGTCCCCCCTGCCCTATTGAAATAACTGCACTTTTTCTCCGAACATGGAGAAAGGTGACCATGCAATATCAAAGGGTTAGAACGGGAAACCCGACCGACTTTGGTCCGGCAAAAGCTCCCAAAACGAAAAACGCCGTCGCGGGGGTGAAGGCCCGCAACGGCGCTGAACGGAAGGTCTTGGGGAAGAACCTCAGCGCAAATAATACCGCTCCGCGGCCCGCGCTGGCAAGGCGCCTCGTCGCGCTGATCGATCGCGACGGCACCGTGACCGGCCTCTTTCACCGACCCGACGAGGTGCGTGCCTTCCTCCAGGGAGGCCACGCATGAGCGACCTCCGCACCATTGCCACCGTCCGCAAGAACAACTCGGAGGAGATCCGGATCAGCGTCGCTGTCCATGACGGCTTCACCCTCGTCGACATGCGGGTGTTCTCGACGCCCCGCGGCGCCCGTGGTGAGCCGCACCCGACCAAGGCCGGCATCTGCCTGAACCGGACCACGCTCCCGGAGCTGATCCTCGCACTGCAGGCGGCCGAGCGGGAGGCCGTGCGATGATGGCGCCGTCCGCATCCGCCCCCGTCCTGCCGCCCAACGCCTTCGAGACGGAGCAGGCGTTGCTCGGCGCGATCCTGATGAATGCCGAGGCCCTGGACCGTGCTCGTGATCACGTCCGGGCCGAGGACTTCTACGAGGATGTGCACCGCCAGCTCTTCGAGGCGATGTGCCTGCGCAGGGATGCCGGCGAGGCGATCGACATCAAGCTGATGAAGGCCGTCTGCGGCAACGCCGATCTCGGCGGCGTCACCGTCGGCGCCTACATCGCCAAGCTCGCCGCCGAGGCGATCACGGTGGTGGGTGCGGCGGACTACGCCCGAACGATCAGCCAGGCAGCCCAGATGCGGAAGGTGCTGGAGACGGCACAGGCCGCGGTGGCCATGATGACGGACGGCTCGGTCCGAAGCCCCGCGGCCTACGCCACCGGCATGATCGAAGAACTCGACGCGGTGGCCACTGCCGGTCTGGCCGAGCATGCCCGCCGGGTGACCTTGGGCCAGGGTGTCAGCAGCGTCCTCGCTCGGATCGAACAGGTGCGTCAGGGCAACGCCCCGCTCGGTGTCCCCTTCGGCTTACCCAAGCTCGACAACGCCACCCTTGGCATGCGGGAGGGCCAGTTCATCGTGCTCGCCGGCCGGCCGGGGATGGGCAAGACGACAGCGGCCCTTCACTTCGCGCTGACCGGTGCGCGACGGTCCGGGGCCATCGGCTTCGTCTCGCTGGAGATGAACGCCGCTGAGCTGTCGGAGCGGGTGCTGTCGGCCGCAGCCTACGATCCGCGCGAGCACGAGACGATCACCTATCGGGCGATTGCCGAGGCGCGGGGGCTGTCGCAGGCGGCACTGGAGCGCCTGTATCGCGCCGAGGAGGCCTGCGCCGGCATCCCGCTCTGGATCGAGCAGCAGCCGGGGCTGACGCTTTCGCAGATCGGCGCCCGGGCCCGGCAGATGCGCCTGCGTGCCGAGCGTCAGGGCATCCCGCTGGCGGGCCTGATCATCGATCACATCGGCCTGATCCGGCCTTCGAAGCGCTACTCCGGCAACCGGGTGCAGGAGATGACCGAGATCTCCTCCGGCCTGAAGGGGCTCGCCAAGGAACTCGGCATCCCGGTGATCGGCCTGAGCCAGCTCAATCGCGAGGTCGAGAAGCGTCCGGACAAGCGGCCCCAACTCTCGGATCTGAGGGAATCGGGATCGATCGAGCAGGATGCGGATGTCGTGCTCGGGCTGTACCGCGAGAGCTATTACCTCGAACACAAGGGCGATCGGACCGACGAGGAGGAGGTTCGGCTCTTCGATTCCCAGAACGAACTGGAGATCGAGATCCTGAAGCAGCGCTCGGGTCCGACGATCCGACTGACCTGCTTCTGCGATGTCGCCTGCAACGTCCTGGCGGAGCTTGGCCGATGAGCCCGCTCCCGACCATGCCGGTAGGCGTAGACAGGCACATTGCCGACACGGCCCACATGACGAACGAGGAGGCCGGCGCCTACTTTCGCCTGCAGATCTTCGCGTGGCGCTCGCCCGGCTGCTGCCTGCCGGACGATGATGCCCGGTTCGCCCGCATGCTCGGGACCACTCTGAAGCGCTGGGCCGTTCTGAAGCCAATCGTGCTGGCCAATTGGACGCTCCAAAATGGTAATTGGAGCAACGATCAGGTCGCTCGCGAGCATCAATTTGTCAGCGAAAAAGTCGAGCGGAAACGCGCCGCTGGGAGGCTGGGCGGACGTCCGAAGTCATTGGAATTACAGGATCAGGAGGAGGCATTAGGTTCCGCAATTGGAAAGGGAAACGAAAGCGAAACGAAAGCAGCTAAAGCTAAAGCTAAAGAATCCCCTATAGTCCCCACGGGGGACGAGGATCCCGAAGGCTTCGCCGAGTTCAAATCGGCCTACCCGAAACGCAACGTCGCGTTCCCGACGACCTACGCCCGGAAGCGCTGGCTCGAGGCTCGCCGACGAGGAGCCACGCCCGCCGAGATCATCGCTGGCGCCAAGGCCTACGCCGTCGAGCAGGAGCGGATCGGCAAAGCCGGCACAGAATTTGTGAAAACCGCCGACGCCTGGCTGCATCAACGACGCTGGCGGGACTATCCCCAGACGGCTGGCGAGCCGTCGCTGGCAGCGGAGATCCCGCTCGAGGTCTGGCGCGAACGGGTGCGGGCCTGGAAATCTCGTGGCGGCCACTGGCCCTGGCAGCGCACCGAACCGCCCGACGACCCGCGGACGAAGGTCCCGCCTGTAGTCCTGGCCGAGTTCGGCATTCGGCATCCGGCGGAGCGGCCGACGCTCGCCCTGATGACGGGGACAGGCCGATGAGAGCCCTCAAAACTGAGGCCTCACGACATCGGCTGAAGTTTCAGCCAATGTTTTCCAGTGGGTTAGCGACCGCATTCCCGCCCCCCCGATCTGGGGACCGGCAATCTGCGCTCCCCAGATCGGGGGAGCTCACCGGTTGGTTCACCCGACTCGGGGTTTCAGCCGGATCGGATGCAAACCTCTCTGCCAGTCGAGTTCTCGCCGGATCGGGCGGAAACTCTCAGACCGGTCCCCAACCGGAGCACGACGCAAAATTGCGTTGTCCTATCCGGCCGGGAAAGAAGCCTCCCATAAGACTCATCTGGCAACCAGTGCAAGATTGCGTCGGATGGACTGAACTGGCTGCAGGAGCCGGGGTCTAACACCGTTCAGCTAAGGCTGACCCTGGAACCAAGTGCGTAAGGCCATTATGACCGCAAATCTGCGATGGATTGTATATCGACATGATCACTGAAATTCCAACAGCCGTAGAATTCCAAGATGCTGGTCTGAACCAGATTTATCTGGCTTGGCAGATCGCCATGCAAACTACACAGGAATATGAGCGAGCACAGGGAAATGCACTTCATCTAGAAGAAAACGAGATTGCTGAGGCAGGGGCAGCCTACTGGTTGAAGTCCCAACCAATATTAGCCAATGCGTTTGGCTTAGTACAGCAAGCGATGGAGATGTCGTTGAAAGGACGTATTGCAGCGATTTCCCCATACCTTCTCATCGCTCGAGACCCTAAAGACTGGCCGTCAAAAGTGGATATTCATGCTGTACCATTCAGCGATTTTAGAACTTTGGACGCGGCAGATTTAATAAAGGTCCATAACACATTCTCAGAACAGCCACTAAACGAGGAATTTAGGATCTTTTGGGACGGGGTGCGGCGGGATAGAAATAAGTTAATGCACTCGATTTCTACTCAGGCGTTTAATCCATCAATTCTGATCCGAGCAATACTTCTAGCTGTAGAGACCCTATTTTCGGATATCAAATGGCCGCTTCGGTTGATTAAGATGGAAGAGGAAGGGAAGTATGCCGCGTATGGCATAGGGGAAGATTTTCAGCAAAATATCGTGATGGGTCAAATTGAAACTGCACTCGGTTATTTAGATACTTCCGAGAAAAAACGTTTCTTATCATATGACTCCAAGCGCCGCGCTTACGTATGCCCTAACTGCTGGTATAATGCCAATAGAGATTGGCAAGAGGAATGGCCATCATTGGCGCAGCTGACTTCAAAGACGCCTGAGTGCACAAAAATTCACTGCATCGTCTGTGACGAAGAGACAATAGTCGAGCGGATTGATTGCACAAGTCCCGATTGCAAAGGAAATGTTGTTTACGAGGATAGATGTCTTACTTGTCTGTCAGAGCATGACTCACCGTATAACTTTCGCTCAAAATTCGAACAGATAGATGCGGACGTAGGATTTTCTTATAGGCTTGACTGGAAAAGAGGAAGTCACACTGTTATGTCTCAAGTGCGCGTGAAAGACGACATCGCCGCAATTGAGCATACTCGTCAGGCAATGAGTGCCCCTCATCTTTTATCATGGGAGAATGTAATCATAACTACCAAGTCTTTTGAAGGGTATCATTTAATCGACCAAGTCGTTGGAACGCTGTCGAGACATAAAAATACCTTGGAATGGCACCCAAATTATAGGCCGCCAGATTTTTAAGATTTGCCCTCTGTGCATTTCAAGTCGGCGTCCTATCTCCTTACGCATTTTCATCGTAGGTCATTCTCTGAACGTCGGCGGATTGGGACGCGCCTCAGAAATCCGACCGCAAGCCTCAGATGGTGGGGGGGCGGCCGAAGTTCGGGGATCCAAGGGTTGGCTACCGCATGGGATCGCATGCGCAGAATTAATCCTGCTGGGTGTTATCGGGAGTGCGGAGTCCGCAGGTAGGACTGCAGGCCCGTCGCACTTTTCCCTCCAAATCAATGTCGGATTTTGCCTTTTTCACAGTGGCTTAGGCTGAGTTCAATCGCTACAACTGCCATGGTCCTTTCCTGCGGAAATTCTACTCCGCACTCCGCACTTACTCCGCAGCTGCGGAGTTCCGGCTCAGGAAGCTCGGCATGCTGCACGAAGATCTCATAGACCTACCGCACCACCAGCGAGTGCAGGCCACCCTCAACGCCATGGCCGGCGACGGCATCGATGCAGCGGCCGTCGCCGAGGCGGCGTTCACCGTAGCGCTGGCAGCCAAGCTTCAGGCGGATGGCTTGGAGGAAACGATCCGGCAGATCCTTATCGTGGCCAGACAGCTCTCGTCCGCGATTGCTCGGCACGACGGTGGACAGACCAGAATAACCCATTGATTGAGACTATCAAAAGACGATTGGTGATTGACTCAGGGTATCGTTTTTTCTACCTTCGAAACGCGCACTTGGCCTCGGGATGAGGCTTGGGTGACCGCTGCGTCCGCACCATCGGATGGGCGCCTATCGCGGCCCTCGGGAGGGGGAGTGGCAGGGCAGAACTGGTAGGACCGCAGGGTCCTCGTTTTGTCGTTCGTCTCGGTGAACGTGTCAGCACGTGCCGGACGGACCCCCGATCATCGCAGGCCCGCCTGAGCGGTGCCGAGGCGTGAGGCATCCATGACCGCTACCACCCATCGCGCCACTGGCGCGGTTCACTCCAGCTTCCTGGCCGCGTGCTCGATCGGCGGCATCCGCGTCGCCCTGGCTCCGCCCGACGCCGCGATCAGCGACATCACGCAGCTCGGGACGCTGGTCCGCGAGAAGTTCGGCGAGGTGAAGCGCTTTGCGGACGAGACCAATGCCCGCCTTGCGGATGTAGAGCAGAAGAGCTCCCGTCGCGGCGGTGGTGGCGTTCTCGAGACAAAGAGCTGGGGCCAGTCTCTGGTCGAGAGCGAGCAGTTCAAGGCTCTCGCCGGATCGGCCGAGCAGCGCGGCAAGGCCCGCATCGAGGTCGAGACGAAGAACATCCTCTCGACCGTCGGGAGCGGCGGAGCCCTCATCGCCCCGGATTACCGTGTCGCAGAGCCTGTCGGCCTGCCGCAGAAGCGGCTTGCGATCCGCAACCTGGTGGCCCCGGGGCAGACCAACAGTAACATGGTTTTCTGGAGCCGCCAGACGGCTCGCACGAACAACGCGGCGTCGGTCGCTGAGGGAGCGCTGAAGCCCAAATCCGAGATGACCTACGAGCTCGTGCAGAGCCCGGTCGTCACGATCGCTCACTTCACGAAGACGTCCCGGCAGATGCTGGACGATGCTCCGGCCATGCAGTCGATGATCGACTCCGAGCTGCGCTACGGGCTCGCCGAGCAGGAGGACTCGCAGCTGCTGTTCGGCAACGGGACCGGGCAGAACCTCGGCGGCCTGATGGGCTACGCCCAGGCCTTCGCCCCGCCGTTCACGAATGCGGCCGAAACTCCGCTGGATCGCATCATCGAGGCGGTGGCTCAGTCAGAGAAGGCGCTCTTCCCTGCCAGCGGCATGGTCCTCAACCCGGTCGATTGGTACCGGATGATCTCCATCAAGGATACGACCGGCGCCTATCTCTCGGCTGGGCCGTTCGGTCCCGCGGACTCACGCCGGCTCTGGGATCTGCCGTGTGCGCTCACCACGCAGATGCCGGAAGGCATGTTCCTCGTCGGCGCCTTCGCTCTGGGTGCCCAGATCTACGACCGGCTTACGGCCACGGTGATGATCTCGACCGAGAACGAGGACGACTTCATCCGCAACCTCGTGACCGTCCTCTGCGAGGAGCGCCTAGCCTTCGCGGTGAAGCGGCCGACGGCCTTCGTGAAGGGGCAGCTGCTCGGCGCGTAATCAAGGTTCTGCCGGGTCACTTTCCCCGGCGCGGGCAAGTCGGCGAGTGCCCGAGACAACCCCGACAGTCGGCGGCCCCGCGGGAGCAGGGCGCGGCCGACGCTTCCTCATCAGCACCGCTGTGTGGCGCTGACGCCCCAGGCGGGACCACGGATGTACTGGCCCGCCTGGGAGCGCCGCCTCTCAAATTCACCGGCGACAGCAGCGCTCCGGGCCGACCCATATGTTGCGGACGAGAAAGGCAGCCGCTGCCTTCAGGTGACCCTCAGCGATATGGTTGCGACGGGGGCAAAGACCCCTCAGGGCCGGCAGGTCGTCGGTCATCAGGAGATTATGTCAACGTAGGCGCAATGGGAGGCGGCAGCTAGTTGACCACCGCTTATCAGCACGCAGTTTATTCTTCAGCAGCCCTGCGCGGCCGTCCGGCTCGATGCAGCCGCCCTTCAGGGGCATCCGTTCGAGACTGCCCCTCTCTGGCCCACACCGTTCTCTGCAGCAGCCCTTCGTCTACCAGATACGCGCCCAAGCCGGTGTCACCTAGCAATTGACGATGGGGCCCGACCTCGCTCTTTTTGCACTTGCGCTGGTTTCCGATAAGGCGTTGGCGCTTTGGCAGCCGGGCATCCAATTCAATCGCCGAATCATAGATCTGAGGCAGCCATGCGATGGCCGGTGCTTGCTGGGAACGGAACGAGAACATATGATCACCCTAGGCACTCATTCATTTGGGCCGCAATTGTGAAGGTAGTGATTGGCATTGGGTCTTTCGCGGGAGGCTTAGTTGCCTGCTACGCCCTCTTTGCGTTCGGCTTGCCGCAACGAATAAGCGGGATGCAGACCGTATCATCGGATGCATCCCAGAATATTTCGGTTTATTTAAGCTTTGTTAGCGTGATGCTCACTGCAGTGACTGTTGTGCTTGCCGCTCTTGCGATCGCAATAGGCATTATTGGAGCCTACACTTTCTCTGGTCTGAAAACAGAAGCAAGATCTACGGCCATAGGTACTGCGAAAGAAGTATCAGAGCAAACCGCAAAAGATATTGCCTCCGAAGCACTATCTGAAATTAAGATAAAAAGTATTGTTGAAGCCCAATTATCAGTGTATTATTTACAAAGAGAACAAGAGCAAGAGTGGGGCCCACCGGGGGGCGAAGGCGAAGAACGCTAGGAATTATTTATGGCATCCAGAGAACTGCTTCGAATCGATCCGGACAAGCGCTCGATCATTGAGCGCCATCTATCTCAGGTTCCAGTCCGATTGGGCGAGCTTGCGCGCGAACTTGGGGTGAGCGCGATCAAGGTTTCCAGCATGCGCACGGGCGTATCAGGTCAGGTCGCACGCGAAGGGGACGAGTATATTATTCGCGTCAACCGCAATGAAGCACGCGAAAGACAAAGATTCACTATCGCACATGAACTTGCTCACTATCTCCTTCACCGTAACCTGATCGATACTTCATCAGAAGGAATTACGGACACCGTTCTGTATCGGTCCGGCGCACCTGAACAGGTCGAATTCGAGGCCAACAGATTGGCGGCAGACATCGTAATGCCGAGCGCTTTAGTGGACGACATGCTCAAGTCAGAGTATCAGGGGATCGTAACAGAAGCGACCATTGAGAACCTAGCCGCGCGGTTTGGCGTGTCAAAAGCTGCAATGGAGCTGCGTCTAGAGCGAATGGCTAGAGCGTAGGTTAGAGATGGCGCTAGAGAACAAGTCCTATGTTCCGACGTTGGCCGTCCGACCAAGTGAGATGAATGGGCTTGAGTTTTTGCCCGGCGCTGCAAAAGATCGCATGACTCCATGCTTCCTTTTGGCGCCATGGGCAAATTCATCGACTTTGGAGCGCACGCTGGTCCGTATTGACAGGGCGTTCCCAAATAGACCTTTTATTTTAGATATCGACCGCGATTATCAAATTACCAATCAAGAAAGCGAGCCACAGCTGCAGCTCGAAAGATTGAAGGACAGCACCGGATCCTTCTCAAATTGGGTAGATTTTGTGCGGGAGCATGATGCCGTGCTTCCGTGTCTGCAAACAAGAAATCTGTCAGAAATCGAAATTCGACGCCAGATTGAGGCGTTCCAGGCTTTGGGTAGGCCATATTGCGCTCGGATATACCGCGAACGTTTCCCAAGTAATTTTCCCGATATCGTTCGCGCTCTAGCATCATCAGGATCCGCAGACTTCGGGATCATACTTGAGGGTGGATGGGTATCCGATCCTCTAAGTCTCTCTGCTTGGTTCGCTGGAGTAATTTCTGCAAGCCTAACAAGTATCGACGCTACGATACCAGTCGTCATTTCCTGCACATCTATTCCCAACATGTTCACTGAATTTGGTGGGAGAACCCCCTCAATAGTAAATTTCAATAACCGGACGCTCGTGGATCAGGTAGCTAGATCGACCAATAGGCAGCGTATTATCTACGGGGACTGGGGAAGCACTAGGCCCAGGGCGGAATCAGGTTTTGCCAGTCGTCCACTCGATCGGATTGACTACCCGGCTGAGAATTCATGGCTTATTGCGAGAAACAAAGACGAGAATTGGAATTTTCGTGATGCAGCATTAGCTATAGTTGCCTCTCCCCAATGGAACGGCTCGCTTGGCATTTGGGGTGAGGAGATGATTACGAACACGACGATAAATCAGGCTCTAGGAATCGATACTCCCCAGAAGAATGTTGCTTCACGAGTTAACGTTCATCTCTACAGACAAACGTTCTATGGCCAGCCTCCGCTACCGCCGGCAGCGCTCGACGAAGAATGGGAAGATTAGTAATAGACTTTTTCGATCTCAAGGGCACCTAACCTTACTTGGTGCTTCGAACGCGCATTCCGTATGTATTATGGGGAGCTGACTCCAGCCATCTCCTGGGCGGTCATTGCCCTGCCGGCGCATCTTCGTTGAATGACCCGATGCCGTCCTTGGCGACGGCATGCTCGAAGGCCTCATATGCGTCCAAATCACTCTCGAATGTTTCGTCCGAGACGATGTGACTGCGATCAACGCCCACGACCTCCAAGGTCCATTCATCCTCAGTGCCGGCGAACCTGTAGATGTGAACCGTCACCGTCTGGCCGTCGCGGGTGATCGCGCCGCCAAGAGGCGAGGTCTTCAATTCGCGGTCCGGGATCGACATGGCTCACACCCTCACATGCTGGTGTCAGGAATGTCCTTGCCCTCAGTGTCAGACGCAAGTGCTTCCTCGCCCTCCCACGGCAGGCTCTGCCAAGGCGGCTGGCCGCCACGAGCCACGTAGTCCTCTCGCGATAGCGTTAGCTGCCCCTGCTCCCCATCCTCCGCGCGCACGTGCGTTGGCTGGGGCTGCTTGGGCAGGCACAGGTAGATGCCCTTGAACGAGGTCGCCATGTCGTCGGCCTTTCGGGATGCCTTACGTGACCGGAGTTCGATGGAACCGGCCCCTACTCAGCGATAGGGACTGCGTACTGGACGGTTCGCATTCGATACCGGTCGGTAGACACGGATAACGCCGACACCGGGCCGAACGGCGTAGGCTTGCCCGCTCCGGACCGCGTCGGCAGCGTTCCGTGGCCCGGCAATACCCTGTGTACATCCCGGCGCCGTGGCTGGAGCAAGTCCGGCAGGCGGGCTGGCTCCCATACCTCGCGCCGAAGCATTTCCGTTCTGAAGAGCCATCCCGAGCGAACCCAGAACGATCAGTGCCAACCACCTACGCATGCGACGCCCTTGTCATCTCTGGGCCGGATCAGCCGCATCATCTCGGGGCGTGCCGTCATAGCCCTCCATCCAGGATTCGCGTTCCTCACTGTCACGAGGATAAGGGCAGGCATCCTTCGGGCGGCCGTGGATGCGCGCCTGTGCGCCTTCCTCGATTGGATCAGGATGTGAATGACGGGTCTGGGCCATGACAGGGCTCCGCGTTCCAGTGTCCCCAAACAACTACTCTGATATGGAACATGATCCCGCGGCATAGGAGACGGGATCAACCCTTCGAAGATGACGCTGCTGCTCAGTTACTCACCTGAGCCTGAGGTGGGCGAGCCATGCTCTGGCTTGGGCACGTCCCCCAGTCCGCCAGCAGCGACAAGAGTAGCCGCGCTGAGTTAGTTTAGAGCGCTATCTTATGCCGGAAGATGTAAACTCCAATGGCACTGATCTTATCTCAGCATTAACAATTTATTAATCCGCGGTATGTACAGTAAATTATAAATTAGCTAATAAACTTACTTGCCAATCTCGCGGCCGGCTGATTGAATACAAGCTTTTCTCTTTTAATATGTTTTTTTGTGTCATAGATGTATCTATTGGTGTCGATTGCTATCCCAAATAAAACGAATTCCTCAAATTCATCTCCGCAGATAAGCATGATGCCATCGATATTTTTCACAGAAGGTTTATAAGTTGCTGTCATTATAACACCTTTATTTTTGGGGAGTCTAATAAGTTTTTGATTGAACTTTAAGGTTATATATTTGCTTGCATCAATTGGATTCACTTGAAGGCATCGAAGGAATTTTCCTTTCCATCCTTCGATTGAAAACTCATTACCATAGATGGCCGCCCAACGAGCGAGAGCAGTGCTTGGGCTTAATACAGCATGTAGATTTACGTCCGCTGAATATATGCGCAACGAGTATTGCGCATAAAAGTTTTCACCAATTCTTAGGCCGCAAACAACCAATAAGAATTGGTCAGAATCAGATCCAAAGTTGAAATACTTGGCATACGAGCACGCCCCCGGGATTATTTCCCCGTTATAAACAACTAGAGGCTCAGAAAAATCTGGGTTTTTGATAACGCTATTTATTAGTACTCGATCGTCCAGCTCGTTTTCAGGTGGCATGCTAGTGGATTCGGATGAAAATACTTTAAGTACGTCATTTGGCAACTCGCCTTCTCTAGAAAGACGATTTATAATCTCACTTTCATCAAAAGGCTCCGCCCTAAGGTCTACTTCTTTGTCAAGCAACTCAACAACGCGATCATTTAACTCTGGCGTATCTTTATCATATTGGCCCACATTCGAAGCATAGATTTTAACGCGCTCAAGAATTGTGCTTCGAAGAGCAACTTCTACGTTGTCCTGTGCTACGCTAGCTGGATTCAAGCCTCCGCTTTCAAGATCCAAAACCATTCTGGCTAGAATTCCCGCAGCTCGCTTGCGGTCAAGAGAATCAAGTTCAGGAATGAACACTGTGACCTCCTTCAGCTAAGCTTTGGTAGTTCGATGATGTTTAACTCGTTCGGCTGAAGATCTGATATAATATACTCACGTCCTGAACCAGCCCTTTTGTTTGGCGGAACCAGTTTGAGGCGGCCGCTTTCGTCTATGGAAGCCCGAGGTATTACAAATAACAATGGACGCCACATTTTGAAAGTCTGAAGCTTGCATTGCCCCTTTATTTCGTCCCTATCTTCTTTTTTTATTATTTCTTGATCATACCAACTATCGGCAAGCCTAGAAAAAGTCTTCTTATATGATTTTATTTTAGCATCATGAACGTCTTCAGTGTCTACCGCCTTAAAAAGTTGATGATATATTGTCATAGGATCCGAGCTTGCAGCTACTCCGCTGCTTGGTGCATGACCGGATTGCTGATTAGACGAGAAAACGTCACTTACCCAAGCGTAAAATACTCCTTTACGGTATCGGCGTGCGACGTCTACTGCGAAATACGGGTTGGTCGAGTAAAGAACAGGATCAGTCAATTGAAAGGCCCCACGGTAAGATGCGGAGCAACAGGGGCTTTTTTCGCTTCATGGTTGCTCCGGATCTACGCTGTTCTTGATGTAGCCGCGTTCACTGAGCCAGTCCGTAAGGGCGTGGCGGATTGCCTCCGGACGTGAGGGCTTTGGATCGGGCTGGTCGGCGATCCAGGCGTCAAGGGGTGCTAGCTGATCCGGCGGGATGCGGACGGTCACGGGTGTGGCGTCCACTCTGGGACGCCCCCCCTTACCTTTTCTGGTTTCCGACATTGACAACCTCTCAGGGGTTGATAATGTCAGAAACTGCCGGGCCGAACAAGAGGTGGTGCTCTTGAACGGCCCTGACCACTCACGTCGAGGGACGACGCATCATGGCTATCCACAAACCTATAGCATCGGCTCGCGCCGGTGAACGCTCCCGCTCGCCTTTCGCAGCGGTTTACTCCCGTCCAATGCCGCTTCTAGAGCCCGACGAGGCTGAGGCAGAGCACGGCCCTATCATCACCCCCGCGCGGCCCGACACGGCCCACGTCCGGGCCCCACGCTTTCTCGACTTCGCTGGAGACCTCGTTTCGGCCGTCCTCATCATCGCCGGGGGCGTGTTCGCCTACGGCTTCGTGCAGCTCGGCTGAGGGGGCTGTCATGACGTCAACATCCAAGGTGAAGGCCTCTCAGCCGGCCACCGATCTCCGTCATCGGGCGCGCACGTCGCGAGCTGCAGCAGGTCGCACCCGTCACGTTGAGCAACCGACTGAAAGCGCGGCATTGGCCCCAGCGTGCGGGGTCTCGCGCATCGGGAAACGCCTGGCGGAGGCGCACGAGGAGTACTGGGCTCTCGATGCGCTGCCGGCTGAAGACAAGGGCGTCGACATCCGATTGCGGATGAAGGTGCTGGAGGAGCGGCAGGCGGCGCTTGAGCAGGCCATCAGCTATGGCCGGGCGGGCTCGGCAGGCGGCGTGCTCGCCCAGCTTTGCGTCGCCTACGATGCCTTGGGTTCGATCAAGGACGGTTTCACTGAGGACGTCCAGGAGAATGCCAAAGCGAGAGCAGAGCGGTGTCTCCTCTCGATTGCTGCTGCCCTGTGCGCTTGGACAGGGGTCGAACGTATGGCTTTCGGCGCAACCGAGTTGATGCCCCTGCGGCTCGACGCTCTGTCGGTCCTCTCACCGGAGGCCGCTTAGCCATGAGCAACATCGTACGCTTCCCAGCTTCTCGCCGGCTCCAGGCGACGACTATCCCGCGGGAGGAGTTCCAGCGCCTCGCCGATCTCGCCCTTGATGTCGTTGATCAGATCGTCGCGATCCTCGACGCCGTCGATGGGGATGCTGACTTCGAGGCGGACGCCGATGCCGACCCCTCCCTTGCATCTCCGCTCAGCGGACCATCGCAGCGCCTATGGGCGTACGGCGGTGACCGCGATCTGGAGGGGCGTTGATCGCATGCCGCCCTCTCCTCATCCAGACCGCTCATAACGGTCAGGTTGCAGGTCAGGAGCCACACCAGAAGCGCCGGTAGTCATTGACAACCGGCGCAAGCGCTTTACGGTAGTCAATGATTACCGGGGGTCAAGTCATGCGGCTATCTGAAATGGAATCGCTGGGCGTGCGACGCGCCGATGTCGGAAACTGGCAGAAGCGCCTCACATTCACGTCCGATCTCGCCATCGTCAGCTACGGCCAGCATCGCGACTACTCGTACAAGAACACGGTCGAGCTGGCCCTGATCGCGTCCTTCGTTGCTGCTGGCTTGTCGGCTTCTGAGGCCGTCGCCTTCGCCCGCACCTTCGTCGTCTCGGCGGCAGCGCCTGGCGTGTATCGGGGTACGCTTCGGAAATGGCTGGTCTTTCCGGCCGGTGACTATACCCGGGCGATTCTCACGGACGAGCCCGATTTGGCCAAGCTGTCCGAAAGCCTCGCCTGCCCGCCCACCTTCAACTTCGTCGACATGTCCGGCCTCTTCCGGCGTGTCGACGAGCTCTTCATCGCCTCGCAGGAGGGCTGAGACTTGGCGCGTCGCCAGACCATCACTCAAGCTGCCATCTCTCGCGCCGTGAAGGGCGCGCAAGCAGCCGGCCTCAAGGTCGGCCGGGTCGAGATTGAGGGTAGCAGGATCGTTCTCTACTCCGGCGAGGAGGCCCGTTCCGAGCCGGCAGCTTTGCTCGATGGATGGAAGGCGAAGCGCCATGCGGGTTAGGCTGAAGGGTCTCAACTCCAAGACGAAGGCGCTCGCTGACGGCACCAAGCGTACCTATTGGTACGCTTGGAAGGGCGGGC
Organism: Methylobacterium sp. Leaf399; assembly: GCF_001424525.1. NCBI lineage: Bacteria > Pseudomonadati > Pseudomonadota > Alphaproteobacteria > Hyphomicrobiales > Methylobacteriaceae > Methylobacterium > Methylobacterium sp. Leaf399. The sequence continues at coordinate 68,362 of NZ_LMQK01000005.1, read as the reverse complement.
CACGCATCGAAGGCCTGCCGGGCACCCCGGAGTTCATGACGAGCTACAACGCCGCCGTGAGTGCGAAAGCACAGCCGGCGCAGGGCGTGATCCTCGATCACTCAGGGCTATCAGGCGAGCGACGCCTTCCGGTCTCGGAGCGACATCACCCGCAAGGACTACATCCGGCACATCAAGGCGATCGAGGCCGAGTTTGGGGACTTCCCCCTGGGCGCCCTCACCGATCGGCGGACGCGTGGCGAGTTCATGGCCTGGCGCGATCGTCTCGCCCTCCGCTCGCGCCGGCAAGCGGACTACGCCTGGAGCGTTCTTGCGCGGATCCTGTCCTGGGCGCTCGACCGCGGGCTGATCCTGGTGAATCCCTGCGAGAAGGGCGGCCGGCTCTATCGCGCGACGCGGACGGACAAGGTCTGGACCGATGCCGACGAGGCCGCGTTCCTCGCCTCAGCGCCTGCTCACCTGCATCTGCCGCTAATCCTGGCCCTCTGGACCGGTCAGCGCCAAGGCGACCTCCTGAGGCTTCCCTGGAGCGCCTATGACGGGAAGACGATCCGTCTGAAGCAGGGAAAGACCGGCGCCCGTGTCGTGATCCCGGTCAGCAGCTTGCTCAAGCTGGCCCTGGATGTCGTCCCACGCCGCAGCCCGGTGATCCTGCTCAACTCGGAACATCGGCCGTGGACCAGCGACGGTTTCCGTTCTTCGTGGGGGAAGGCCTGCAAGGCGTGTGGCATCTCCGGCCTGACCTTCCACGATCTGCGCGGAACGGCGGTGAGCCGCTTGGCGCTCGCTGGATGTTCTGAGGCTGAGATCGCGACGCTGACCGGACACTCGCTGAACGACGTGCGGTCGATCCTGGATGCTCACTACCTGAACCGCGATCCGGCACTCGCCATCGCGGCCATCAGGAAGCTCGAAATGAGAACAGCTTTTCCCGACCAAGTGCCCGACCGGGCCTAGCTGTTCTTGGACTGAAGTGGAAAAAGCGTAGTTAAATCAGTGGCTGGGGGACGAGGATTCGAACCTCGACTAGAGGAGTCAGAGTCCACTGTTCTACCGTTAAACTATCCCCCATCACGCCCGGCGATCCTGGATGTGGACACCCTTGGAAACGCACCGTGGCCTGACGTTCTCCCGGCCGAGCCGCGAGAGACGCCCCATTAGGGCACCTTTCGCGCAGGGTCAACCGCAAGGTTACGGGTCAGGTCAGCAGCTTGTCCAGCGTGATCGGGATCTCGCGCACCCGCACCCCGGTGGCGTGCCAGACCGCGTTGGCGATGGCGCCGGCTGTGCCGGTGATGCCGAGCTCGCCCACGCCCTTGATGCCGAGCGGGTTCACGTGCGGATCGTGCTCCTCCACCAGGATCGTCTCGATCGACGGCAGGTCGGCGCTCACCGGCACGTGGTAGTCGGCGAGGTTGGCGTTCACGATCCGGCCCGAGCGCCGGTCGTGGGCGGCGTGCTCGTGCAGCGCGAGGGAGAGGCCCCAGATCATGCCGCCCTCGTACTGGCTGCGCACGAGGCGCGGGTTGACGATGCGGCCGGCCGCGAAGGCCCCCACCAGCCGCGTCACCCGCACCTGCCCGAGGTCGGGGTCGACCTTCACCTCGGCATAGACCGCCCCATGCGCATGCATCGCATAGGTCTTTCGCGAGGCGGGCTCGCCCGCACCCTGGCCCTTGGCCGCCACGGACGGTTTTCCGGCGCGCGCCAGGATGTCGCCGAAACGCTCGGAGCGGGCCGGGTCGTCGCGGCGGGCGAGGCGGCCCTCGCTCGCGGTCACGCCGGCATTGCCGGCCCCGTAGAGCGGCGAGGCCGGGTCCGTGGTGGCGAGATCGGCGAGTTGCGCGATCACGGCCTGCGCCGCGGCGTGGACCGCGGTGCCCGAGGTGGCGGTGCCGGTGGAGCCGCCGGCCAGGCCGCCGTTGGGCAGGTCCGAATCGCCGATGCGCAGGGTGACCCGGTCGAGGGACAGGCCGAGGCCGTCGGCGGCGATCTGGGCGAGCACCGTCCAGGCCCCCTGCCCCATGTCCTGGGCCGCGGTCTCGATCAGCGCGGTGCCGTCGGCCCGGATCGTGGCGCGGGCCTCGCCCTGCATCATGCCGGCGGGATAGGTCGCGGTGCCCATGCCCCAGCCGACCAGGAGCCCGTCGGTGTCGCGCATCGCCCGCGGCGCCCGCGGGCGGCGGTCCCAGCCGAAGCGCTCGGCCCCTTGCGCGTAGCACCCGCGCAGGGCCTTCGAGGAGAACGGGCGCCCGGTGATGGGCTCGACCTCGGCGTAGTTCTTCAGGCGCAGGTCGAGGGGATCGATGTCGAGGGCCAGCGCCAGTTCGTCCAGCGCGCTCTCCACCGCGACGCTGCCCGAGGCCTCGCCGGGCGCGCGCATGAAGATCGGGGTGCCGATGTCGGCGCGCGAGCCCTCGTGCGTCGTCGAGATCGCCGGCGAGGCGTAGAGATGGCGCGCCACGAGCCCCGAGGCCTCGAAGAAGTCGTCGTAGGCGCTGGTCTGGCTCAGGGTGTGGTGGCCCAGCGCCGTCAGGGCGCCGTCGCGGGTGGCCCCCAGGGTGAGCGTCTGCCGGGTCGGCGAGCGGTGGCCGACGGGGCCGAACATCTGCTCGCGCCGGGTCACGAGCTTGACCGGCCTGCCCGTCAGCTTCGCCGCCATGATCCCGAGGATCTGCGGCGGGCTGAGAAAGCCCTTCGAGCCGAAGCCGCCGCCGAGATAATGGCAGACGACGCGGATGTTCTCCGGCGGGATGCCGAAGAAGCCGGCGAGCCGGGCCTTGGCGATCCAGAGCGCCTGGCTCGGGGTGTGGAGGGTGAGCCGATCGCCGTCCCACTGCGCCACGCTGCAATGGGGCTCGAGGGGATTGTGGTACTGCCCGGCCGTCTCGTAGGTGGCGGTGACGCGGGCGTCCGCCGCGGCCAGACCGGCCTCCATGTCGCCCGTCCCGTCCGAGGTCGGCGAGCCGGCCCCGACGCTGTCGGGGGTGAAGATTCCGCCCTCCCCCAGCCCGATCGTCGGGGCCTCGCTCTCGTAGCGGGGGCTGAGCAGGGCGGCACCTTCGGTGGCCGCCTCCAGGGTCGTGGCGACCACCACCGCGATCGGCTGGCCGGCGTAGCGGACCGTGTGGTCCTGCAGCAGGTTGAGGCGGAAGGCGAAGGGATTGTCCTTCTCGTCCGGCGACTTGGCCAGCGGCGGCGCGTTGTCGGGCGTCATCACCGCGATCACGCCGGGGTGGGCCTCGGCCGCCGCCAGGTCGAGGTGGGTGACGCGGCCCTTGGCGATGGTGCTCGTGGCCATCACCGCATGGACGAGCCCGTCGGGCCGGATGTCGGCGCTGTAGCGGGCCGCCCCCGTCACCTTGTCGGGGCCGTCGCGCCGGGTGAGCGGCAGGCCGATGGAGGAACCGTGGCGCTGGCGCTCAGGCATGGTGGGACGCTCCGGCGGTGGGGCTGGTGGCGAAGGGACTTGCGGCGAAAGGACTTGCAGGAAGCGCGGGCATGCGCCCCGGCGTTCCGGCCGCCGCGAGGGTGAGCGCGCGCACGACGATGCGCCGGGCGAGTTCGATCTTGAAGGCGTTGTCGCCCGAGGGCGTGGCCCCGGCCAGCGCCGCCCGCGCCGCCTCGGCGAACACCTCGGGGCTCGGTGCGCGGCCGGCCAGCAGGGCCTCGGCCTCCCGGGCGCGCCAGGGCCTGAGGGCGACGCTGCCCAGGGCGATGCGGCCGTCCGCGATCGTGCCGCCCTCCAGGCGCAGGCCCACCGCCGCCGAGACCACGGCGAAGGCGTAGGAGGTGCGCTCGCGGACCTTGAGGTAGCGCGAATGGCCTGCGAAGCCGGCGGCCTCGGGCGGCAGCCGGATCGCGGTGACCACCTCGCCCGCGCGAAGCGCGGTCTCGCGCTCGGGCGTGTCGCCGGGCAGGAGGTGGAAGACGTCGAAGGGCACCTCGCGGCGGCCTGTCGGCCCCTCGATCTCCACCACCGCGTCGAGGGCGGCCAGCGGAACGCAGAAGTCGGAGGGGTGGGTGGCGATGCAGTGCTCGCTCCAGCCCAGCACCGCATGGGTGCGGGTGATGCCGCCCCGCGCCTCGCAGCCCGCCCCCGGCGAACGCTTGTTGCAGGCGCTGGCGGGGTCGTAGAAATAGCCGCAGCGGGTGCGCTGCAGGATGTTGCCGGCCGTGGTGGCCGCGTTGCGCAGCTGCGCCGAGGCCCCCGACAGCAGGGCCTCGACCACCGCCGGATAGCGCCCGGCAAAGCCGGCGTCGCGGGTGAGCGCGCCGTTGCGGACCATGGCCCCGATGCGGGTGGACCCGTCCGGCAGGGTCTCGATCCGGTCGAGGCCGGGCAGGCGGGTGAGGTCGACGAGGCGGTCAGGCCGCGTCAGCCCGCCCTTCATCAGGTCGACGAGGTTGGTGCCGCCGGCGAGATACGCGCTGCCCGGGGTGGAGGCGGCCGCCACCGCCTCGGCGAGGGAGCCCGCGCGGACGTAATCGAAGCTCTTCACGCCGCGTCCTCCGTCAGGTTGCCGCCGGGCAGCACGTCCGGTGCGTGCATCGCTGCATGGGTCATGGCCGCGTGGGCCTGCAGCACCGCCTGGGTGATGCCGGCGTAGGCGCCGCAGCGGCAGAGGTTGCCGCTCATGCCCTCGCGCACCCGCTCGGGGTCCGCCGGCCCGCCCTCCTCCGCGAGCCCGCCCTCGCCGATCAGCGCCACCGCGCTCAGGATCTGGCCCGGGGTGCAGAAGCCGCACTGGAAGCCGTCGTTGTCGAGGAAGGCGGCCTGGACCGGGTGCAGCACGTCGCCCTGCGCCAACCCCTCGATGGTGAGAAGGCTGGCGCCGTCGTGGCTCACGGCTAGCGCCAGGCAGGCGTTGATGCGCGTCCCGTCCACCAGGATGGTGCAGGCGCCGCACTGGCCGCGGTCGCAGCCCTTCTTGGCGCCGGTGAGGTCGAGGCGCTCGCGCAACAGGTCGAGCAGCGTCACCCGCGCGTCCTCGAGGACGATCTCGCGGCGGACGCCGTTCACGGTCAGCGTGATCGGTATGCTCATGATGGACAGACCCATGATGGGCGTGCAGAGGACCGGCCACGACCGGGCCGGCTTCCACAGCGGATGTCTGGAACCGCTCCAGATAGCCTTGCCGCGCCGGCCGACCAGGGGCGGCGACCGTTGCCGTCGCGACCTTTGCAGTCGCGACCTTTGCAGTCGAATGGGACCTGCGCATGAGACGGATCCTCGTCATCGGCATCGGCACCGGCAACCCGGAGCACCTCACGGTCGAGGCGGTGCGGGCGCTCAACACCGTCGACGTGGTGTTCGTCCTCGACAAGGGCGGCGACAAGGACGCCCTCGTGCGCCTGCGCCGGGAGATCTGCGCGCGCTACATCACCGGGCGACCCTACCGCATCGTCGAGGCGTCTGACCCCGAGCGCGACCGCAACCCGGCCGACTACGGCGCCACCGTCGAGGCCTGGCATGCCGCCCGCGCCGCGCTCTACGAGACGATGTTCGCCCGCGAACTCGGGGAGGACCAGTGCGGCGCCATCCTCGTCTGGGGTGATCCCTCGCTCTACGACAGCACGATCCGGATCATCGACCGGATCGTGGCGCGCGGGCGCATCGCCTTCGGGTTCCGGGTGATCCCCGGCATCACCAGCGTGCAGGCGCTCTGCGCCGGGCACCGCATCCCGCTCAACCGCATCGGCGCGCCGGTGCGGATCACGACGGGGCGGCGGCTGAGCCGGGGGCTGCCGCAGGGCGACGAATCGGTGGCGGTGATGCTCGACGGCAATCCGGCGCTGTCCGCCCTCGATCCCGACCTCGAGATCCACTGGGGCGCCTACCTCGGCTCGCCGGACGAGATCCTGGTCTCGGGGCGCCTGGGCGAGGTCGCCGACACCATCGCACGGGTGCGCGCCGAGGCGCGGGCCCGCCACGGCTGGATCATGGACACCTACCTGCTGCGCCGGCCGGACTCCGAGTCCTGATCGGCCGCCGCACGATCCCCACGGCCATCCCCGTCCCGGCGAACGACCGGGCCGCCCGCCTGGGGGTGTTTGCAGCCACCGGCCGGCTCGCGGCGACCTGAGCCGGCGGTTCAGGCCAGCATGCGGCGGGCGGCGGGGCTGATCCAGTCCCAGCCGGCGCCGCTCGCGGTGAGGCAGGCGAGGCCCTGCGCCTCGGCCAGGGCCCTGCCGTGTTCGGGGCCCAGCACCATCACGGCGGTCGCCCAGGCGTCGGCCATGAGGCAGGAGGCATGCAGCACCGTGGCGGCCGTCAGGCCCGTCTCGATGGGCCGGCCGGTGCGCCCGTCGAGGGTATGGCCGATCCGGCGCCCGCCGAGGTCGCGGGCGCGCCGGTGGTCGCCCGAGGTGGCGATGGCGAGGTCGTGCAGGGCGGCGACGGTCTCGGTCGTGCCGGCCGGCGCTTCCAGGGCCACCCACCAGGGTTGCCGGTCGGGCTTGAGCCCGCGCCCGCGCAACTCGCCGCCGATCTCCACGAGGTGGTGGGCGAAGCCCCGGGCCGCGAGCAGGTCCGAGATCGCGTCGACGGCGTGGCCCTTGGCGCTGCCGGAGAGGTCGAGCCGGAGTCCGCCGGGCTGAAGCGCGCTGCGGTTCTCCCCATCCAGGGCGAGACGGCGCCAGCCGCAGCGGGCGCGCGCGGCCGCGATGACGGCCTCGTCCGGCGGCTGCGCGACGGGACCCGGCGGTCCGAAACCCCAGAGGTCGACGAGGGCGCCCAGGGTCGGGTCGTGGGCGCCCCGGCTCGCCCGTGCCACGGCGCAGGCGGCCTCCAGCACCCGGAACAGGTCGTCGGGCAGCACGTGCCGGCTGCCGGCGGGCGCCCGGTTGAAGTGGCAGAGGGCGGATTCCGGCTCCCAATGGCTCAGCTGCGCCACGAGCCGGGCGAGTTCGACCACGACCGCGTCCCTCACCGCCGCGCCCTCGCCGGGGCGGCGCGTCACCACGCTCACCGACCAGGTCGTGCCCATGATGCGGCCGCCGACCCGCTCCACCGGCCCTGCGGGGAACGCATCCGGGCCGATCGGCGCGAGGATTTCGGGGATCAGCAGGCGGCGCATCGGTCGCTTTGGTATGTCGGTGGCCTTCGACCGTGACGGGGCGAGGGCGTCCGCGTCACGGGCGGCGATTCCCAGGTTCCTATTGCGGCAGCACCTCGAAGGTCGCGGCGTAGACGGACCGCCGCCGGGCGCCTTCGATGCCGGACTTGTCGTCCTGCGCCTCGGCGCCGAACCAGTACTGGCCGGCCTGCGCCCAGGTGACGGAGACGACGCCGTCAGGGCCGGAGGTGAGTTTCTGTTCCTCCGACTTGTCGCGGTAGCGGCTGCCGCCGCGCACCACCTCCACGGCGATCCCCGGGGCCGGCGCCCCGTCGAGGAGCACCGTGAAGCGGGCGGTCTCGCCGGCGGTGAGGTTGTTGGGATGGGTGTCGAAGCGCAATTCCAGGCCCTTACCGGCCGGGGCGAAGGCGGTGGCGTCGGGCTTGCCCAGCGTCACGAAGGTCTCGGTGCGCTGCACCACCCGCGTCACCTTCACGTCCTGCGCCCCGGCGGGAAGGGCCTGCTTCAGGGCCTCGGCCTTGCCGCGCCAGCGCTTCTGGGCGCCGTCCAGCTTGTAGCTCGCGGTGACGCCGTCGTTGACGATGGCCGCCCGGTAGCTGCCGGGTTTCGTCAGGTGGATGTCGAAGGTGCTGCGGAACTTGCCCGTGGCGGCGTTCTCGTGGGCGAGCGCGGTGCCCTCCGGGCCGGTGACGGCCAGGCCCTCGAGGCGCATCGGCACGTGTTCGAACACGAACAGGTCGTTGGACACCGCGGCGTCGAAGGTGACCCAGGCGTCGCCCCCCGAGAGCACCGTCGAGGAGGGCAGCATCCAGACCCGGTGGGCTGAGGCCGGGAGGACGAGGGCGAGGCTCAGGACGGCGGCGAGGGACAGGGCGCGCATGGGATCGGTCCTTACGGTGTGACGGTGAGGGAGACGGCGCCGAGCTCGTCCTTGCCGCGAACGGACGCTTCGGCCGCGGCCGGCGGCCATGCGAGGGGCAGGCGCACCACCTCGCGGCCGCCGACCTCGCGGGCGGCCTCGACCACGATCTCGTAGGTCCCCGGCGTCAGGGCGGCGAAGGGGGCGGCGGCGGCGTCGAAGCGCAGGGCGTGGGTGCCGGCCGGGCGGGTGGCGCCGCTGACCCCGTCCAGCGGCATCTCGGTCTCGCGGCCGATGCGGCGCCACCATTGCCGCATGTCCTTGAGCCACTTGGCGCCGCCCTCCCCCTCGCGCTTGCGCACGTCGTACCAGACCGCGAGGTTGGCCAGCGCCCGGCCGTCGGCGCCCTCGATCCAGGCGGCGAGGTACGGCCGGTGGTATTCCGAGACGTCGAGGCGGGGGATCTGCACGCTCAGGACCACCTCTCCGGCGAGGGCCGGCGCGGCGATGAGGGTCGAGAACGCGGCGGTGACGGCCGTGCGCATGGGGCGCGCCTTTCAGGCGTGGATGAACAGGAGGGCGAGGAGCACGGGGGCGAGCAGGCCCAGGCCCACCACCGGCCAGGTGGCCGGGCGGCGGGCGGAATGGAACTGCAGCAGCACCAGCCCGGTCAGGCAGAACACGAGGCAGGCCCCGGAGAACACGTCGAGGAACAGGCTCCAGGCGAGGCCGGCGTTGCGGCCCTTGTGGAGGTCGTTGAGGTAGGAGACCCAGCCCCGGCTCGTGCGCTCGTGCAGCACCGCGCCGTCGCGCCGCCCGAGGCTGACGAAGGCGTCGCCGCCCGGGCGCGGCAGCGACAGGAGCACCTCGTCGCGGGTCAGCTCGGCCTCGCGGGCGCCGGCCGCGACGCCGAGGCTCGCCGCGAGCCAGTCGCTCACCGCGCCCGGCAGGGCCGCCCGGCCGGTGGCCGGCAGCGTCGCCAGCAGGGCCCGCAGGTCCGGCGGCAGGCTCGCCTCGCGCGCGTCCACCACGGGCTTCGATTCGAACCGCCCGGCATGGTTGAGGGTGATGCCGGTGAGCGCGAACAGCAGCATGCCCACGAGGCAGAGGGCCGAGCTGATCCAGTGCCAGGCGTAGAGCTGCTTCAGCCAGAACGCCCGGCGCGCCTTGGCGCGCCGCGGCGCCGCGGCGGCCTCCCGCAGGGCGAGGCTGTCGCTCACAGCTCGGCCCAGCGCCGCAGGAGGTTGTGGTAGCTGCCCGTGAGCGCGATCACCGACGGGTCGTCGTCGGTGAGGGCGGCGCGCACGCCGGTGATGCCGCGGTCGAGGTCGTAGAGCAGGGCGCGGGCGCCGTCGTCCTTGACCATCGACTGCGACCAGAAGAACGACGACCAGCGCGCGCCGCGGGTGATCGGCTCGACCCGGTGCAGGGAGGTGGCGGGATAGACGATCATGTCGCCCGCCGGCAGCTTGACCGCGTGCGAGCCGAAGGTGTCCTCGATCACGAGTTCGCCGCCGTCGTAGTCGCCCGGGTCGGTGAGGAACAGCGTCGTCGAGATGTCCGCCCGCATCCGGATGCCCGCGCCGGGCACCGCCCGGATCGCCCCGTCCACATGGGCGCGAAAGCCCATGCCGGTGTCGTAGCGGTTGAACAGGGGCGGCAGCACCCGCAGCGGCAGGGCGGCGGCGTTGAACAGGGGGCTGCGCCCGAGGGCGCGCAGGATCAGGTCCCCGAGTTCGCGCGCCACCGGCGCATCCTCGGGGATCTGCAGGTTGTGCTTGGCGCGCGCGGCCTGGGCGCCCGCGGTGACGCGCCCGTCGACCCAGTCGCTGGCGTCGAGGCGTGCCCGGCAATGGGCGACTTCGTCGGGGGTGAGGACGGATGTGACGTGGACGAGCAAGGGTTCGGGATCCCGTGGCGGGCTGGCGATGGAACGCCTTCTCTTCCCGCTGGGAGAGAAGTCCGCGCGGGGAGGGAAGGCGATCGCGGTTTCAGAAGCGGGTGCCGAGGCTCACCAGCACGGTGCGGCCCGAGAGCGGCACGGCGCGGGTGGAGAAGGCCGAGCCGTAGTTGAGTTCGTCGGTGAGGTTGTAGGCGTTGACCGCCAGCCGGTAGGTGGGCGTCTCGTAGGAGAGGAGCGCGTCCAGGGAGAAGCTGCCGGGGATGCGGGTGATGTTGTCGCTGGCCGGGAAGTAGCCGTCGTCCACCGTGATGCCGCCGCCGATCGTGACCTTGCCGGGCAGGTCCCACAGGGTGCGCATGGGGGCGGTGAGGTCGTAGGTGGTCCACAGCGAGGCCGAGTTCTCGGGCACGAAGGGGGCCTTGTTGCCGATGCTGACGCCCGACTGGACCTTGCCGTCGAGGTAGGTGTAGCCGGCCAGGATGTTCCATTCGTCGGTGAGGCGGCCGGTGATCGAGGCCTCGAAGCCCTGGACGCGGCGGCGCTCGCCGGCATCCAGCGGCCCGAGGATGAGGCCGCCGGTGACGGGGTCGACGTCGAAGCTGTTGCTCTTGTCGACCCGGAACAGGGCGCCGGCGACGCCCAGGCGCCCGTCGAACAGGCCGACCTTGGCGCCGATCTCGTAGAGGTCGCTCTCCTCGGGCGAGAGCTGGTTGGCGGTCGGCACCTCGATGCCGGTGGAATTGGCCACGAACTGGCCCTGGGGCGAGAAGCCCTTGGCGTAGGAGACGTAGTAGGTCTGGTTGGGCGTCGGCTGCCAGATGCCGCTGACCTTGGGGCTGGCGGCGTTGGTGTCCGAGGTCTGTCGCGGCAGGAACTGGCCGATCTGCGGGCCGGTCGTGGCGGTGGCGTCGTAGCGGCTGAGGAACCGGTCGAGGCGCACGCCCGCCAGGATCGAGAACTGCTCGTTGAGCCAGACCCGGTCGCTGACGAAGAAGGCGGCGTTGGCGCCGTCGCCGAGGCGGCGGTTGCCGTAGTTGCGGGTGAGCGCGTAGCCCTCCTGGGCGAAGGAGGGGGTGCGGACCCTCTGGTCCCGGCGCGCGCCGCTGACGGCGAAGTTCACCCGGTCGTCGTTCTGGTAGAAGAAATCGAGGCCGGCCACGACCTCGTGGCGCAGGAAGCCGGTGTGGAACTTCATGATCGCGGTGGTGACGTTCTGGGCGCCCCAGGCCGATTGCTCGAAGGTCTGGCCGCCGCCGGCGCTGTAGGTGACGAAGGGGTTGCCGCCCGAAAAGAACCCGGTGATGCAGCCGAGCGTGCAGGTCGCCGCCGTGGTCGAGAAGTTGCGGTCGTAGAACGACAGCCGCGAGTCGTTGGTCACGGTCAGCCAGGGCGCCACCTGCCACTTCATCAGCGAGGTGGCGAGGTGGACGTTGGCGTCGTCGCGGTCGGTGGCGCGCACGTAGGAGGTGGCGCGCGGCAGGCCGTATTCCGTGAGCGGCCGGGCGAAGCGGTCGCCGGGCCGGCGCGCGGTGGGCACGCCGTAGTCGGGCGTGCGCTCGGAGTGCTGGTAGAGGTAGTTCAGGTACCAGGTGGTGTCGGTGCCGATGCCGAAGCCGAGCGAGGCGGCGAGCCCCGCCCGGTCGGACGAGACGTTGTTGCGGTCCTGGATGTCCTGGCGGTGGATCATGCCGTTGAGGCGGATCGCCGTGGTCGCGTCGATCTGGCGGTTGACGTCGAAGGTGCCCCGCCCGGTCGGGCCGCTGCCGCCGGTGCCGTCGATCGCCGTGAAGTCGGTGAGCAGCGCGCGCTTCGAGATCGTGTTGATCGCCCCGCCCGCGGTGCCGAGGCCGAAGGTCTCGGATGACGGCCCCTTGATGACCTGGACGTCGCCGATGTTGAAGCTGTCGCGGGCGTAGACACCGAAGTCGCGCAGGCCGTCGAGATAGATGTCGTTCTTGGCCTGGAAGCCGCGGATGCGGAACTGGTCGCCGTTCAGGCCGCCGTTGCCCTCCCCGGCCGAGACCGTGATGCCCGGCACGTTGCGCAGGGCCTGCTCCAGGGTGGTGGCGTTCTGCTGGCGGATGACCTCGCCGGGCACGACGCTGATCGCCTGGGGCGTGTCCTGGATGCGGCCGGGCAGGCGCGACAGGCCGGTTCCCTCGTTGAGGGTGTTGGGCTGCCCCCCGCCCCAGCCCTCGACGCTGAGCTGCGGCAGTTCGGCGGCACCCTCCTGGGCCTCGGCCTCGAACGGCAGGAAGGCGCCCAGCGTCGCCGCCAGGCCGATGCCGAGGGAACCTGCCCCGGTCCAGTCCCGCACTGACAACGACTCGCTCATCGATCGAACTCCTGACGTACTCGCCAGGGCGCTTGAAGCATTTGTGATGCTGTCTTTCAAGACAGAAACACAATCGTTCCCGACGAGTTGCAGAACCACAACAGACTAAAATCGTTATAAATTACTTTTGAACCGATACAAACTGGAAAAAACCGATCTTGCTTCGCCGCGGGCGCGAAACTATTCATCGACGATGACGAGTTTTACTCTGGAAGCGTTCCAGATTGTTGGCTCGTGGGAGCCGAGACAGGCATTATGATACGTCTTTCCCGGGGTCGTGACCGGGCCGGGCCGGTGGTCGGCCTGTGGGACCTGCATCAAAAGACCGAGGCCGAGTGGCGCCGCATCCTCGCCGCCCGCCCCGACGAGGCGGTGGCGTGGATCGCCCTGGCCGCCGCCAACGGCTTCAAGGCGGCGCAGCTGGTGTTCGGCCAGATGCACCTCGACGGGACGCTGGTGGTGCGCGACCCGGCCGCGGCCCACGCCTGGTTCGTGAAGGCGGCCGCGATCGGGAGCGTCGAGGCCCGCAACATGGTCGGGCGCTGCCACGAACTCGGCTGGGGCGTGCCGGTCGATCAGGCGATCGCCCTGCTGCATTACCGTAAGGCGGCCGCGGCCGGGCTCGACTGGGCGCATTACAACGTCGGCTGCCTGCTGCTCTACGGAACCGGCGTCGGCCGGAACCACGGCGAGGCCGTCGCCAGTTTCACGGCCGCCGCCGATCTCGGCCATGCCAAGGCCATGGGGATGCTCGGGCGCTGCCACGAGGAGGGCTGGGGCACGGACCGTGACCGGATGGCGGCCCGCGCCCTCTACCGCCGCGCCGCCGAAGGCGGGGACGGCTGGGGCGCGCTCAACCTCGGCCTGATGCTGGTGGAGGACGGCGCCCGGGCCGAGGCGATCCCGCACCTCGCCCAGGCCGTCGCGACGGCGACGCCCGGCGGTCTCTCGGCCATCGTCGACCTCTTCGAGCGCCGGCCCGAACCCGACCTCGCCGCCATCGCCGCCGCCGCCCGGGCGCGCCTCGGCGAGGTGCGCGCCAGGCCGGCCGCGAGCGAGGGCGGCCGGGGATCGCGCCGGATCCCGCGGCGGGTCCAGGGCCTCATCCTGGCGGCCCTGCTCGCCCTGGCCGTCCGTAGGATACCGCGGAGCGCTTGAGAGGCGTCGATCGGGCCTATTCGACGATGATGCGCGGCGGGGTCGCCGGGTCGTCGGCCAGCGCGGCGCGGACCTCCTCGGAGGCCACCACCCGCGTGGTCCCGGCCGGTTCGATGCCGTGCTCGGTGGCGATCGTCGCCACGGCGTCGGGGTGGATCAGGCCGAGGCCGGCGGCGTGCTCTGCCATGGCGATGCTGTCGGCGGCCAGCACCAGGCTGCTGCCGGCCGCCGTCACCGCCGCCGCCAGGCGCTCGATGTCCTCGATCCGGCCGCTGCTGCGCGAGACGCTGCGGATGTAGACCGCCTTCACCCGTCCGGGATGCGCCTCGACGATGCCCGCGTAGACCTCCGGGTCGTGCTGGCCGCTGTCGCCGATGAGCACCACCGGCAGGTCCTCGTAGAGGGCGAGCATGCGGGTGATGAGCGCCCGCTTGTGGTCCTCGGCCTTGCGCGGCAGCGGCCGCGTCCACGACAGGCCCCATTCGCGCAGGAACAGCACCGGCCCGGCCGGGATGCGGTGCATCTCGAAGAAGGTGCTCAGCATGTCGTAGATGCCCCAGGGCGCCCGCGAGACGTAGAGCATCGGGTTGCCCTGGTCGCCGGTGTCGCCGACGTGCAGCGCCCGGTAGAACGCCGCGACGCCGGGAAACGCGACCCGGCTCTGCGCATCCGCCACGAACAGGCGCCAGAGCATGGTGAGCTTGTTGGCGACGCCCGTGTACATCACCGTGTCGTCGACATCGCTGATGAGCAGGAACCGGCAGCGCTCGGTGGGGATGAACACCTGCCCCTCCCCGCGCACCGGCGGCTCCATGTCGACGTGCAGGGCGACCGGGTGCCAGGAGGCGTCCTGCGGGGGCGGCGCGAGGGGGCGCAGGGCGATGCGGAAGTAGCCGTCGCGGTCCGTGACGACGCGCTGCTCGGCACCCGCGAACCGGGCGACCACGGGGGCGCCCACGACCTTGCGCCGCCGGATGCGCCGGCCGATGTCGCGCAGGGCCCGCCGGATCTCGCCGTCGTCCCGGTCGTCCTCCGGCCGCGACTGGCGGAACACCCGGCCGATCAGGAAGATCTCGTCGCGCGAGCCGTAGCCGCGATAGGCTTCGAGCACCGTGCCGTGGCGGCCTTGGGCCGATCGCACCGGGCGTGCCGCCAGGGCGAGCAGCCGGCCTGCCGCCCGCCGCCATTTCGCCGACCTCGATCGCGTCACCTGATCGTCTCCCGAACGCCTGCAACCGGTCGGCAACGCCCCAGCGCGCGCACCGTTCAGGCCATCGCGTCCGCCAGCCGGCCGGTCTCGGCGTACACCCGCCCGCCCGGCATGCGATAGTGGACGCTCTGGGACAGGCGGCCGTTGGCCACCACCCGGATCGCCAGGGGGCGCACGAGGTCGCCCTGCCGGTCGAGGGCCTCGGCCACCGTCATCGGCGCGGCGCCGCCGCCGAACCCGCGCCACCACGCCACCGCCTTCTCGCGGGGGTGGCCGCGGTGTTCGAGGCGCACGCGCAGCACCGTGCGATCGCCGCCGGCGAGGTGCAGGGTCACCGCGAGGCTGTCGCTCCCGTCCCGGTCGGCCCGGCTGGCGAGGCTCCAGCCCTCGACGCGCAGCCAGTCGGCGGCGGCGATCGAGAGGATCGGGGTCTCGTCCTCGGCGCTGGCCCCGTGCGAGGGCTCGCCGGCCTCGCCGTCGGGCTCGACCCAGCAGGCCTCGCAGGTGCTGGCGTTCAGCGCGATCAGCGCGCCGCAGCCCGGGCAGGCCTTGGCCCGGATCTCGGTCTCGCGGCCCTTGATCGCGGCGGCGGTGCGGGCGGTGACGATGTCGACCGGGCCGTGCATCCGCACCAGGCCGGCATAGTCGAGGACGAGGCCGTTCTCCTTGCCCGGCGCCAGGCGCAGGGCGCGCCCGACCTGCTGCACGTAGAGGCCGGTGCTCTGGGTCGGGCGCAGCAGCGCGACGAGGTCGACGCGGGGCACGTTGAACCCGGTCGAGAGCACGCCGACCGAGGTGAGGCAGCGCAGCCGTCCGTCGCGAAAGGCGGCCACGATCCGGTCGCGCTCGCGTTTGCCGGTCTCGCCGCAGATCGTCTCGCAGGAGACGCCCTCGGCCCGGATCGCGTCGCGCACCGCCCGGGCGTGGTCGACCCCGGCGCAGAAGGCGAGCCAGGCGCGGCGGCCGTGGCCCAGGGTCACCATCTCCTCCACCGCCGCGCGGGTGATCCAGTCCTGGTTGACCGCCGCCTCCAGGGCGCTCGGGATGTAGTCGCCGCCGCGCTTGGGCACATGCGCCACGTCGAGGGTGGTGGCGGTGGCCTTGCACACCAGCGGCGCGAGGTAGCCCTGGTGGATCAGGTCGCCGACGTTGGCCTCGAAGACGATGCGCGAAAACAGGCGGCCCTCGCCCTCGTCGAGGCGGCCGCTGTCGAGGCGGTAGGGGGTGGCGGTGAGGCCCACCACCCTGAGGTCGGGCCGGGCCTCGCGCAGGTCGGCCAGGAAACGCCCGTAGCGGGTCTCGGCGGTGCGCGGGATCAGGTGCGCCTCGTCGACGATCACGAGGTCCACGGGGCCGATCTCGGCCGTGCGTCCGGCCACCGACTGGATGCCGCAGAACAGCACCTGCGCCCCGGCCTCGCGCCGGCCGAGGCCCGCCGAATAGATCCCGGCGGGCGCCTGCGGCCAGTAGCCGAGGAGTTCGCGATGGTTCTGGGCGATCAGTTCCCGGGTGTGGGTGACCACGGCGATGCGCCGGTCCGGCGCGGCGGCCAGGACCTCGCGCACCAGGGCGGCGATGACGAGCGCCTTGCCCGCCCCCGTGGGCAGGACGACGAGGCCGGCCCGTTCGCCCGCGGCCCAGGAGGCGTGGAGGGCATCGAGGCTGGCGCGCTGGTAGGGTCGCAGGTGCATCACCCGCCACCCTCTACACGAGGGTGCGGTGGGGTGTCCGTGGCCGATGGGCTGCACCCCTGCCCTCACGCCGGCAGGGTCAGCTCCGCACGCAGGCCTCCGAGGCCGGCGCGGCCGAGGGCGAGGCCGCCGCCGTAGAGGTCGGCGAGTTCGGTGGTGATCGACAGGCCGAAGCCGTGGCCGGGCAGGCTTTCGTCGAGGCGCCGGCCACGTCGCAGCGCCTCGGCCGCGGCCTGCGCGTCGAGGCCCGGGCCGTCGTCCTCCACCGCGATGACGATGCCGGCCCCGCGGGCCGCGGCCGCGATGCGCACGCGCGTCCGGCACCAGCGGCAGGCGTTGTCGACGAGGTTGCCGAGCATCTCGTCGAGGTCCTGGCCGTCGCAGGCGACCCCCAGCCCGGCCGGCACGTCGAGGGCGATGGCGACGCCCTTCTCGGCGTAGAGCCGCACGAAGGTGGTGCGCAGGTCGGCGACGGGGCCGGCCAGCTCGAGGCGGGTGCGGGCGGCCTCGCCCAGCGCCGCGGCGCGGGCACGGCGCAGGTGATGGCGGATCTGCCCGTCCATGGCCGAGACGAGGGCCGAGAGGCGGCCGTCGGTGTCGCGGCCCTCGCTCGCCAGCGCCATCGACAGGGTCGCCAGGGGCGTCTTGAGGCCGTGGGCGAGGTTGGCGACATGGGTGCGGGCGCGCTCCAGGTTGGCCTCGCCCTGGTCGAGGAGGGCGTTGACCTCGGCGACCAGGGGCCTGATCTCGGCCGGCTGCGCCGCGGGGATGCGGGCGCGGCGCCCCTCCCGGACCTGCGCGAGATCGCGGCGCAGGCGCTCCAGGGGGCGCAGCCCGAGTTGAACCTGCGCCACCACCCCGGCCATCAGGCACAGGCCGAGGACGCCGAGCGTCAGGGCCAGCGCGCCCAGCGCCTCGCGCAAGGGGCCGTTGAGGGCGGCGGCCGGCGCTGCGGCCGCGATCACCGTCGGCCCCGCCCCGGCCCCGGGCGGCAGGGTCAGCACGCGCAGGATCACCGGGCGGCCCCAGGGATCGACGCCGTCGGCCGGATGCGGCCCGTCGTGGTCGCGCGGACGCCGCGGCCCGGCGGGGACGTCGAGGTCCCGTCCCTCGAGGGCGCCCGAGCGCAGCACCGTCCCGTCCCGGCGGACCTGCCAGTACCAGCCGGACCGCCGCCGGTCGAAGGGCGGCCCGTCGAGGCCGGGGGCGGTGGCGAGGCCGTTCGGACCGGCCTCGAGGCCCGTCGCGATGGCGACGATCTGGCTGTCGAGGCGGCTGTCGAGCTGGCCGCGCACGAACCCGTGCAGGATCAGCCCGATGGCGATGCCCGCCACCACCAGGGCCGCCACCACGAGGACGAGGGCGGCCGTGAGCAGGCGCCGGCGCAGGGAGCCGAGACGGACGTGGGGCGGCCCCTTCCTGCCAGAGGACGGCGTCGCGCCCGGCGACCTCACGCCCCCTCCCCGTCCAGGAGGCGGTAGCCGTGGCCGCGCACGCCTTCGATCCGGGCCGGGGCGATCTTGCGGCGCAGGCGGGTGATGATGACCTCGACGGAGTTCGAATCGACCTCGGCATCGCCGTCGTAGACGCTCTCGATGAGGTGGTCGCGGGGCACCACGCCGTCCTTGCGCAGGATGAGGCAGGACAGCACCCGCCATTCGAGGCCGGTGAGCTTCAAGGGCAGCCCGTCGCGCTCGAAGGTGCCGAGCCCGGCGTCGAAGCTCAAGGGGCCGCAGGCGATCCGGGCCGCACCCCCCGCGCTCGCCCGCCGCACCAGGGCGCGCAGGCGGATCACCAGTTCCTCGATGCGGAAGGGCTTGACGAGGTAGTCGTCGGCGCCCGCCTTGAAGCCCGCGACCTTGTCGCTCCAGCCGTCGCGGGCGGTGAGGATCAGCACGGGCAGCGTCAGCCCGGCCGCGCGCCAGGCCCCGAGCACCGCGATGCCGTCGCGCTTCGGGAGGCCGACGTCGAGCACCACCGCGTCGTAGCGCTCGGTCTCGCCCAGATGCTGGGCGTCCTCGCCGTTGCCCGCCCGGTCGAGGGCGAAGTTCTCGGCGCGCAGGGCCTTTTCGATCTCGGCGGCCAGGGGCGCATCGTCCTCCACCAGCAGGATTTTCATGGCGGCTCGTGGTCCTTGCGATCGGGCGGCTTAACCCGGCTCGTTGAACCGGGGCTTAACCGGCCGGTTCAGTCCGGGTTGGAGGCCGTGTCCTAGACCGGCGTCGACCCGAGAGGGACTTCGCACCGAAAGGACATCGCCATCATGACCACCGAGACCGAGACCACCCAGACCCCTACCGCCGTTCCCGCCGCCGTTCCCGCCGCCAAGCGCCCCCGCCGCCGGGCGCTCGTGGTCGGCGCCATCGCCGCCCCGCTGGCGCTGGGTGCGGCCGGACTGTCCCTGGCCCAGCCCGCCGCGGTGGCGCCGACGCCGGTGGCCCCCGTCGCCGTCTCGGCGCTGGCCTCCTCGGCCGCCACCGCCGTCAAGGGCGAGGTCGCCGAGATCTACGGCAACAAGTTCGTTCTGCAGGACGCCACCGGCCGGGCGCTGGTGGAGACCGGCCGCGAGGGCGAGGGGGCCACCCTGGTGACCAAGGGCGAGGCCGTCACCGTCCAGGGCAGCTTCGAGAAGGGTTTTTTGCGCGCGGCGACCATCACCCGTGCGGACGGGCGTGTCGTGGTCCTCGGGCCGGCGGGCGGTCCGCGTCCCGGCGGCCTCGACTGGGCCAAGGACAAGGTCGGCCTCGGCCCCACCATCGACGTGCCGGCCCTGACCGCCAGGGTCGAGGCGGCGGGCTATTCCGACGTCCGGGTGATCAAGCGCGGACCGCGCCACCTCGATGTGGCCGCCCGTGGCGCCGACGGGCGCGAGCGCGAACTCCACGTCGGCTTCGACGGGCAGGTGCGCGAGAAGCGCACGTTCTGAGCCGCAGGACGACCGGGCGGGCGGCCCATCCGGGCCTCCCGCTCGCCTCAGCCCGACCTCACGCCTCTTCGGGCGCCTGCCGGAAGTAGGGCTCGACCGGGCCCTTGAGCTTGACCGTCATCGGGTTGCCGGCGCGATCGAGGGTCTTGCCGGCCGACAGGCGGACCCAGCCCTCGCTGACGCAATACTCCTCGACGTTGGTCTTCTCGACGCCCTTGAAGCGGATGCCGATGCCGCGCTCCAGGATCGCCTCGTTGTAGAACGGGCTGTTGGGGTTCACCGCGAGGCGGTCGGGGGGCGTGTCGGACATCGTCGGGGCCTTGAAGAGCAGGTCGGCAGGCGGCGGGTTTAGGAAATTCGCGCCGCCGCCGCAACGGCGGGCGGCCTTTGGCTTCTCTCGCGATCCGCTCGCAGCGCCGCCGCCACCTCCGCCACCCGCCCGCTCTGCAGGAGCGGCACCAGGCGCGCGATGGTGGCCGGGTCGCGGTCCCACCAGGCGGTCTCGAGGAGGTCGGCGATGGCGGAGGCCTCGAACCGGTGGCGGACCACCCGGGCGGGGTTGCCGGCCACCACCGCGTAGGGCGGCACGTCGCGGCTCACCACCGCGCGGGCGGCCACCACCGCCCCGTGGCCGATGGTAACGCCCGACAGGACCAGGCAGCCCGTGCCGAGCCAGACGTCGCTGCCGATGGTCACGTCGCCGCGCGAGACCTGGTAGTCCGGCGGCGCCTCCACGCCCGGCCACAGGCCGTCCATGGCCGCGAAGGGGTAGGTCGTCACCCAGTCGAGGCGGTGGTCGCCCCCGAGCATGATCTCGACATGGTCGGCGATGGAACAATACCGGCCGATCGTCAGGGATTTTCCCGACCCGGCGAAGCGCACCTTCGGGCACCCGTAGGAGTAGGCGCCGATGCTGAAACCGTGCCGGCGCGCGAGCCGCGCCAGGTGCAGGCGGGTCTCGTTGTGCGGGTTGCGCAGGGTCCGCAGGCGGTGCAACAGAGTCCTCAACGGAGCCATCCGGATCGGGACGGCACGAGGGCGCGACAACGGCGCGCGATCCAGGGAGGGAGGCCCATGGGCGACAACATGTCCGACGATCTCAGGTCCGGGGCGCTCGTCTACCACCGCCTGCCGCGCCCCGGAAAGCTGGAGATCCAGGCGACGAAGCCCCTGGGCAACCAGCGCGACCTGGCGCTGGCCTATTCCCCCGGGGTCGCCGCGGCCTGCGATGCCATCGCCGCCGATCCGCGCGAGGCCGCCACCCTCACCATCCGCCAGAACCTCGTCGCCGTGCTGACCAACGGCACCGCGGTGCTGGGCCTCGGCAACATCGGCCCGCTGGCCTCCAAGCCCGTGATGGAGGGCAAGGCGGTGCTCTTCAAGAAGTTCGCCGGCATCGACGTGTTCGACATCGAGGTCGACCAGAACGACGTCGCCAAGCTCGTGGACGTGGTCTGCGCGCTGGAGCCGACCTTCGGCGGCATCAACCTCGAGGACATCAAGGCGCCCGAGTGCTTCGAGGTCGAGGAGCAGTGCCGGGCGCGCATGAACATCCCGGTGTTCCACGACGACCAGCACGGCACCGCGATCATCGTGGCCGCCGCCGTCCTCAACGCGCTGGAACTCGCCGGCAAGCAGCTGTCTGACGTCCGCATCGTCACCTCGGGGGCCGGTGCCGCGGCGCTGGCCTGCCTCAACCTCCTGGTCTCGCTGGGCGCCCGCATCGAGAACATCACCGTCACCGACATCAAGGGCGTGGTCTACAAGGGCCGCCCCGAGCTGATGGACCGCTGGAAGGACATCTACGCCCAGGAGACCGAGGCGCGGACCCTGGCCGAGGTCATCCCGGGGGCGGACGTGTTCATCGGCCTCTCGGCCGGCGGCGTGCTCAAGCCCGAGTATCTCGAAAAGATGGCCGAGAAGCCGCTGATCATGGCGCTGGCCAACCCCTACCCCGAGATCATGCCGGATCTGGCGCAGGAGATGCGCCCCGACGCGATGATCTGCACCGGGCGCTCGGATTTCCCCAACCAGGTCAACAACGTCCTGTGCTTCCCCTACATCTTCCGGGGGGCGCTCGACGTCGGCGCCACCTCGATCAACGAGGAGATGAAGAAGGCGGCCGTCAAGGCGATCGCGGCGCTCGCCCGCGAGACGCCCTCCGACGTGGTCGCCCGCGCCTACGGCGGCGAGGCCCGGCCGTTCGGCCCGCGCTCGCTGATCCCGAGCCCGTTCGACCCGCGCCTGATCCTGCGCATCGCGCCCGCCGTCGCCAAGGCGGCGATGGATTCGGGCGTGGCCGGGCGGCCGCTGGAGAACGTCCAGGCCTATACCGACAGCCTCGACCGCTTCGTCCACCGCTCCGGCTTCATCATGAAGCCGATCTTCTCCAAGGCGAAGGAGAACCCCAAGCGCGTCATCTATTCCGAGGGCGAGGACGAGCGGGTGCTGCGCGCCGCCCAGGTCCTCGTCGAGGACAAGGTGGCCCGGCCGATCCTGGTGGGACGCCCGCGGGTGATCGAAACCCGCATCAAGCGGTTCGGCCTGTCCCTGCGCCAGGGCGAGCATTTCGACCTGATCGATCCCGAGGACGATCCGCGCTACCGCGACTACGTCGCCACCTATCTCGAGGTCGCCGGCCGGCGCGGCATCACGCCGGACGCCGCCCGCACCATCGTGCGCACCAACGCCACGGTGATCGGCGCGATCGCGGTGCGCCGGGGCGAGGCGGACGCGCTGATCTGCGGCCTGGAGGGCCGGTTCGAGACGCGCCTGCGCGCCATCCGCGACGTGATCGGGCTCGCCCCCGGCGTCCTCGACTTCGCGGCGATGAGCCTCATCGTCACCAAGAAGGGCGCGTTCTTCCTCGCCGACACCCACGTCCGTCCCGACCCGAGCGCCGAGGAGATCGCCGACGTGGCGGTGGCCTGCGCCGGCCACGTCTCGCGCTTCGGGCTGACCCCGAAGATCGCGCTCCTCAGCCATTCCGACTTCGGCCAGTCCGATTCCCGCTCGGCCATGAAGATGCGCAGCGCGCTGGGGCTGATCCGGGCGCGGGCTCCCTCCCTCCAGGTCGACGGCGAGATGCAGGCCGACACCGCCCTGTCCGAACTGATCCGCGACCGGGTGATGCCGGTCTCGCACCTCAAGGGGGCCGCCAACGTGCTGGTCTTCCCCAACCTGGACGCCGCCAACATCGCCTTCCAGTTCGCCAAGGTGCTGGCCGACGCCCTGCCGGTGGGGCCGCTCCTGATCGGCCCGGCCCAGCCCGCCCACATCCTGTCGCCCTCGGTGACGGCGCGCGGCATCGTCAACGTCACCGCGGCCGCCGTGGTCGAGGCGCAGGCCAGCGCCGTGCGCCCGAAGCCGGATGCCGCCGAGCCGGGGGCGCTGCCCGTCGCGGGCTGATGCATTTCCGGTCGATCACCTTGTGCTGCGAACCGGCGAACGAAAACGGCCCCCGGAGCGATCCGGGGGCCGTTCTCTTGTCAGGTCTGGCCGTCAGCCGGCGTCAGTGACGACGCACGACCGGCGACACCGAACCCATGCGGCCGGCGAAGAAGGCCGCGAGGGCACCGAGCACCAGGGCGAGGGCGGCGTAGAGGGCACCCTGCGCGGCGGCGCTGCGGGTCGCCTCGGCGGCAGCCGTGGCCTTCTGCTTGGCGTCGGCCACGGTGGCCTCGTACTGGCGCTGGTAGTCCTGGATCTGGGCCTTGGCCTGGTCCGCCGGGATGCCCTGCGCCTTGGCGAGGGCGTCGGCGGCCTTGGTCTCGGCCTGGGCCTTCTGCGAGGCGTCGCCCGAGAGATAGGCGCGCACGGCGGCGGCGGCGGCGTCACGCAGGGCTTGCGGGTCCTGGTTGCCGGTGGACTGGCGGACCTGGTTCTCGATGCCGTCGAGCGGGTTGGAGATCTTGGTCAGCGAGGGGGCCGCGGCCTGGGCCGCCGTCTGGGCCGCGCCGCCGACGGCCGAACCGGCCCCGCCGATCACGCTGGTGATGCCGCCGAAGGCACCGCCGATGAGGCCGCCCACCGCCGAGGTCAGGAGGTAGACGATGACGAGGGTCGTCACCGCCCAGGACACCAGGCCGTGGTAGGCGGAGGTGCCGGCCGGCCGGCCCGACAGGCGCCCGGCGAGGAAGCCGCCGATGGCCGAGGCGACGATGCCCGAGATCACCCACCACAGGCCGGCGCCCGTCGACAGCGAACCGGCGGTCGGGGTGTCGGTGCCGGTCGGGTTGAGGACGGAGAGGCCGATGCCGAGGCCGACCATGTTGAGGATCATCTGCGCGACCAGCGCCGCGACGGCTCCGGCGAAGACGGCGCCCCAGGAGACCTGGTTGAGGGCGACGGTGGTACCCGCGTCCCGAACCTCGGCGGTCGTCGATGCGGATGGGTGGAGGGTCGTAGAAAGGGCCAAGGTGGGACTCCTGATGGTCGTACGCGAGAAAGACGAAAGCTGGTGGTATACCAAATAATCGTATTCATTCTCCGCCGGATCCGGCGGGGAGCGAAGACGACCCAATGGTGGAGTGAGCGTGAGGAACCCGTTGTGCCGGGTCGAACCTGCGTTTCACCGACCGCCAACGTGTAGAGACCCGTCGGGTTCGATCGTTTTTCGGAAAAACGAAATGCGCGTGGCAGATATGTCTCAGGCGACGTCGCCGCCGTGCCGGAGACCCGGTCCCGACGAAGCCTGGCCTGTACGGACTTTGGCCGCTGGCTTGCATACATGTTTTCCGCGACGGGTGGCGGGAGCGACGCGATGTGCCGTGGTGACGATCCGAACTGCGCCGGCTTCGAAGAGCATCGCCGGCGCTTCCTCGGCGATCTCGCGCCGGAGCGGCGCGCCTTCCTCAAGAGCGGCTTTCTCGCCACCGGTGGGGCGGCCGCCCTCGCCGCGGGCGGCATCTCGCTGGTCGGCCCTGCCCTGGCGCAGGCGAGCGCCAAGGGGATCAGACGGACCGCGCACTACCATCTGCCGGCCACCGCCGAGACGGTGCATTGGGGCTACTTCTCGAAGCTCCTCAAGCCCCAGGTCGAGATCGCGTCCGGTGACTACGTCACTATCGAGACCCTGACCCACCACGCCAACGACGATGCCGAGCGCATGGTGACGGGCGACCCCGGCGCCGAGAGCGTCTTCCTCTGGACGAAGGAGGCCAAGGGCGTCGCCCGCCGCGGTGCCGGCCCCGAGACTTCGCCCCTCGGCCCGGGCGGGGGGCTGGGCGTCCACATCTGCACCGGTCCGGTGGCGATCCGCGGGGCGGAGCCCGGCGACGTCCTCGAGGTCCGCATCCTCGACGTGGCGCCGCGCCCCTGCGCCAACCCGACATTCGAGGGCCGCAGCTTCGGCAGCAACGCCGCCGCCTGGTGGGGCTACCACCACAAGGACATGATCACCGGCGACCGCACCCGCGAGGTCGTGACCATCTACGAGGTCGACGCCAGCGGCGCGAGGGACTGGGCCAAGGCCGTCTACAACTTCCCCTGGCCCGGCGTCACCGACCCCGACGGGGTCGTCCATCCGACCATCGACTATCCCGGCCTGCCCGTCGACCACACGAAGACCAAGCGCAACTTCGACGTCCTCAAGGGCGTGCGCATCCCGATCCGCCCGCATTTCGGCACCATGGGTCTCGCGCCCAGGGAGGCCGACATGGTGAACTCGATTCCCCCGAGCTACACCGGCGGCAACATCGACAACTGGCGCATCGGCAAGGGCGCCACGATGTACTACCCGGTGGCCGTGCCCGGTGCCCTGTTCTCGGTGGGCGACCCCCACGCCAGCCAGGGCGATTCGGAGCTGTGCGGCACCGCCATCGAGTGCTCGCTCACCGGCACCTTCCAGTTCGTGCTGCACAAGAAGGCGGATCTGGCCGGCACCTCCCTCGAGGCCCTCGATTTCCCGATGATCGAGACGGCCGAGGAGTGGGTGCTCTCAGGGTTCAGCTACCCGAACTACCTCGTCGACCTCGGGCCCGACGCGCAGGCCGCGATCTTCGGCAAGTCCTCCATCGACCTCGCCATGCGCGACGCCTTCCGCAAGATGCGCCAGTTCCTGATGCACGCCCACCGGCTCACCGAGGACGAGGCGATCTCGCTGATGTCGATCGCCGTCGACTTCGGCATCACCCAGGTCGTCGACGGCAACTGGGGCGTCCACGCCATCGTCAAGAAGGCGATCTTTTCGGATCGGCCGAGCTGATCCGCACCCCGCGCGGGCCTCTCCGAACACCTCCCTCCCCCACCGAAAGCCGAGGTTCCCCCATGACGGCACTCAGCAAGACCCTCCCCGCCCTCGCTCTCCTGGGCTCCCTCCTCTCGGCCGGCCCGGCCTGCGCGCAGGCCCTGAAAGCCACGGTCTCGCAGGCCTTCCAGTCGATGCTCTACCTGCCGCTCTACGTGGCCATGGACGAGGGCCTGTTCGCCAAGGCCGGGATCGCGGTGACCAAGGAGACGGCCGGCGCCCCGAGCGTCGCCCTCTCGGCGGTCATCTCGAAGAGCGCCGAGTTCTCGATCCACGGGCCGGAATGGACGGCGGTGGCCGCCTCGAAGGGCGCTCCCGTCAACGTCATCGCCAACGTCGTCAACGGGGCGGCCGTGTGGATCGCCACGACGCCCGACTTCAACTTCACCGGCGTCAAGGACCTCAAGGGCCAGACCATCGTGACCGGCCTGATGCCGACCACGAGCACGTCGCTGTTCCTCAAGCTCCTCAAGGAGAACGGCCTCTCGAAGGACGACGTGACCCTCACCCAGGTCCAGCTCGGCACCGAGCCCGGCCCCTTCCTGGCCGGCCAGGCCAAGGTCGCGGTGCTCTACGAACCCGGCCTCGACCAGGTCGTGGCCAAGGGCATGAAGGTGGTGCTCGGGTTCCCCAAGCTCTACGGCCCCTACGCCTTCTCGGCGGTGAGCGCGCGCAAGGACGTCGACCCGGCCGCGGCCCAGGCCTTCGTCAACGGCATGCAGGCGGCGGTCACCCTGATGCAGGCCGAGCCGGCCAAGGCCGTGGCGGTGGCCAAGCGCCAGTTCCCGAACCTCGATCCGGCCGTGGTCGAGGCCGCCGTCAAGCGCATGATGGACGAGAAGGTCTATCCGGTGAGCGTCGACATCACCAAGGCGGCGCTGGCGCTCGGCCTCGACACGCAGATCGCCCTGGGCAACCTCGCCGCCCAGCCCGACTACGACACCTTCGTGCGCAAGGACTTCATCGCCAAGGCCCTGGCGGCCAACTGACGGCATGGCCATGCACCGTCTCGGCCTCCTCGACGCCCTGCGCGCCCTGCGCGCGGGCACCCTCGACCCCGCCGCCTACCGCGAGGCCTGCCTCGACCGGGCGCGGTCGTGGGAGCCCCGCCTCCACGCCTTCGCCCACCTCGACGCGGCGGCGGCGGTCGACGCCCCCGGGGCGCCGCTCGCCGGCATCCCGGTGGCGATCAAGGACATCGTCGCCACGCGCGACATGCCCACCACCAACGGCTCGCCGATCCATGCCGGTGATGTGCCCCGGGCCGATGCCGAGGTGGTGGCGCACCTGCGCGCGCTCGGGGCCACCATCTTCGGCAAGACAGTGAGCACCGAGTTCGCGTTCCGCCATCCCGGCCCGACCCGCAACCCGTGGAACCCCGGCCATACGCCGGGCGGCTCGTCGAGCGGTTCGGCGGCGGCCGTGGCCGCCGGCATCGTGCCGCTGGCGCTGGGCACCCAGACCATGGGCTCGGTGATCCGGCCGGCGGCGTTCTGCGGCGTGGTCGGCTTCAAGCCGAGCTATGGCGCGATTCCCCGCACCGGGGTGCATCCCCTCGCCGGTTCCCTCGACCACGTCGGGTTCTTCACCCGCGCCGTGGCGGACGCCGCCTACGCCCTGAGCCTGCTCGCGGCGGCCAGCGACGCCGACCCGCACGGGCTGCCGCTGCCGCCGTTCCGGGTCGGGACCGAAGCCGACCTCGACATCGACCTCGACCTCGACCTCGGGCGCCCGCCCCGCCTCGCCCTCATGCGCACCTCGCGCTGGAGCGAGGTCGAGGGCGCGCAGCAGGACCTGCTGCTGGCCACCGCCGAGCGCCTGCGCATGGCCGGGGCCGTGGTGGTGGAGACGGAGTGGCCCCAGGCCTTCGACGCGCTCTGGACCATCGCCGCCGTGATCCTGGCGGCGGAGGCGAGCGCCACCTTCGGCCCCTTGCGCGACCGCTGGCCCACCCTCGTGAGCGAGCCCCTGGCCGGCCTGATCGCCGAGGGCCGCGCCGTGCCCGCTCCCGACTACGTGGCGGCCCTGCGCCGGCAGCGGGACCTGCGGGCCGGGCTCGGCCGGGTTCTCGATGGGTTCGATGCGGTCCTCACCGTGCCCGCCCCCGGCGCAGCGCCGGAGGGGCTCGCCAGCACCGGCGATCCGGGCTTCAACGTGCCCTGGACGTGCCTGGGCGCCCCGGCCCTGACGCTGCCGGTCGGGTTCGCCGACAGCGGCCTGCCGCTCGGGATCCAGCTCTGCGCAGATTATCGCCAGGACCTGCGGCTGCTGCGGGTCGGGCGCTGGTGCGAGGCCGCGATCGGCCGCGAGGTCCGGTTTCCGGCGTGAACCCCGTCAGGCGGCGCGGTTGCCGGCGGCGGGCAGGCGCAGGCCGCCGATCAGGCCGACGAGCTGGTGGCCGTGGTAGGGGGTGCGCAGGCAGGGTGCGCCGGAGACCTTCTTGTTCTCGGGGATGCGGTAGGGCAGCCGGGCCGTGTAGATGACGCTCACCGTGGGGTCGAGGCAGCGGGCGACGCTGGCCAGGGACAGGCCGTCGACGGCGTCGCGCACGTCGGCGTCGGTGATCACCACGTCGACGCGGCGGGTGGCGTGCAGCGACAGCAGCAGGCGCTCGGCCTCCTCGGCGGTGCGGGCGCTGACCACTTCGTAGTCGAACGCTTCGAGGCAGCTGGTGCTGATGCGGCGGGTCAGCTCGTCGCCGGCGAGCAGGAGCACGAGGGGGCGGCGGGACGGTGCGGACATGCGATGGATCCTGCGCGAACCGGCTTGAGGGCTGAACGATCCCCGATCTGACGCCGGTAACCTTACGTCGAACGCGGTTAACGAGGCGTTAACGCGGCCGATTGCTTGCTATAAGCGTGACCATACCAAGTAACGGTCCCGTACCGTCCTGGTGCGGACGCGATCTCGGGCCGGGGAGATCTGGCGTCGAAAGCGGCACTATGGTGCCGTCATCGTCGGCTTTCCTCCGGCAAAGACCAGAGGCAAGGGCCGTCGCGTACCGCTCCCCGTGCCTTCGGCCGCCTCGTCACCACGCCCCAACACAGGCCGCCCCCGCCGGGGAAGAATCTTTTGCAAAAAACCTCGGAACCATTTGCCGTTCGCCGCGTTGTGCTGCCTCGCGCGATGGCATGTCTTGGTCGGCCTTGCCGGCGAGGGTCCGAATTCGGACCTTCGTGGCTCATGGATGCGCGAGCGATGCGGGACGCAGGCGCGCCGCGTTCGCACGTGTCGCAGGGCCCGGCCGCAAAACCGCTGGGCACCCTCGCACAACCTGCTTAGCTTGGTGGCATGACCGACGATCCCATCCGCGAATCGCGCGCCGCGCTCATCCTCCTCGCCCTCTGCGTCACGTCCGTGCTGCTGTTCGGCGCGATCACGGTGCTGACCCAGATCGATTGATCCGCCGCCGGCCGAACGGGTGCGGCGGCGAGGCCCGATTCACCCTGCCACGGGATGATCGCGGCGGGGATGGACGAATTGCACCGCCCTTGCGTTCACTTCCATAGGAGCCCGCCCGCGGGCGCAGGAGGGATCGCCTTGGACCAGGAACTATCCGGACGGCACATGGCGGCGATGTGCCTGGCCGCCGACAACCTGCTGCGGCAGCTGGCGAGCGAGGGGATGGACTATCGCATCACCGCCTCCGGCGGCACCGCCACGACGCTGCACCTGACGGTGCGCGACCTCACGCCCGAGATCTCGGAGCGGATCGTTCGCTGCCTTCGCGGCATCGGCGCCGAGCTCGATATCGTCCCGGACGCCGGCGAGGGTCGCCGCCGCTGAGGTGCCGCCCCTACCGCAGTACCGATTTCTCGGGCCGGACGGGCGGCGGCAGCGCCTCGCCCAGGGCATCGCGCACGATCGATTCCACCTGCCGCAGCATCGCGTCGAGGGGAAGGTCGTTGGGCTCGGTGCCGAAGGGCTCCTCGAGTTCGTCGCCCAGGGCGTCGAGGCCGAAGAAGGTGTAGGCGACGAGCGCCGTTGCCACCGGCGTCGCCCAGCCTAGGGTGCCGGCCAGCCCGAACGGCAGCAGCAGGCAGTAGAGCCAGGCGGTGCGGTACAGCAGCAGCGTGTAGGCGAAGGGCAGCGGCGTGCCCTGGATTCGCTCGCAGACCACCTGCACCTGGGCCAGGGCGGCGACCTTCTGTTCCAGCATCCCGAGCACGATGTCGCTGAGGTTGCCCGCCCGGAACGCCCGGCCGAAATCCCCCCCGAGGCCGGCCAGGATCGCGTTGGCCGGGTTGGGGCTGTGCGCGAGCGCCTCCGCCTCCGCCGCGGGCAGCCAGGCACGCGCCACCTCGGCCTCGTCGCCGGTGCCGCGCAGGCTGGCGTGGAGGGCATGGGCGAAACCGCAGGCCCGCCGCAGGCTGCGCTGCGACAGCGCCTCCTGCTCGGGACCGAGCACGGCGGGCAGGAGGCGCGCGAGGCCGCGCACTTCGAGGATCAGGCTACCCCAGGCGCGTCGCCCCTCCCACCAGCGGTCGTAGCAGGCGCCGTTGCGAAAGCTCAGGAAGATCGACAGGGCGAGCCCGATCAGGGTGAAGGGCGCGATTCCCGGCCCGACGGGAAACAGTTCCGGAAAGGCCCGTTCGATCGCCACCACCGCCAGCGCGGTCGCCGAGATGCCGAGGATCTTGGGCGCCACGCGCGGCAGGATCGAGCCCTGGAGCGCGAACAGCACCACGAACAGGTTCGGGCGGGACCGGACGACCATGCTGCCTCGACGGCTGGACCAACGCCCGACGCGGCGCGTCCGGCGTGCCCTCCATCGGAGCCTTGGCAAACGCGGTCAACCGGGCAGTCCCGCCCGACGTCTCATCCCATTTCGGGTTGATCACTTCGTGATGCGGACATGGGCTTCGCCCAGGCGCCGCGCGGGCTCGGTGATACGGGTCCCGCTTGATCCAAGCGGAAACCGTCTCAGTGCGCCTGCGCGAAGCCCGCAGCCATGTTGATCGCCAGCGCCAGGACGCTGGTGTTGAACAGGTAGGCGTAGACCGTCTGCACGGTGACGAGGCGGCGCATGTTCTTGGCGGTGATGTCGGTGTCCGAGGTCTGCGAGGTTGCCCCGATGGTGACCGAGAAGTAGAGGAAGTCCCAGAAATCCGGGTCGGGATCGCCGTTGAAGTCGAGGCCGCCGCGGCTCTCCCCGGTTTCGCCCTCGCCGTAGTACAGATGCGCGTAGTGGACGGTGAAGACCACCTGCACGAACACCCAGGTGCACAGCATGGTCAGCGCCGCGAGGGCGAGGCGGGCCCCCTTCATCGCCCCCGGCTCCTGCTCGCCGAGCACGAGCATGGCCACCGCGCCGCAACTCGCCGCCGCCGCGAGGATGGCGAAGAGCGAGATCACCGTGGCGCTGTCGTCGAGGCGGGAGGCCTCCTGCCGCAGGGCGTCGCGGGGTTGCCGGGCCGCGTTCCAGACGACGAGGCCGGTGTAGACGCCGACGCCGAGACACCAGCCGACGAGGAGCCGGACCGGGACCGACGCGATCGGCAACAGGACCGTGAGCCCCATCGTCAGCCCCATGGCGAGGAGAAGCCGCGGCCGCAGCCGAAAGGCCTCGAACGGATTGGTCATCGCTGGGTCTCCACCGGTGCGTGTCCGCGCGAAGGGTGCGGTGACCGCGCCCGAGGGGTCACGGCTGCGAGGGCGGCCGCGTACAGGCGCCGTCGCGGCAGGCCGGGCCGTCCGACGGCAGAACCTTGGCGATGAAGGGGCGCAGGGGAAGGAAGGCGCGGTAGGCGCGCTCGGCCAGCCACAGGGCGCCGGGCAGGCGCAGGACGAGCGCAAGCAGCCGCCAGGCCGGCAGTTGCGCCCAGAGCCGGGCGAAGCCGGCCGCGCCCGAAGCGAGCCGGCCCTCGGCGTCCCGGACGTGGAACCGCGCCAGCGCCGTCGCCCGGTCGAGACCCGGGCCGAGCGCCTCGCCCTGTGCGACGTCGACGAAGGCCACCCGCTCCGCGCCTCGGCTGCGCCGGTAGAGCGCGATCTCGCGGGCGCAGAGCGGACAGGCGCCGTCGAAATAGACGGTCAGGGCGGGGTCTCGGGTCGGTAACATCGGTGCGTCGTCCGCGAAGTGTCCATGCGCAAGATAGGGCGGCCCGCCCCTTGCGGCGCCGTGGCGTCCCGTCGCCTGGGGCCCATGACGCTCGAACAAGGAGCCCACCATGTCGATGCAGCCCCACGTCTTCTCCGGCGGCGCCACGGGAGAGTGGCGCATCCGCGCGGTCCGCACCCTGTGCGGCCCGGAGTTGCCGGCGGCGACGCATCTCTCGGTCGGATTCTCGGCCGTCGAGGGGGTGGCCTGGACCCTGCGCGGGACCGTGAGCAACCTGCGCTATACGACGCGGCCCGAGCGGGACGCCCTGCGCGCCTCGCAGGCCCCCCTCGCCCGGGGCGAGGCCAGCCGTGCCACCCTCATCCCGATCGCCAAGACGGCGGCGTGGTGGGAGATGGCCCAGGACGAGCGCAGGGCCCTGTTCGAGGAGGTCTCGGGCCATACCCGCATCGGCATGGCCGCGCTTCCGGCGGTGGCCCGCCGCCTCCACCACGCCCGCGACCTCGGCGAGCCGTTCGATTTCCTGACCTGGTTCGAGTACGCGCCCGCGCACGAGGCGACCTTCGACGCCCTGCTCGCCGCGCTCAGGGCGACCCCGGAATGGTCCTACGTCGACAGGGAGATCGAGCTGCGGCTGGAGCGGGCGGGGTGACCCGGAGCCGCCTAAGCGGGTTCGCGTTGGCGAGCCAACGCTTCACCCTGCTCAGGTCTTTGGCGTGTCGCAGGTTTTCGACGCAGAACCGGTGGCGACCTTCGTGGACCCTGCCTAGCGCGCCACGGCCTTGATGGCCCCGCGCCCGGCGTAGCGCCCCTGAGTGTCGAGGCCCTCCTCGATGCGGATGAGCTGGTTGTACTTGGCCAACCGGTCGGAGCGGGCCAGCGAGCCGGTCTTGATCTGCCCGCAGTTGGTGGCGACGGCGAGGTCCGCGATGGTGGAATCCTCGGTCTCGCCCGAGCGGTGGGACATCACCGCCGTGTAGCCGGCGCGCTGGGCCATATCGACGGCCGCCAGCGTCTCGGTGAGGGTGCCGATCTGGTTGACCTTGATCAGGATCGAGTTGGCGGTGTTCTCGGCGATGCCCCGCGACAGGCGGGTGACGTTGGTGACGAACAGGTCGTCGCCCACGAGCTGGCAGCGGTCGCCCACCCGCTCGGTGAGGAGCTTCCAGCCGGCCCAGTCGTCCTCCGACATGCCGTCCTCGATCGACCAGATCGGGTAGGCGTCGACGAGGCCGGCGAGGTAGGCGACCTGGGCCTCGATGTCCCGGGTCTTGCCCTCGCCCTCGTAACGGTAGGCGCCGTCCTTGAAGAACTCGGTGGCGGCGCAATCGAGGGCCAGCACCATGTCGGTGCCCGGCTTGAAGCCGGCCTTGGCGATCGACTCCATGACGAAGTCGAGAGCGGCCTCGGCCGAGGGCAGGTTGGGGGCGAAGCCGCCCTCGTCGCCGACGTTGGTGTTGTGGCCGGCCTGCTTCAGGGCGCTCTTGAGGGTGTGGAACACCTCCGAGCCCATCCGCACGGCCTCGGCGATGGAGCTCGCCCCCACCGGCATGATCATGAATTCCTGGAAGTCGATCGGGTTGTCGGCATGCGCGCCGCCGTTGATGATGTTCATCATCGGCACCGGCAGCACCCGGCCCTGCGTGCCGCCGACGTAGCGGTACAGCGGCAGGCCGGCGGTCTCGGCCGCGGCCTTGGCGACGGCCAGCGAGACGCCCAGGATCGCGTTGGCGCCGAGCCGCGCCTTGTTGGGGGTGCCGTCGAGGGCGATCATCGCCTCGTCGACGGCGATCTGGTCCTCGGCGTCCATGCCACCGATGGTGTCGAGGATCTCGGAGCGCACGGCCTCCACCGCCTTGCGCACGCCCTTGCCGCCGAAGCGGGCCTTGTCGCCGTCGCGCAGTTCCATCGCCTCGTGCGCGCCGGTGGAGGCGCCCGAGGGCACCGCGGCGCGGCCGAAACAGCCGTCCTCGAGGAGGACGTCCACCTCGATCGTCGGGTTGCCGCGGCTGTCGAGGATCTCGCGGGCGGCGATGTTGGTGATGGCGGTCATGGCGACCTCTCCGAAAACGTCTGGCAGGAACGTCGAACGATCGACGGTGCGGCATGTCGCACGCGAGCGACGAGGCTTATCCGCCAACGTCCCGCTTCGGGCAAGCGCCCGGGCCCGGCCTGGAGGCCCGAGGCCGTGAGGAAACGTTTGACGGTCCGATCAGAAAAACTGACGCGCCGCTTCCGGGTGATGCACCCGCCGCGGCTTGCGCTATAAGCCGTCCATGACGAACGACACGCTGCAACTCGGCCAACAGACCCCGGCGCCGGAATCCCCCGAGATCGCCCGGCTCGACAGGGTACCCAACCCGCACCCCGACCAGGACTACCTCGCCCGGTTCACGGTGCCGGAGTTCACCTCGCTGTGCCCGGTGACCGGGCAACCGGATTTCGCGATCCTGGTGATCGACTACGTGCCCGACCGCTGGCTCGTGGAATCCAAGTCGCTCAAGCTCTACCTCGGCGCCTTCCGCAACCACGGTGCCTTCCACGAGGATTGCACGGTGGGCGTCGGCCGGCGCCTCGTCGATCTGCTGGCGCCGCGCTGGCTGCGCATCGGCGGCTACTGGTATCCGCGCGGCGGCATCCCCATCGACGTGTTCTGGCAGACCGGGGCGCCGCTGCCGTCGGTGTGGCTTCCCGACCAGGGCGTCCCCCCCTACCGGGCCCGGTAGGAGCGCTCCAGGGTCCGACCGCAAACGAAGACGGGCGCCCGGTCCGACCGGGCGCCCGTCTCATCCTCGACCGATGGCCGAGTTTCAGTAGCCGTAACCGTAGGCCGGCTGCCGGTATCCATAGGCGGGGCGGCCATAGCCACCGCGATTGTAGGAATCGCGCGCCGCTCCGGCGGCGATGGCTCCGGCGGCCAAGCCGGCGATGCCGAGGCCGACGGCGGCGCCGGTCCCGATCCCACGACGTCCACCGCCACGGCCGTAGCCATAGGCGCCGCGCCCGCCGTGATGGCCGTAGCCGCCGTGGTGACCGTGCCCATAGCCGTAACCCCGGGGACGGGCATCGGCGGAGGTCGCCATCATGGCGCCGATCGACAGGGTGACGGCGGAAATCAATGCGAGCTTGCGCATGGTCGTCCTTATCGTTGTTTCGGGAAACGCTTAGTGTGGGAAACGGGCGGGAGCCCGATGTGTTCCCGAACGCGGTCCCGAGATCATCGGCGCCGCCCTAAGTAGGTTCGCGTCGGCAGGCCGACGCTTCATCCCGCTCAGGGTCTCGGGCGTCGCATGTTTTCGACGCGAAACCGGTGACCCCTTTTGCGAAACCTGCTGAGGTGATCCGATAACTGGACCGGCCAAGGGTGGACGGCATCAGGCGCTTGAGCACGACGTGGGTGGGCGCACACAGGAGGAGCGGAATGCCGACGACGAGGGCCGCAAACCAGAGGTAAGGGTGCATGAGTGTCTGGGCGACGTTGTCGTTCATTCCCCAGACGTAGTTGATGTTCACAGGCTGGAAGCCGGGATCGGGCCGGGGTTCGGGCATCAGTGTGAAGCAGACGACGAGCACCACGATGGCCAGCAGCGACCAAGCGCCCCAGGCCCTCTGGTCATACCCAAGACGCCACACGAGGAAGACGAGGAGGAAAGGCAACCACCCATGGAACAGGGACAGGCCGCGCAGGAACAGCGACGCGTCTGCCTTGAACATGTAGGCGGTCATTCCAACGATGGGCGCGCCAACGGCGCTCGCAATGAAGTCTGCCACCCACAAGGTCTGCGGAAGCAGGATGCCGACTGCGCACATCGACACGAGAAGCGCGCTCTCTGTCCAAATCCCTATTAGCGTGAGGATCAGCGCCAAGTCACAAAAGTATAGGAAGTTGGTCGGACCGTAGAACGTCCAGTACGTCGGCAGCAGGACGGCCATGAAGCCCGTGTAGGCCAGCTTCAGCCCTATCGGCAGCGCCTGCACGCGCTTTGGTGTGATACGGTTTCCGCTTGGATCAAGCGGGAACCGTATCACCGAGCCCGCGCGGCGCCTGAGCGAAGCCCATGTCCGCATCACGAAGTGATCACCCGGAAATGGGATGACCGTTTTGGGAGGATGCAGGCCGCCCTCCTCTGGTGCTTCCCCACGTACCATTTCCGCCCCTCCACCGCTTCAGATCGTGGTCGGATTGTGCCCTTGTGCCGTGCCAACGAGCGTGCAGGTTCGCACAGTGTGCAAACTGCTTTTCCGAGCCTGCCGGCTCAATCGACAACAGATGCTGCCGACATCAGATGCTGCCAGCCTGACAGGCGATCGCCCGTGCCGAGCCGGCAAGGCTGACTCGCGTGGGGAAAAAGCGCCGCTCCTCACCATAGCTCGGCCGGGCATAGACCTGGCGGGATTGCGCATGGATCGCCTCCCCCAGGGCGCCGGACGTGCGTTTCATGGCGGTGGCATCGTAGGCTCGGCGATCCGCACGCCGAGTTCGTGGGGCTGGCTGCGACCGTCAGACAGGCAGCCAGTCGCGCCCGGATCGTTTCAGGGATGCCGGCTAAGCAGGGTTGGCAGAAGTGGTCACCGGTTTTGCGTCGAAAACCTGCTTAGCCTGCACGCTGGCCTTGGTTCAGGCCGGCGCGCCGGCGCAGGACGATAGTCCGGCCCGGCTGCAGCACGCAGACGGTGAGGTTGTCCGCCAGCATGTCCTCGCGCGGCCCGGTCTCGCAGCGGAGCAGGGCGGCGCCGGTGCGGCCCTCGGCCGGGGCGCCGGTGAGGAGGGAGCGCCGGTGCAGGGTCAGCGCCAGGACTTCGACGTCCCGCGCCCGCGCGCCGGTGAGACCCTGGCCGGCCAGGCCGATCAGCACGAAGTACGGCCGGAGCGGCTCACGCGCGACCGCGCCGAACACCATCCGGCGCGGCGTGCCGCAGGCCAGACTCATGCGGTCGGCGTCGGCGGCGCGGAACACCGCCCCGTCGCCCGCCCGCCCGGCCAGCGAGGCCCCGGTGGCCCGGATCATCCGCGCCGTGAGCGCGTCGCAGGCGTCGCCCGCCCGCGCCATGGCCGGCGCGGGCACGCAGGCCAGGACGACGACGGCCGCCATGACGGCGGGCAGGAGCGGGACGCGCTGGATCATGGCCGACACGTCTAACCCAGCCGCCGGGGGACGGCCATGGGTTCGCTGGCGACGCGCGCCTCCCTCCGACTCACGCCGGCAGCCAGTCTCCCGACGCGGTGCGGCAGACGAGCTGCTGTGGCAATGCGGTGGTCCCGGTCCCGTCGATGGAGGCGGAGGTGTCGGCGGCCCGGCAGATGCGGTTGCCCGCCGCCTCGGCGGCGACCGCGGGGGCGGCCTGGGGCCTCACCGTGATCTGGCGCTGGCGCCCGTCCGCGCCCTGGTAGGCGAGGTACTGCGGCGTGTTGGTCGCCGCGGCCGCGATCTGCGCGTTGCGGATGCGCTCCTTGTCCTGGGCGTCGAGGGCGGTGAGGACGGCGCAGGCGAGGCCGCCGACCCCCGCTCCCACCGCCGCGCCGACGCCCGCGCGCCGGCCCCCGCCGGTGGCGGCGCCCACCAGCGCGCCGATGCCGGCCCCGATCAGGGTCGAGGCGACGCAGCGCCCGATCGCGTCGTCGAGGAGCGGCCGCGAGGCAGCGGCACTGCTCCCTCCTCCTCCGCCACCGCGCGTACTCGTGCAGCCCCCGAGCAAGCCGACGACGCAAAGGGCCACGCCCATCGCCCTGAAGCCCCGATTGGTCATCGTCCCGTCACCCCCGGCCCGTCCGTGAACCGCCCCGTCCGTCGCGGGATGCGGCCGACGGGGCGGCCCGGCCCCCGGCGCGCCCCGCGATCTCGTGTCCGTGCCGTCCGTCAGAACGGCCGGTCCTCGACGCGCTGGATGTCGAAGCGCAGGTCTTCGCGGCGCAGGCCGTTCTCGCCGCTGAAGATCACCTTGGGGTCGAAGATGCGGCCCGAGGCGGCACCCGCCTTGAGGGTCATCTCGACGTTGCGGGCGCCGCCGAAGGGCAGCTTGCCCCGCTCGGCGGGCTCCGCCTGGGGGTCGGGAAACCAGGCCAGCGCGAAGCGGCCGTCGCCGCGCAACTCGCAGGTCTCGCCCTTGCACAGCATCTTGCCGTCGAGGGGCGTCGCGGTGGTGCGCGACAGGGTGGTCTCGACCCAGGCGTTGACGAGGTCGCCCTGGGCGGTGGCCGCGAGCCGGACCTGGAGCGGCGTGCGCTGGCCGACGTAGTCGATGAAGCCGGCGTAGACGCGGCTGCTCACCGGCTCGGCGAGCAGGCGCGGCAGGCCGTCCGAGCGCACCCCTGCGAGGCTGCCCTTGGCGCCGAGCACCAGGGCGCGGGCGAACTCGAGGCTCGGCGCATCGCCGAGGGTGGCACCCGCGAGGTAGACCTCGGCCCGCCCGAAATCGATGCCGGTCTTCTCCGCGAGCTGGAAGCCGCGCTCGCGGGCGCTTCCCACGTCCTTGAAGCTTGAGCGGTCCGTCACCTGGAAGGGCGTGACGAGGAGGAAGCGCGGCAGGCCGTGGTTGAGGTCGGCGAGCCGGCCCGCGGTCTGGAGCGCGCCGAGCAGCCCTCCCGTCGGAACCGGAACGGCGGCGATCTCGGCGGCCCGCTTCTGCACCTGCGCCACCGCCCTGGCGATGCCGGAGGCGAAGCCCTCGCGGGCCGCCTTGCCCTTGGCCGCCTGCCCGGTGCCGATGAAGGTGTCGAACAGGGAATCGGCCTTGCCGGCGGCCTGTGCCTCCTCGTGCGAGAGGTTGGGCGAGCAGCCCACGAACAGCGGCACCAGCTCGCTGCCGTCGCGGCGCGCCACCATCACGGTGAACCGCTCGCGGGCGCCGAGCGTTCCGAGGCTCGCCTCCCTGGCGTCGGCGGCCTCCACCACCATGCGCGTCCAGCGCTGGTTGGCCTGCGCCTCGCCGGAGACGATGGCCTCGTCGAGGACGACGACGGTCTGGCGCAGGGAGCGCGGCTCTCCGGCCCTGGGGCAGGTCTGCTCCTGGCGCACCACCTCGTAGCCGGTCGCCGCATGGCCGGAGACCGGCATGAGCAGCCCGGCCACGAGGAGGCACGAAGGAAGGATGTGCGGGACGAGGGTCATGTCCGATGTCCCGCTCAGGCGTGGCCGAGGCCGAGGCGACGGCCGAGGTAATCGTCGGCCTCGAGGTCGCGCCGGGTCCCGATGTCCCCGGAGGCGAGGTCGTCGTGGGTGAAGCGGGTCTGCACCCCGCGTTTGCGCGCCTCGGCGACGAGGCGGTTGCGGTAGCTCTCCAGGAGCCCGAGCACCCGCGCGTCCTGGCGCGCCACGACATCGAAGCGGGCGCGGCAGGCGGCGTAGTTGCGCAGGCCCTTGGCCTGGTCGGCCTCGCGCCGGTCGAGCTGCTCGCGGTCGCGCCGCGCCTGCTCGATGCGCTGCTGCTGCTGGCGCTCGAGGCCCTTGCGGTAGGCGGCCTGGGACTGCGCCTTGAGAAGGTCGAGGCGGGCGCGTTCCTCGGCGAAGTCGGGCACCGGGTCCTCGGTGAACAGCACCCAGGCCACGGCCACGGCGTAGACGGCGAGGTTGCCGATGAAGGCGATCCCGTAGATCGCCACCGTGCTGCCACCCTCCTCCCCCAGCGCCGCCTGCCGGTTCAGGGCCTCGGCCACGAGGTAGGAGCGGCTGAAGACGATGGCGGCCGCGCCGATGAGGAACAGGACGGCGGCCACGGCCAGGTGCCGGTAGCTGTCGGCCCGCAGGCGCCGGGTGACGTTGTCGCCGAAGCGCTCGCCCCATTGCCGCAGGATGCGCCCCAGGAGGTGGCTGGAGAAGGCGAACAGGATGGCGATGAGCAGGACCGAGGCGGTGGCGAGCGCCGGCGTCAGGAAGTCGATCCTGAGGAAGGACGACAGGTTGAGCGGAAA
This sequence comes from Methylobacterium sp. Leaf399, assembly GCF_001424525.1. Taxonomy (NCBI): domain Bacteria; kingdom Pseudomonadati; phylum Pseudomonadota; class Alphaproteobacteria; order Hyphomicrobiales; family Methylobacteriaceae; genus Methylobacterium; species Methylobacterium sp. Leaf399. Next base: position 28,984 of record NZ_LMQK01000005.1, on the reverse strand, counting down.
CTCGAGCAGCATGATCGCCGCCACGCCGCCGTGCTTGAACACCGGGTTCCAGGCGCCGGCATCGCGCCCGTGCTGGGACCTCTTGTACGCGTATTCGGAGCGCAGCCGGTCGATCTCGGCCTCGCGGTCGCGGATCCTCTTGCTCTGGAAGAAGCCGTCGCGCTCGGCGCGCAGGTGGCCCTGCTTGACCTGCTCGATCCGGTCGCGCTCGGCCTCGTAGAGGAAGCCGGGGTTGCCGCCCAGCGTCTCCTGTTCGAAGCCGCGGCGGATCTCGGCGATGGCCGAGACCCGGGCGGAGGCGACGCGGGTGCGGTACCAGATCTCCATGGCCGGGGTCAGCAGGGCCGGGCTGTCGGCCGCGGCCCCGTGCGAGGACGAGAGTGGCACCGTCGGGCAGGCCGCCTCCTCGGCGATCCGGGCCGACAGGTCGGCGGCGACGGGTCCGTCCGCCGACAGGTCGAGGGCCTGGTACTCGGACAGGCTCATCGGTCCGGCCTCGGCACGAGGACGCGCTGCTCGCGCAGGTCGATCACGATGGGGTCGTCGCGGGTGATGGTCACCACGGTCCTTTCCGGGGGCGGGGGGCGCGCGACGACCGCGGGCGTCGCGCCTTCCGGCGTCACCGCGACCCGGGCGGGCGGGACGATCGACACGAGGTCGGAGTCCTGGATGGTCGGGAGCGCGAGGGCGACGTCGGCGGGCGCGATCGCCACGGTGCGCCGCTCCGGCAGGGACGAGGTCACCGGCGCGGCCTCGACCCGCGGCAGCAGCGCGAAGGAGCGCAGGCAGGCGGCGCGCTGGCGCGGCTCGGCCCCGGCGCAGACCAAAGCCTCCTGCTTGGCGAGCCAGGCCCCCACCGCCTCGGGCTTGCGGCCGAACAGGAACTCCACCCGCCGGTTGCGGGTCATGGCCTCGTCGGAGGTGTTGGGGACGAGGGGCACCGCCTCGCCGAAGCCGATGCGCCAGATGGTGGCCTGGCGCACGCCGCGGCGCTTGAGCGCCTGGGCCACGGTCTCGGCCCGGCGCACCGACAGGTCGAAATTGTAGGCGTCGCCGCCACGGCTGTCGGTATGGCCGGAGATGAACACCGCCGTGTCCGAGGCCTCGCGCCGCAGCGCCTCGGCGACCACGTCGATCACCGCCTCGGCCTCCGGGCGCAGCTCCGCCCGGTCGGTATCGAAGAACACCTGCTGCCCGAACACCACCCGCAGGACCGGGATGTCGGTGTTGAAGCTCGCGGGCAGTTCACGCCGCGGCACCCGGGATTCGAAGAAGCGCGGGCTGGCGTTCAGGGTCGCGTCCGAGAGACGCCGCAACCGGGCCGTGCGGTCCTGGTGTTCGAGCAGGACCGTGTCCTGCCACGACAGGATCACGTCCCGGGCCGCTCCCGAGGCGGGCACCAGCAGCAGTGCCGCCAGGACGGCCGCCTGCGACGCTCCGCTGCAGATCGACTCGACGGCCCGCTCCACCCCTGCCCCCGCCACCCTGTCTTGAAGCAACTACAGGTGTGACGCTAAATCTGAGGTTGATGAACCGTCAACAGACGCCCGGCGATAAGCGTGGGGGATGGCGCTCTGTGACCGCCATTGTGGTTTTCGTGCAACGAGACGGTGCATCGATCGGGGGGTCGCGACGGCGAACGCCGGCCCGCCCCATGGGGCGGACCGGCGCTCGGTTCGATGAAACCCGACCGCGGTCGCTCAGCCGGCCTTGGACAGTGCCACCGCCACGAAGCGGGTGACGCCCTTGGTGCTCTTCACGCGCATCAGCACGGCCTTGCGCCCGCTCGCCTCGGCGGCGCGGATGCGCTCGGCGACCTCGGACGGCTTCGAGACGCTGGAACCGCCGACATCGAGGATGATGTCGCCCTGTTCGATGCCCTTGGCCGCGGCCGGCCCGTCGGGATCGACCTCCATCACCGCCACGCCCTCTTCGCCGCCGACCTCGGAGGCCGGCGCGAGGCTCAGCCCTAGGCGAGGCTGGCCGTCGCGCTGGCCGCCGCGGCGGTCGTCGTTGGCGGCCTTGGGATCGCTCGGCAGGGCGCCGAGTTCCACGGTCGCCGTGTCGGACTTGCCCGAGCGCAGGTAGGAGAGCTCGACCTTGGCGCCGGGCTTGAGGCCGGCGATCTTGCGCGAGAGCTCCTTGGCGTCGTTGACCGGGTTGCCGTTGACCGACTCGATGACGTCGCCGGACTTGAGGCCGGCCTTGGCCGCCGGGGTGCCGGGCTCGGCATGGTCGACGAGGGCGCCCTTGGCCTTGTCGAGGCCCAGGCCGTCGGCGATGTCCTTGGTCACCGGCTGGACCTGGACGCCGAGGTAGCCGCGGGCGACCTTGCCGTCGGCGCGCAGCTGGTCGACCACCGCCTGCACGGTCTCGGCCGGGATGGCGAAGGCGAGGCCGACGCTGCCGCCCGAGGGCGAAGCGATGGCGGTGTTCACGCCCACGACCTCGCCGACCACGTTGAAGGTCGGGCCGCCCGAGTTGCCCTTGTTGATGGGCGCGTCGATCTGCAGGAAGTCGTCGTAGGGGCCCGCGCCGATGTCGCGGCCGCGCGCCGAGACGATGCCGGCGGTGACGGTGCCGCCCAAGCCGAACGGGTTGCCGATGGCCACCACCCAGTCACCCACCCGCGGCGCGGTCTTGCCGAGGGAGACGTAGGGGTAGGTGCCGCCCTCGGTGATCTTGAGGAGGGCGAGATCGGTCTTGGGATCCTTGCCGATGACCTTGGCGTCGAGGGTGCGGTTGTCGTCGAGGGTCACCTGCACGGTCTTGGCCTTGTCGACCACGTGGTTGTTGGTGACGACGTAGCCGTCGGCCGAGATGATGAAGCCCGAGCCCATGCCGCCGCGCTGGTTCTTGCGCTGGGGCATCTGGCCGCCGGGACCGCCCTGGCCGTTGCCCTGGCCGTTCTGGCCGAAGCGCTTGAGGAACTCGCGCAGCTGCGGCGGCGCGTTCTGCATGCCGCGCCCGCCGGACCCGTCCTCGTCATCGTCGCCGGCGCCGTCCTCGAGCTTCACCTTCACGGCCACGACGCCGGGCTTCACCCGATCGACGATGCTGGCGAAGGAGCCGGGCGGCTGGTCGGGGATGGTGGCCGAGGGCTTGGAGAGGGCCTGGGCCAGGGCGGGGGTCACGGGCTGGACGACGCTGACGCCGACGGCGCCGGTCGCCATCAGGGCGGCCGCGGCGACGGAGGCGAGCGCAGTGCGGCGCAGGCGGTCGGACTGGACGGGCATGGATCACTCCGGATTGTCGGGGCACCGCGAAGCGGGCCGTGATCCGGTGTGTAGCCCCCGGCGCCTGACCTGATCGTGGCGCGAAGGTTACCGTTTGGACAGGTTGGGGAGGGGTGCCGCGGCGAAGCCGTGGAAGGTTCACCGTGCCGCCTCCGCCATGGCCTCCTCATCGATCACGCAGGGAACCGGACGTGCCTGGCCCCGCCCGACCGCGGACCCGTAGAAGGCCGGGGTACGCCCGTCCTCGTCATGCCTTCTTCGTGCAGACGGTCGCTGTGCCACCAGACCGGACCCGAGCGGTCGAGGATCGGGTCTATGGCGCGGTCCGAGCGGCAGGCCTCGATCTCGGCCTAGCGCGCCTCGCGGTTCACCGGCCCGTCGTCGCGGCGGTGGACGCCGGCAGGGCGCCAACCCCCGCCCGCCACCGCAGGTCCAGCAACAGCCCCGCCGGATGGGTGTCCACCACCGGTGTGGTCGGCAGGCCCGCCGCGTCGAGCAGCCGGGCGGTCCAGTGGTTGCACAGGTTCAGCGCCGAGAACCGGCCCTCGCCCTCGTAGAACAGGCTCGGCCCGTAGAGCCCCGGCCCGCCCGCCACCGGCTGGCCGGCCTCCAGGCGGAAGCTCGCGTCGAGGCGGGCCAGCAGGCGGGCGAGCCCGGCCGGCGACAGTCGGATCGGCACGATGTCGGAATGCGGGAAGCTCTCCCGCACGCCGCGTTCCAGCCCCACCACCTGCACGACGCCGCTGCGGCCGCCCGGCGTGAACAGGGCCGCCAGGGCGAGGCCGACGTCGACCTCTGCCAGGGTCGGGGTCGCCCGGTAGAAGCGGCCCTCGCCCCAGCCGAACTCGAGGCGCGGATAGTCGCGAAAGCGGGTGGCGATGGCGCGCAGGGCGCTGCCCGTCCCCTCCCCGGTGAGGGCGTCGCGGGGAAGGACCAGGCCCGAGTGCCAGCCGTGGCTGACGAGGTGGATCGTCTCGGCGTCCGCCCCCTCGGCCGGCGGATAGAGCGCCGGGTCGCCGGGGCGCGCGGTGAGGACGGCGGCGAGGATCAGCAGGGTGACGAGGCCCGCGAGGGCACGTCCGAGGCGCGACAGCACCTTCCCGAAGCGCCGGCTCGGCGGAGGATGCCCGTGGTCCGCGCCTCGCGGTGAGCCGGCGGCGACGGCTGTCCGGTCGCCCTGCGCGTCCGGCGGAACCCTCCCCACCCTATCCTTCCCCGTCAGCGGGATGGATCGTCGTCGCGATCGCAGGCGTCGGCCTCACGCCTCCGCCAGTCGCGCCAGCGCCTCGCGGATCTTCTCCAGCCGGGCGGCCTCGGCGTCGCGGCGCTCGCGCTGCTCGTCCACCACCTCGTCGGGGGCGCGGGCGAGGAAGTCGGCGTTGCCGAGCTTGGCCTCGATCTTGGCGATCTCCGAGGCCGCCTTGGCCGCCTCCTTGTTCAGGCGCACCACTTCGGCGGCCAGATCGACGATGCCCTCCAGCGGCAGGGCGGCCACCGAGCCGCGCACCAGGAGCTGCACCGCGTTCCTCGGCGCGGTCTGCGCGAAGGTGATCTGCGAGAGGCGGGCGAGGCGCAGGAGCGTGTCCTGCCACTGGCGAGCCCGCGCCCGCAGGGCCTCGTCGGCGCCGACGATCACGAGGGGAATCTGCGCGCCGGCCGGCACGTTCGTCTCGGAGCGGGCCGAGCGGATCTCGGAGACGAGGTCCACCACCCAGCCGATTTCGGCCTCGGCCTGCGGGTCGGCCAGGGTCGACAGGTCGGGCCAGGGCGCCAGCGCCAGGAGCCCGCGCCCGGCGATGCCCTCGCCCTTGATCGCCCACAGTTCCTCGGTGAGGAAGGGCATGAACGGGTGCAGCAGCTTGGCGATCTGGTCGATCAGGAAGGCGACGGTTGCTTGCGTCTCCGCCTTGGAGGCGGCGTCGCCCTCGCCCTGGAGGACGGGCTTGGCCAGCTCGACGTACCAGTCGCAGAAGATGTTCCAGACGAAGCGGTAGGCGGCGGCCGCCGCGTCGTTGAAGCGGTAGGCCTCCAGCGCCGCCGTCACCTCGGCCACCGCGCGGGCGGCCTCGCCCAGCGCCCAGCGGTTCAGGGTCTCGGCGGCGTCCCCGGGCCGGTAGTCGGCCCGCAGGACGCAGCCGTTCATCTCGGCGAAGCGCGAGGCGTTCCAGAGCTTGGTCGCGAAGTTGCGGTAGCCCTCGACCCGGTTGACGCCGAGCTTGATGTCGCGCCCGGGCGCGTTCATGGCGGCGAGGGTGAAGCGCAGGGCGTCGGCGCCGTATTGGTCGATGAGCCCGAGGGGGTCGACGACGTTGCCCTTCGACTTCGACATCTTGGCGCCGGCGGCGTCCCGCACCAGGGTGTGCAGGTAGACCGTCGCGAACGGCACCCGGCCGGTGACGTGGAGGCCGAGCATCATCATCCGGGCGACCCAGAAGAAGATGATGTCCTTGCCCGTCACCAGGGCGTCGGTGGGGTAGAACCGGTCGAGCTCGGGCGTCGCGTCGGGCCAGCCCAGCGTCGAGAACGGCCACAGGCCGGAGGAGAACCAGGTGTCGAGGACGTCCTCGTCACGGGTGAGGGCGGTCGGGCGACCGTGCCGGGCCTCGGCCTGTTCGCGTGCCTCCGCCTCGCTCGTCGCGACGAAGATGCCGCCGTCCTCGTCGTACCAGACCGGGATGCGGTGCCCCCACCACAGCTGGCGCGAGATGCACCAGGGTTCGATGTTCTCCAACCATTGGAAGAACGTCTTCTGGTAGGTATCTGGAACAAAACGGGTTTCTCCGTCTCGCACCGCCTGGAGCGCCCGCTCGGCCAGGGGTTTGACGTTCACGTACCACTGGTCGGTGAGGTAGGGCTCGATGACCACGCCCGAGCGGTCGCCGTGCGGGACGGCATGGGTGTTGGGCTCGGTCAGGCGAAGCCGTCCGCGCTCCTCCATCAAGGCGACGACGCGGGCGCGCGCCGCCTCGCGGTCGAGGCCGTGCAGGGCGAGGGTCTCCGGCTCCGGCGATGCACCGGCCAGGAAAGCCTCGTTTCCATCGAGGGTTATGCGCGCTTGTGCATCCAGGACGTTAATGGCGGTGCAACCGGCGCGCCGGCCGACCTCGAAGTCGTTGAAGTCGTGGGCCGGGGTGATCTTGACCGCGCCGGTGCCCTTTTCGGGGTCGGAATAGGTGTCGGCGACGATGGGGATCAGCCGGCCGACCAACGGAACGCGGACCCGCCGACCCACGAGGGACGTGTAGCGCCCGTCGTCCGGGTGGACCGCCACGGCGGTGTCGCCGAGCATGGTCTCGGGGCGGGTGGTGGCCACCGTGATGACCTCGCCGGTCTCGGCGCCGGCCTCGTCCACGATCGGGTAGTCGAAGTGCCAGAGGTGGCCCTTCACCTCGACCTGCAGCACTTCGAGGTCGGAGATCGCGGTCTGGAACTTCGGGTCCCAGTTCACGAGGCGCTTGTCGCGGTAGATCAGCCCCTGCGCGTGGAGATCGACGAAGACCTTGGTCACGGCCCGGACCATCTGGTCGTCGGGCGCGCCCGAGACGCCCATGGTGAAGCGCTCGCGCGACCAGTCGCAGGAGGCGCCCAGGCGCTTCAACTGGTTGACGATGGCGCCGCCCGATTGCGCCTTCCAGGCCCACACCGTCTCGACGAAGGCCTCGCGGGTCATCTCGCGCCGGCCGGGCTTGCCGGCCTCCGCGAGCTGGCGCTCCACCACCATCTGCGTCGCGATGCCGGCGTGGTCGGTGCCCGGCTGCCAGAGCACGTCGCGCCCGCGCATGCGCTCGAACCGGCACAGGATGTCCTGGAGCGTGTTGTTGAGGGCGTGGCCCATGTGGAGGCTGCCGGTGACGTTCGGCGGCGGGATCATCATGGTGAAGGGCTTGGCGCCGGCGCGGTCGGGCCGGCCCGCCTTGAAGGCTTCGCCGGCCTCCCAGGCGGCCGAGACGCGCGCCTCCACGGCGGCGGGGTCGAAGGTCTTGTCCATCATGACGGAGTCGGGGCCACTTCACGCGGAACGTCGCGTCCGGCCGCTTTCAACCCGTCACGGGGCCCGCGTCAACCGACGCCCGGCGGATCGGCGCTTCAGCGGCCGCGGGCCACGCGCTCGATCTCTGCCCGCACCAGGCGCTCGACCATCACCGGCAGGTTGTCGTCGAGCCAGGATTTGAGCATCGGGCGCAGCATGTCCTGCACGAGGTCCTCCAGCGTGCGGGCGTTGTGGCTGAGCACCGTGCTCGCCAGCATGCCGAAGGCCTGGTGGACGCTGGCATCGGTCACCGCCGAGGTGAGGCGGTCGTGCGCGCTCGCGGGCTCGGGCCGGATGTCCCGGTAGGGCTCGTGCCGAACTTCCTGGCGAGCGTCCTGGCGAACCTCCTCGCGGATCTGTTCGCGGATCTCTTGCCGGGGCGCGGGAGCCGGTTCGTCCCAGCTGAGTTCCGGCTCGGGCTCCGGCGCGTCGTCGAAGGAGATCGAGTCGAAGTCGATGACGTCGTCGGCCGTCGCCTCGCGAAAGCCGATCGGCTCTTCCTCGATCGGGGCCGGCTTGCGGATCGGCCGGGCGACCTCGGCGAGATCGAGGATGTCGTCGTCCTGGCGCCTGGGCTGGGGGGAGCGCACGGGCTCCGCGTCCTCGGTCTTGGCGACCTGGTCGTCGGCGATGATGCGGCGGATCGAGGCCAGGATCTCCTCCATGGAGGGTTCCTGGCCCAGCTCCTGGGCCTTGTCCTGCGCCTTGGGGCTCGCTGCACTCATAAGGACGATGCTCGGAGCATAAGGTTAAGGAACGGTTGATCCGGTGGATCACGATGCTCACGCCCGTGGCGGAGCACAAGCCGCGGGACCCTTCCGCAACACCGCGGGCCACAGGAAACCGTCGGCCGGGGTCAGCGCCCGTCGGGGGTCCGCACGCCGTACCAGAGGTCCTTGACCTGGTCGAAATGCTCCTTGGGGGAGTAGATCGCGGTCGGGATCGCAGTGAAGCGCACCGTCAGCCGGCCCACTGCCTGGACGACGCCGTAGGAGTTCACCACCCGGTCGCGCTGGGCGATGATGAGGTTGACGCGCGAGTTGAGCAGTTCCTGTTGCGCGTTCAGCACGTCGAGGGTGGTGCGCTGGCCGACGCGGGCCTCCTCGCGTACGCCGTTGAGGGCGACCTCGTTGGCCTGGACCTGGGCCTGGGAGGCGATCACCTGGGCCTTGGAGGCCTCGAGCTGGCCCCAGGCGGTGACGATCGCCGAGCGGACCTGGTCGCGCACGTCCTCGACGTTGATGCGGGCCTGGCCGACCTGCTCCTTGGCCTGGCGGATCTGCGAATAGGTCTGGCCGCCCTCGTAGAGCGGGATCGAGATCGAGCCGACGATGGAGGCGGTGACGCCGTTGTCGCCGGGGAACTGGGTGTCGTAGCGCTGCTGCACCGCGCCCTGCAGGCCGACGCGGGGATAGAGCTGGCCCTCGAAGATTTTCACCTGCGCCTCGGCCACGTCCACCGCATGGAGCGAGGCCAGGATCTGGGGATGCTCCTTGAGGCCGATCCCCACCGCGGCATCGAGGCCGGGAGGCACGAATCGGTCGAGGGGGCGGCCCGGGGCGAGCTGGCGCGGTTCGACGCCGATGCGACGGCGGTAATCGCCGATGGAGGACCGCAGGTTGGATTCGGCGGTGCTCACGCTGGAGCGGGCACCGGCCAGGCGCGCCTCGGCCTGGGCGACGTCGGTGCGGGTGACCTCGCCGACGTTGAAGCGGTCGCGGGTCTGGCGAAGCTGCTCCTCGAGCACCTCGACGTTGTTGCGCTGCAGCTCCAGGTTGGCCGTGTCGCGCAGGACGTTCATGTAGGCCTGCGCCGCGCTGAACAGGGTGTTCATCTCGGTGGCGCGCAGGGACTCGCGCGTGCTCAGCACGTTCGATTCGGCGCGTCGGGTCTGGTTGTTGGTCTGGAACCCGTCGAACAGGTTCTGGTTGATCGTCAGGCCCGCCCCGCCCGGCCGGGTGGTGTTGTTCAGCTGCTGGCCCGAGATGCGGCCCTGGAACTGCTGGATGCCGATGTCGGCGCTGAGGTTGACGGTCGGCCGATACCCGGCCTGGGCCTGCGCCACGTTCTCGTCGGTGGCGCGCAGGCCGGCGCGGCCGGCGTTGAGCACGGGATTGGCGCGGTAGGCCCGCGCCAGGGCGCTCTCGAGCGTCTCGGCGCTCGCGGGGGCCGCCGAAGCGACGGCGAGGCCGGCCAGGGACAATCCGGCCAGCGCCAGACGACCCAGCCCAGGTGCGGCGAAGCCGGCGAGCGCAAGCTCAGCCCGCGTCGCGGAGTTCCGTTCTCTCACGTCCATCAGCCCTTGCGGTTTCTCGATGAACCGGCCGACCGTCCAGCGACGGTCGCGGCGCCCGAGGGTTCCCACTTGACGTCCGTGGGGATCCAGAAAGCGCAGTCCGGGTTGCCCGCCCCGGTGCTCTGTCTAGACGAGCTTGGCACCATCGGCACAGGCCCCGTCGGCCGGTGGGTAAAGAAAGGTGATCGGGTGCCGCATAAAAGCGACACCCGATCGGGGGCGCGCGGAGGGCGTCTCATGCCATCTCCGGTTGATCACGTCGTGATGCGAAATGGGCTCCGCTCAGGCGCCGCGCGGGCTTCGTGAGACGGTTCACACGCGATTCGAGCGGAAACCGTCTCAGAAGACGAAGCCGGCGTCGGCCGCGAAGCCCGGCAGGGCCGGCAAGGCCGCGTCGAACAGCGGGCGCGAGCCGAAAGCGGAGCCGGCACGCACGAACAGGGTCGCCTTGGCGGCACGGTCGCGCCCCATCACGCAGACGAGGCGGCCGCCGTCGGCGAGCTGGTCGAGGAGGCCCTGCGGCCGTACCTCGACGCGGCCCTCCACGAGGATCACGTCGAACGGGCCACCCTCGGTCGGGCCCCCGTCGAGGGCGGCCTCGACCACGCTCACGCCGGGCCGGCCGGCCAGTCGCTCCCGGGCGCCCGCCGCCAGGGCGGCGTCGGGTTCGAGGGCGACGCCCTCGGCGCCCAGACCGGAGAGGATCGCCGCCCCGTAGCCGTAGCCGGCGGCCACGTCGAGGAAGCGGGCGCCGGGCTCCACCGCCAGGGCCTGGATCATGCGTGCGAGCAGCATCGGCGCGGGCATCGCCCGGTCCGGTCCCAGCCGCAGGGTCTGGTCGCTGTAGGCGAAGGCCGCCCGGTCCGCCGGTACGAACCGCTCGCGCGGGACCGCGCCGAAGGCGTCGAGGACCGCGACATTGGTCACGTCGAAGGTCCGCAACTGGCAATCGACCATGAGGCGTCGCGCCTGCGCATCATCGAGCATCGGTGCCCTTTCTCCCGTGGCCGCCGGGGCGTGCCGAAACTCTCGCAGGACGCATCCGACAGGACGGTCCGAGCTCGGCGGCCGAAGCCCGCGGTTTGTCGGGGATCGGCTCGAGAAACGCAAGGTTCCCGGTCGGAAACCGAAAGCGTTCGAAGGGAAGAAGGAAATTGGAGGCCTCGGAGGGAATCGAACCCCCGTACAAGGATTTGCAGTCCTCTGCGTAACCACTCCGCCACGAGGCCTCGTCTGGCCGTACCCCATCCTGGGGCCGTGCCGCGCTGGTCCGGATCGGGCAGCCGATCAGGGGCGAGCGGCTCTCTAGCAGAGGCGGGCCCCCTTGAGCAACGGCCAACCCGACATCGGCGTCACGCATCCGTCACGTGAGGCAAGGCATCCCGCGAGGCAGGCAAGGAACGGCATCACGTCGGGAACGACGCTGCGTGACGGATTCGTGAAACCTCGCCCCCCGGCCCTTGCGCCCCGCCGTTCCCGTGTGTAGAGACCCCGCCGTGGTCCCCGATAGCTCAGTTGGTAGAGCAAGCGACTGTTAATCGCTTTGTCGTAGGTTCGAGTCCTACTCGGGGAGCCAGCCTAATTCCAAGCCCTTGATCTTGCTTTGATTTCTCGCTTCCGCCCCGCACCGGGTCGGATGGTGCGGGGGACATCCGCTCTGCTATGCGCGTCGCAAGGTTCTCGGCTAACTTGGTTCGATTGGCCCCACGCACATAGGTGGCGCTCTCTCGACTCCCGTCGGCCCATCCGTACCAGGCGTTCAGTTCTGCCTCGGTGGCCCCATCTTCGGCTGCCCTCCCCGCCCCTGCCTTACGCAGTCCGTGCGCGGCGCCGGGGCAACCGGCCAAGCGGCAAGCCTCACGAAACCAATTCCCGAAACTCTCTTTCGTCATGGGCCCGCCGCGCTCGCCGGCAATGAACGTCAGTTCGCCAGTCGGGCTCGCCGCGATCGAAGCTGCGAGGGCCGGCAGGATGCGGATCGTGACGATCTGGCCTGTCTTCTCGGTTGTGACCCGCAACAGGTCGTTGCGTAGGTGCGGGCGGCCAACCCGCACGGCATCCCCTCGACGCAGGCCGGTGTAGAGCAGGAGGTCGAATGCCAGCCGCTCACGCGTGCCGAGTTTCCACTTCGCTTCGAACCGAGCGAGCTCGTCATCGGTCCAGATGTGGAATCCGACGCGATCGTTCGGCCCGGCCATGAGCTTGACGCCTCGCGTCGGGTCGGTCGTCAGGTACTCGCGGTCGACCGCCCAGGCGAACAGGCCCCGCATCGTCTTGAGCCAGTTGTTGGCGCCATGAGGCTTGGCCTTGCGCCGATCCATACCCTCCTGGATCGATCGCTTGTTGATGGCATCAGCGCGCTCGTGCCCTGCAATCGTGACCATGGCCTTGAGCAAGCCGTGGCGCTGGGCCCGCGTGGCGGCCGACAGTTCCTCGCTCCACTGCGCGCTGCCGACGTATCGCTCGACGAGCCACGCGATCGTGCCGGTGGTCAGATCTGGCTTCGGCAGCGCAGGCTTGCCCTCGATAGCCGCGCGGTATTCTCGCCAGAATGCCGGTGTGTCGTAAGGCTCGCGCAGGCGGATGCGTGGACCGTCACCGCGACGGACGTACCAAACCACCTTATCGTGGCGGGTCTTTTCGCGGAGCAGGTAGGGTGGTCGAGGGCGCGGCATCGTGGTCGTCATAGGACCACCACCCTGCCCTCTCGTGCAATGCCCTCTTGCGGATCGCGGCCGCTCCGATCGAGCAGCGTTTCATTGGTCTCGACCGCCACGCCGTCGGCCCGCACCACGACCCGGTGCACGGACAGACCAGCAGCCTGCGCGGCACGAATTGCTCTGGCGATATCGGCTTGGGTGACCAGAGCAGCCCGGCGCGGCATCTAATGTCCCCTCCCCCGACCACAGCCCATCAGTCCCCGCGCCTGATGAATCGCCCGATCACGAGCGTGTTGCCCGACCGCGACGGTTGAAGGCGATGAGGGCGGGGTCATGTCGTCATCCTTGTGTCTGCCCTGGATGCGACAGAGCCCGGCTCGACGATCGGCAAAGCCCAAGCCGGATTTTCGCCCGGCGGCCCAAAGAGGTCTGGCAACGCATCTTCGATGGTGCGGTAGAGGCTGTTCAGTCTCTCGCCTTCGCGGGCGTCGGCCTCGCCGCGCTCCTCGTCTGAGTGAATGACGCGATCTTCAGGCGCGAAGGCGTTTCCGGAGAGGAAGCCTTGGAACACCATGTCGAGGGCGATCATACCGATACGGTCGCGCACTGGAGGCTCCAGGGCGGCCCAGGCGGTGGCAAGGTCAGCGGGTCCCGGCACCCTCATAACCGCGCCCTCTCGGCCGGCAGGAGGCGCTGTAGGGCCGTCGCTAGGTGGGCGAGGTCGGCCTGGGCTGACCATTCGGCCCACTCGGCATAGTGCATGGCGAGCGCGTGGATGCCGGTGAGCGTCGTCGGGGTGGTCTCGGCTACCTGCAGGCGAGCCGCGCTCGCCGCGTCGCAGGCAGCGTTGGCCCGAGCCATGGACCTGTCGTCGTCCTCATCGAGGCTTTCGACCGCACGGAAGTGGGCCTCTTCGGCCGCAGCAGACACGGCAACTGCTGCGAGGATCGGATCGGCCCCTTCGTCCCCCCGGATGCCGTCGGTGAAGGCAATGGTGAGGTCGGCGGCACGGGCCTTCGCGATGCCGTACTCGGGCTCGTAGTCGCCAGCGAACTCGGTCTCCTCGTCGAGCCACCAGGTCAGGTGCTTCAGCAAGGCCAAGGCTCCCGACCGGGTTTCGCATGAGGTCGCAAGCAGCGCGTCGAGCGCTTCGGCCATCGCGAGGGAAGCCACTTCGGAAGGGCCGCCCTCTGACGCGGTCTGGAAAGCGTCCCACGCAGTCCGGTGCGCCACTATGGCTGCATGGATGGGGTCGGGCCCCGGCAGCATGGCGTGCCGGTCCGAGCCGCGAACAACGCCAGCTGGTTCGCCCGTGTCCGCTTCCTCGGCCGCCGTCGGAAGTCTGCGGTCGAGGATCGCCATGGCGGCGTTGACGACGTGCAGCGGCTGGCCACCGCGGGAGCCGATGCGGGTCTGCAGAACGAGCGTGCTCATGATGCAAGCCCCCTCAAACCCGAAGCGCGTCAGGCAGGAGTAGCCGATCGACCACCCTCGCCGTGATGACGACCTTGGCAAAGAGCATCGCCAGGAACTCGTCCTTCGAGATCTCGTAGCGGGTGTAGTGAGGATTGTCGGACCACATGCGGATCCGGCCTTTCCCCACCCTTTCGAAGCGATGCAGGACGACGGCGCCCAGGCTCACCGTCGCGTAGACGCCCTCGCCTTGGTAGGCGTCGGTGGGGGCCACCAGGACGAAGTCGCCACGCCGTAGTGTCGGCTCCATGTTGTCGCTGCGGACCGGGACTGCCTGCAGGCCGCCCAGGGCTGTTCCGTCGCGATCGGTACGGCCGTCGCACTCACCGAGCATGACGCCGATCCGCCGATCCATCTGCACGGAGTCAGCCCCGGGCGTGATGCGGGCAAGCGCTGTCTGCTGATCAATCATGGCTGGCCTCCAGTTCGGCAAAAGCGTCCGGGGCCTGCTCGGCAGCCCGCGCCCAGATTTCCGTGACCATCTCCGCGTCAAGCATCTGCTTGGCAGCATCGATGAAGGCCCTTCGGCGGGCCTCCCGACGCTCGTAGTCGGCCAGGTGCTTACCGCTTGGGGGCAGCACCTGCCGTTCGGCCCGGCGCAGTTCGCCGATGCGCTGCTGGAGGCGTGGGCGCTGGCGTCGCTTTCGCTTGAGAGCGATCTCGGCACGAGCGCGCCAGCTCGGATCCTTCTCGCTCGTCACGCCGTGCGCGAACTGGTCCTCGATCGTCGAAATGGCCCCGTCGATCTCGTCGAGGATCGCCTGCCCTTGGGCGGCGGTCTCGATGTCGTCGATGTGGAGTTCGCCGCCGCTGTAGAGGACGACGTTGACGCCGCGGACGCCCTGCGTCGGTTGGGGGGTGCGAGCAACGATCATGCTGCCACTCCCATCTCGAACCCGACCCATCGGGTTTGCGTCTCGGATCCCACGAGCGCTGCCATGGCAGGCTCGGTGTCTCCGTTGTCCTCGCGGTCGGTTTCCGGCTCGAAGTCCGGGTCTCCCGTCATCTCGTCGAGGATGACGATGAGCCGGTACGCGGTGTCGAACGCCGCCTCGATGGCGCGTTCGATCTGTTGGCGGAGGGCGAGGCGCATATCGGCGCCTGAGGCGAGGTGCGTGGCGGCGGCCATCGATCAGGCCTCCGCCAACTGAGCAACTTCACGTAGCACCGTAAGAACGATGCGCTTGCCATCGTCGAGCCCAGCACCGGGATAGGCGGTAAAGCACTCGTAGTCATTCAGGGCGAGTTGGGCCTTGGCGATTATGTCTCCCAGCCCCTGCGACGGCTCCTGGATGGCTCGGGTGAAAACATCGTCGACCTTCTGGCATTCTCGATCGAGTTGTTCGTCGCACCAGCCCTCGGCAGAGCATTGGCGGTTGATCTCGGCTCGCCGCCTTATGGCCCAGACGCAGGCCCGGGCGAGGTCGCTAGGGGTAGCAGTTCTCGGACGGGCCTGCCCCGTGGCAAGCAGGTACTCGACGCCGTCTGCAATCTCGGCAAAAGCGGCTTCGTGCCAATAGCCCGGTTGTCCTACTCTCTGATCCGGGCGCTGCCAGAAGCCGGGTTCGTCGAGTTTCAGAACCCGAACCTTGAGAGCCAACCCGTCGACGGTTTTGGCCGGCAGCCGATAAATCTCTTCAGTGATCGCAGCACACGCAGCGAATGCCGTCTTGACGTCGGCCTCCAGAACTTCGAGCCGCAGTTCCAGAGCGAGTGCTTCACGCCTCGCATCACGCGCTTCCACCAGCGGCAGCAACTCTACGAGCTGAGCCCGTCGCAGTTTGCCGATCACCGCCGCATCTTGTGCCGAAAGAGGAGCAGAGCGACCGGACAGAATGCTGCGCAGATAGTCCCCGGTCCAAAAAATGGAGTGCGGCTCCGGATGAAGAAGGAGCCGCCGATTGGCTTCCCGATACGGCTCCTCGCGGCGGTCGCGTTCGGCCCATCCCACCTCCTCTCGGTCGCAAGCGGACGTGTAGGCCGCGCTCGCAGCGAGGAAATCCTGCTCCAGATCGATCAGGCGCGCATCGGGATGCGGGAATGCCTTCTCTTGCGGAACCGGATCGCCGCTATCGCCAAGGCCCAGGTAGCCGTCCTTGGTCCAGTCGCAGCCAATGGCCGCCAGCATGGCGACGGCACGGCTCGACGGGTCGGAGGTCGCTGAGCGATGGAAATCGAAGCCGGCATTCATGCCGACGATGAACTCCGACGCTCGATGCCCCAGGTGCGGATAGAGCTCCCTGCACAGGTAGCGCCTCTCCATCGCCAGCCAGGATGAGTAGGCCACCAGCGCCCGGCGGTCGGGTGGAGTGGCCGGCGCACCCTCGGGGGCGGCCAGAAGCCGGGTGACGGCCTCGTCGAGGACGTGGTCGGCTGCATCGTGTTGCGTGTCGGCCTGTCGTCCGGACACGGGTCTGCTATCAAGGCGGTTGCCCTGTTCCATGGTTTTAGCTCCTGGGTTCGGGGAAGGTCTCCGCTGGCGTTGCAGCGCTGGCGGAGACCGCTTCGTGTCGGGTGGCGCGCCGCGCTCACCCGAAACCTCTCAGATTTCGGTCTCCTCGTAGTCGCCGCAGGGCTCGCCGTGCAGGCAGACCGTCAGCGTGCGCGAGGCCGTCAGGCGCGTCTCGACGCCCATGGTGATGGTGCCGGTGGCCTCATCGTGGGTGTTCGAGGTGTAAAGGCCGCTGCGGACCATCGCGAACAGGATGGTGTTGATCTCACCGCCGCAGGCCTCCTCGGGAATGCCGACCCAATCCTGAAGGTGGCGGTGAAGCGCGAAGGGGTTGATTGGGCCGGCGACATGCGCCGTATGCCGGATCGCCTCGGCCAGGAGGGCGCTGCGCCACTCGGGCTGGCCGACTTCAGCGTGGTTCAGTGAGGCAGATCCGACAGCGGCCATCCCTCAGCCCTCCATACGGAGAGTGAGGTGGCGCGCGAGCCACAGTGCAGCCAGACCAATGATCGGGAGGTAGGGGTTGGCCTGGACGAACATGGGAGGGCTCCACCGCGAAAGGCGATGAGAGCATGTTAGCCCTAGCGGCTATGTCAATGTCAAGTTCATATTAGCCGATGCGGCTATGTTGTCGGCTCGATAGGCTCAAGATTATCGGCCTTGCCGCGCCAAACCGCGGGATTAAACAAAGCCATAGTGACAACAGCTACCCCGCTGTTGACTTGGACGTCTTTAATTGGAGCCCCACTGAGAATATTTAAATTATAAAAACCCTTTTTGGTGCCATTAACTATAAATCCGAGTCTTAAATCACCGGTATCTTTGTCGCTATCTCTCAAATCCACAAGGCAGAGTCTATTGATGAACAGATCCGAGTCTCTGCTCGTTAGCCATTCTACCTGGATAAGATCGTGTGTTTGGAAAAAAGGAAAAAAGCCATCGTTATCAATCTCAAACCAAACTGTATTGGCTCTTTTTCCTAGATCTAATTCTACCTGAATAGCGTCAAAGTCTTCTTTTCCGGCTTCATCTTTATAAAAATGAGCTCTACCGCCTTCAGTAATTATCCCATCAATGAAAACTGGCTTTGCTGACATCACCTCTTTAAATACCTGAAATTCTCCCACTCCAAGGGCTGAGCCTAGTTTTTCGGCCCATTCAAAACTAAGTGGCAACTTTCCTCGCTCAAGCTTAGATATCGTTATCCAATGTGCTCCAACGGCATCCGCAAGCGCCTGCTGCGTCATGCCTTTCTTCTTCCGGATTTCGGCGATTCGGTTTGGTGGCTCAGAGGTCATATAGCCCTATGCGCTGCCTGCGCTCTCTCGTCTATAGCCGCAGCGGCTATTTAGCCCATTGCGCTTAGTTAGCCTCATGGGCTATAGGATGAGCCATGAGCATTTTTCCCTCGCCGCGCCAGTGGCGGATCAGCCGAAAATTATCTTTGGATGTGCTGGCGCGTCGGCTGGGCTTGTCAGGTCGCAATCCGGCCCGGACCCTCCAGCGGTGGGAAAATGGTCAGCGGCCAGTACCAGTAGACATCATTGCTCATGTCGAGAATATGAGCGGTGGTGCCGTTACAGCCGCAGCTTGGGCCGCTCTTCGACCATCTCGGATTTCCACAACCCACTACAGTCGACCCAGCGATCTGATCCGTGAGGCTCGCCTTTAATGCGCGCCGAACACTTCGATATCACCCTGACTATGACGGCGGGCCTGATTCGGCCCACCGCCATGTTGCGGTCGCGGATCAGTGCGCGTGGGACATTATCATTTCGTGCAGAATGCTCACGGGTTTCTCACTCCCCGACTCCCACGGCTGCCGAAGCCGAGAGTCTGTTTGCGGTCGGGGTCGATCTTCTGTCGGCGGTCGTCGGGTACAATCCAATCCAATGTCACCTCGGTCGTTGCCTGCAGGAGGCGATGGAGGTGGTCACGTGCCACTTCGACCATGTGTTTCTCGTCCGTTTCGCTCGGCACCGTGATGCTGATCGTTCCAGCGGATCCAGGAAGCTCAAAGACCGCCGTAAAGTCGCCGTAGGATTCCGGCCTCTCAATGCGCAGCAGTGCAGGTTTCTCTTCGCTCATTTTTCGAACTCCCTCGTTCCGACGCCGATCAATCTAAAGCAAAACAGCTTTGTTCTCGATCCATTCTGCAACGTGGATGGTTCGGCGGAAAGGGTGGGAACCGAACCTCGTCAACGTGCTGTCGATCCATCTCATCATAGCCGGACGCTGGCTGATGGAGCGGAATCCGAGCATCGCTCTCGTAATATCGATAGTGAATTGGCCCGGCCGTCACGTTTTAGCGGCGCGCCCCGCCTAAACAGCTTCTATCCGCCACGCCTTCGTCTGCTCCGCAATGGCAGCGAACGCCCGGTGCAGATCGCTCATCGCCAGTGGCACGATCTCCGTAGTGGTCACCGACTCCGCATCCAGGCTCACCGTGATGTGGATGATCGCATGCCCCCGGGTGCAGTCGAACTCGACATCGTAAGCGGTATCGCCGAGGTCGCGCCCGAGGGTGCGCTCGATCCCCGCCAGTTCGATCTCGAACAGGTCCTCTTCGTTCGCCATAATGGTCTCCTTCCCTCTGGGATGAGGCGCCTCGCACGGCGCCGTGGGGTTTCACTGCTCCAGGCGCATCAGTGCGAAAGCGATCGCGCCGAGCAGCGCTGCTGCCGGCCCTCCGCTCGCTCGCCGCGCCTGGTTGTCCAACCGGTTGGACAGTCGCTCTCGCGCGGCGGGGCGGTCGTCCAGTGGCACCACTTCGATCAGGTCCACCATCAGAACCGCCAGGGCCTCGGCCAATCGGCCAGGCGTCAGCCCAGCCGGCGCCTGCGCCGCTGCGGACGGGAGTAGGCCCGCCATGCTGCTCAAGGAATGGATGCGCTCCGAAGGGTTCGACGACGCGGCCGTGGCCGAGAAGGTCGGCCTGTCCCGCTTCGGCGTTCGCAAGCTGCGATTCAGAGAGCGGGGTCCCTCCATCCGTGTTGCTGCCCGGATCGAGGCCATTTCGGGCGGCAAGGTTCGCTCCCCGGACTTGGAGCCGGTGAAGCGCCGCTCCGCACCTGCGGAGGCTTCATCGTGATCGTCACCGCTTTTCACTGCCAAGGGCCGACCCTGACGCCCGCGCTCGCCCGCCAGAGCACCGCTTGCGTCAGGACCGGCCTTGCTCGTTCCGCCGTTCAGGGACCGCACTCTCAACCTCCTCGTCACGCCCATCACTGTGGCGAAGGAGCGTTGGGAGATGTCCCAAAAGTCTTGGGAGAGGTCGGTGACCGCCCTTGTCCTTGAAGCAGCCGAGGGGCTGCGCGACTTGGCGCGACCCGTCGGCTCCGACGACCGTGTCAAATCCCAGATCGGACGCGCCGCCCGCCGGGCCGGCTTGTCCTATTGGCGAGCTTTCGACCTCTGGTACCGCAAGGCCCGGCGCGTCGAGGCCGTCGAGATCGAAGCCATCCGAGCGGCACGCGCGGCGCGCAGCCGGGAGAGTTCAGATGAGTTGGCGTGCCTCGCGGCAGATTTCGAAGCGCTTGCGGAACGCGTGTCCCGTTTGGCTGCGCGACCCGGTGGGCCGGATGCTGATGCGCTTCGGGCTCTCGCTGGCCGGTCTCGGCGTCTGGCTCAGGGAGAGTGACGAATGATCCCGCTCACCCACGCGCAGCCGCCTCCGTGAGCCACCTGTAGCCGGCCACCACCGCCCTCATCCTCCCGCCTGACTACGGCGCTCCCGAACCCCGGAGCTTTGGCCGATGCCCTTTGCTGTCTCTCCATTCTCGACGTCTCCGCCGATCGTAGAGCGCGTGAAAGCGTATCGCAGCTTCCTGTTCGACCGATGGGTAGAGGCCAAGCGCCATGCCCAGGTCAGCGAGGATCCCGCCGACCACCGGGCCGCGGTTGATGCCTACACGGCGTTCATGCGGGCGCACCTCTCGTCCGAGGAGCGTACCCGCCTCGACCTCGAAGACGAGATCGCGTGCCTCACCGTGGAGAACGGTCGGCTGCAGGCCCGGCTCCACACCCCCGAGGAGCACCATGGTTGAGGACTTCGCCTACGACGTGCCGTCCGCCGCTTCGCTGGATCGCCTGATCCGCTGGCACGAGAAGCGGGCGGCCGAGGACGGGCGCCTAGCCCTGAACCTGGACGCCGACGATCTGCCGGTGGCGGCGGAGACCAATCGCCAGCGGTCCTCGGCCCATCGTCAGACCGCGGTCTGCCTGAAGGCTCTGCGTGAGCGCCACTGCCCGCCCGATGCCGAGTTTCGCGGCCACCTGAACCTCAAGCCTCGACCGAAGGCGCAGATCCGCGCCCCGCCCTGATCCGACGCGCCTGCCGCGACCACGCGAACCTCCGTCTCGATCCCTTTCACCGGCCGCGCCAGCGGTTCCCGGAACGGAAGTGCCATGTCCGATCTCAAGTCACGGCTAGATGCCGACCGTAGGCTGTACGACGCCGCCGACGATGCCTTGCGGGCTCTGCGCGCCGATCTGGTGCGGCGAGCGGAGGCGGTCGGCGACTACCAGATGGTGGTCGATTTCGGCGAGCGCCTGTTGCGCTACAGCGCCTCGACCATCGC
This sequence comes from Methylobacterium sp. Leaf399, assembly GCF_001424525.1. Taxonomy (NCBI): domain Bacteria; kingdom Pseudomonadati; phylum Pseudomonadota; class Alphaproteobacteria; order Hyphomicrobiales; family Methylobacteriaceae; genus Methylobacterium; species Methylobacterium sp. Leaf399. The sequence goes on along the minus strand of NZ_LMQK01000005.1, from coordinate 8,257 downwards.
GAAGGCAGCGAGCTTTCCGGACGCCGCGGAACACGCCTATCGGACCGCCGACGACCTCGTCGCCCAATCGATGGTGGCCGGTCGATGAGCATGGTCGCGCTGAAGTGGACCAAGCGCCAGCGGGTCCGTGCCACCTGTCGTGTCGTGCTGACGGCCCTTGCGGATCGAGCCGACAAGCACGGGCGGTGCTGGCCGTCTCAGGCCACGCTGGCCGAGGAGACCGGGCTTGCCGTCCGCACGGTCCGCCTCGTCCTGGCGGAACTCCAGGTCGCAAATGTCATCACCCGAACCCGTCGTGGCAACGGGTCCGGCGGCCGGGCATCGGATCTGATCGCGCTCAGAATCGAGCACGACTTCGACCTGATCACCGCCGCCAGGGAGCAACCCGAAGACACCGCCTTTCCGGCAGATGATGCCGGTAACTCCGAGGGGGGTTACCGGCAAATGAAGGTAGGGTTAGCGGCATATCAAGGTAGGGTTAGCGGCACCACGTGCCGGGGAAAGAACCTCCCAAGAACCCAAAAGAACCTTCTTCCTAGCCGTGAGACAAGGTTTCAGGATGAGGCACTGACGGGGAGGCCTCGGCCAGCCTTGGGACCCTGCGACCCGTTCGGGGACGACGCCTTCGGCCCCCCCGATCCCCACGGCGAGGACGACGACGCCTGGGTCGAGCTTGCGGTCGTCGGTGAGGACGCCGTCCGGTGAGCCGCGTCCTCCGACCCCACCAGAGCCGCATCGTCGAGCGGCTGCGCGAATCCCTGGCAACGGGGCATCGCCGGCCGATGGTCCAGGCCCCGACGGGGGCCGGCAAGACGGTCGTCGCCGGCGCCATCGTCAGGGGCGCTCTAGCCAAGGGGAAGCGGGTCCTTTTCGTGGTCCCTGCCCTATCGCTGATCGACCAGACTGTCCGGTCGTTCTGGGCCGAGGGCATCCGTGACGTCGGCGTGATCCAGGGCGCGCATCCGATGACGGACGCAAGCAAACCGGTTCAGGTCGCCTCGATCCAGACCTTGCAGCGCAGGGCGATCCCACGGTTCGACATCGTCGTGATCGACGAGGCTCACCGGTGGTTCGAGATGCTGGGCCTGTGGATGGGCTCGCCCGATTGGGCCACCGTCCCGTTCGTCGGCCTGTCGGCAACCCCGTGGACCAGGGGCCTGGGCAAATTCTACGACGACCTGATCTCGGTCACCACGACGGCCAGCCTGATCGAGGGTGGTTACCTCTCCCCCTTCCGGGTTTACGTCCCATCTCACCCCGACCTAACCGGCGTCCGAACGGTGGCCGGCGATTACCACGAGGGCGACCTCGGCGAGGCCATGAACAAGCCCGCCCTCGTCGCGGATGTGGTGCAGACCTGGCTCCAACGTGGGGAGAACCGCCCGACGTTCATTTTCGGCGTCGACCGAGCGCACGCCAAGAACCTCCAGGCCCAGTTCGAAGCGGCCGGCGTGCCCACCGGCTACATCGACGCCTACACGAAGGCCGACGAGCGGGAGGTGCTGTTCCGCCGCTTCACGTCGGGTGAGCTGACGGCCATCGCTAGCGTCGGATGTCTTACCACTGGGGTCGATCTGGACGTGCGGTGCATCGTGTTGGCGCGGCCTACGAAGTCCGAGATGCTGTTCGTGCAGATCATCGGCCGGGGCCTGCGAACGGCACCCGGGAAGGACGATCTCCTGGTGCTGGACCACAGCGACACGCACCTGCGGCTCGGCTTCGTCACTGACATCCATCATGACGTCCTCGACGACGGCCGGGAGCGGCAGAAGCGCGAGGCCAAGGCGAAGCCCGAGGCCATGCCGAAGGAGTGCCCCTCGTGCTCGTTCCTGAAACCTCTGAAGGCACCCAAGTGCCCGGCTTGCGGGTTCAAGCCCGAGCGTCAGAGCGAGGTTCAGTGCGACGACGGCGATCTCGTGGAGATGACCCCGAAGCGGGCCCGCGCCAGCACGATCGAGAAGGAATCGCTCTTCGGCCAGCTGAAGCACGTCGCCCGACGCCGCAACTATTCCGAGGGCTGGGCGGCTCACAAATTTCGTGAACTGACGGGTGTCTGGCCCGATCGGTACCACAATGCTCCGCTCGTCGAGCCGACGGCTTTCGTCCTGTCGTGGATCAAGTCCCGCCAGATCGCCTACATCAAAACGAGGGGCCGTTCGCATGCGCACGCCGCTGAGTGACCGCGCACGTGGTCGATGGGCTGGCCTTCTGCCGCTCGTTGGTGTCGACCCTCGCTACCTGTCGGGAAAGCAGGGCCCATGCCCCATGTGCGGAGGCAAGACCCGCTTCCGCTTCGACGATCGTGAGGGACGAGGCACCTGGATCTGCAATCACTGCGGGGCCGGCGATGGGGCCGATCTCGCGATGAAGACCACGGGATGCGATTTCCGTGTTCTGGCGGAGCGAATCGACGCCCTGTTGGGCAGCGTCCCCGAGCAGACGAGCCGTCGACACGCTTCCGCGGACGAATGCCGGCAGGCACTCCGCCGGCTCTGGCGCGGATCCAGTCGCGTCACCCCGGGTGACCCCGTAGCGCTCTACCTGGCCTCCCGCGTGGACGTGTCGGCGGCGCCCGACTGCATCCGGACCGTGAAGCGCCTACGCTACCAGGACGACGCGCCATCCTGGCATCCAGCGATGATCGCTATGGTCTCAGCCCCGGACGGGAGCCCGGCCACGATCCACCGGCCCTATCTCACCGCCGAGGGCACCAAAGCGCAGGTGGAGGCCCCGCGCCGCCTGATGCCGGGGTCGATACCTGACGGCTCGGCCGTCCGCCTGTTCGATCCCGCTCCGATTCTTGGGATTGCCGAGGGCATCGAGACGGCTCTTGCCGCGTCCGTATTGTTTGACGTGCCCGTATGGGCGGCCGTCAGCGCCGCCATGCTCGCAAAATGGGTCCCGCCAGACGGCGTCGGCGAAGTGATCGTGTTCGGAGATGCGGACGTCGGTTTCGCCGGTCAGGCCGCGGCCTACGGGCTCGCCCACCGACTGTCCTCCAAGATCGCCCGCGTCAGGGTCGAGCTGCCCAGGTCGGCCGGGGCCGACTGGAACGACGTCCTGCGCGAAGCGAGAGCCGCGGGCGACCAGAAGAGCCACCGCACGGGAAGGTGATCCAGCATGAGCCGTCGCGATAAACGTCAACGTGCACGGGACCGGCGTCAGCGCCGGGCCGAGCGCCGGGTGTCATCCGCTTTCACTCACGGCCAGCCCGGCACGACGGGATCCGGAGGCGCAGGCGATCCCATCCGGGGCACCAGGGCCGACACCATCGACCCCACGCTGTCCTGGCACGTCGCCCGCACCCTGCCCCGAATGGGAAAGCGCGCCTGCGATTCATTGGCCGAGATCGAGGTGACGACCTACCTGCCGCGTGCATCGGAGATCGTCGTGCGCCGCGGACGCCGCGTGGTGCGCCGGACGCCGCTCCTGATGCGGACGGTCTTCATTGGGGTCAAGGACGAGCGGCATCTCGCCGAGGCCCGCGCCTGTCCGGGATTGGCGGAGATCGTGTGCCACCCCGAGGAAGACACATCGGTCCAGGGCAACGTCTCCGGCCTCGTGATGAAACCGGCTCGGCTCGATCCTGTGGCGCTTCAGCAATTCGTGCAGGCCATCGCTGATGGTGAGATCGTTCAGCCGGTCGGAGTGAAGGTCGGGCAGAACGTCGTGGTGCGGGAGGGGCCGTTCGCCAGCTTCCCCGCGACCGTGGAAGAAATCCTGCCCCACGACCGGATCAAGGTTGCAGTCAGCATCTTCGGCCGCTCGTCTCCCATCGAACTTGGGATTGCCGAGGTGCAGCCGATCTAGTATAGATGAGACGAACAGTGGGCGCTTACCTCCGCGTTGCGTGACGTTGAGCCCCCACGGCGACGGGACAGCCGTATTCGCCGCTATGTAGGCTGGTCAACCAAAGAGACCCCCAACGGGGGACTAGCGAAATACTAAGCAGCATCCCCTGGTGTTGGCCAAGGCGGTGGCGCCGTTCCGTGCCTGTTTGCGGCACCATCAAGCCTCGGGTGACTGGCCGATTAGGTTGCGTTCCGGCGCGGCGGCGCGTGTACCGTCAGAGATCGGGCCTTCGCGCTTAGTGGCCACGACCATCCAGCTCCTGGCGAACGCGCAGGTGCTGGCGGGGGTCGTGTCGCCCTCATGAAACGCCACGATGCGCCCTGGCAAATAGCGCAGCCATCACCGCGAGGCCGGCCGTAAGGCCAGCGGGAAAGATCAAGGCGAAGATACCGATCGCGCTGTAGACAGCCGCTCCGGCGACGGCTCCGATCAGCAGGGCCAGCCAGACCGCTGCATCGCCAACCCATCCCAGAGGCGGCCCCGTCTTGGTGAAGGCAGCGGCGAGCTTCTGACCGAGGCTGAATAGCGCTCCAGTGACGAACGTCGTTCCTGCTCGAAAGCCTTGAACGGAACCAAGAACCGCGTTCTGCGCGCCCATGGCGAGAGCTAGGAAGAATGACACCAGACCGAGTTCGGGCAGTTGGAGCCCGAGGGCGAAAGCGCCGAAGACGAGAATAGCTTCGTAGGCCAGCACAATCACTGTCTTCCAAGGCGCGGGAGCGACGATCGATAAGCCGCTGGCGATCGTCGAACCGAGCAGAAACGTGACGATCAAGACCGCCGGCATGACCGCACCGCCCAGCGCGCCATGAGCAACCGACACACCCATCTGCGTGGTGTTGCCACTCATGAACGAGGTGTAGAGGCCACTGAGCTGAATGAACCCGATCGCATCGATGTAGCCCGCCAGCCCCGTGAGCAGCAGGCCGAAAGTCAGTTGCCACGGGCGTTTCATGATGCTGGCCTTAGCGGGATCACAGGTGACTGCGACCCTTCTACCAACTCGCCAGCGCCAAGGTTCAAGCTCGCTGCAAATGGCTTTTCGATTCGAGTGAGGCCAACCTGCAGACTTGGTGAGCAGTGTCGCAGTTTGGAAGCTGACGCCGCTTTAACGACGGCTATCTAACCGTCGTAGGCTACAAGAAGTTCCGCTTGCGGAAGCTTTGTAAAGCAGCGCGGGACGAATAACACAAGTGATTTTGCTCTAATTTGTTTTAAAAATAGTTATATACGACAGTGAAATATTACCCGGTCAGCAACATTAGGCGTTGTTATTTATATCTCAAGCAACCTTGTGCTCATTCAGCAGGATCGGTTCCGCGCCATGTGTATAGTGGGAAAACTCGCAAATAAGCGAAGGACGACCCATTAAGTAGCCTTGAGCAGCGTGGCAATTCTCAGCGATGAGGAAATTCAGTTCTGCGGCCGTCTCAACACCTTCAGCCAGGACCGGCAACCGGAGGCCGCTCCCGAGGCCGAGCACCGATCGCACGATGGCTGCCGTCTGCTCGTTGGTGTCCACATCCCGGACGAACGAACTGTCGATCTTGATCTTGTCGAACGGGAACGACCGCAGGTTCGACAGCGACGAGTAGCCGGTACCGAAGTCGTCCATAGCAATGCGCAGTCCGAGCGATTTCAGCTGCCGCAGCGTGAGCAGCGCCCGGCTTGGATCTCGGATAAGCGCCGTCTCCGTGACCTCTACTTCCAGCCGATGCGGTGCTAGGCCGGTCTGGAGCAAGATCTCGTGTACAAGCCCGACAAGGTGCGGGCTATGGATCTGAACTGCCGAGACGTTGACCGCCACCGAAAGCGGCCTCGGCCAGCTTGAAGCCTCGCGGCAGGCCTCCCGCATCACCCATTCGCCGATCTGTAGAATGGCGTCGCTCTCTTCGGCGATGGGAATGAACACGGCCGGCGAGATATAGCCCCGCTTAGGGTGGTTCCAGCGTAACAAGGCCTCAAAGCCGGTGACTTCGCCGCTGCCGACATCTGTCTGCGGTTGGTAGACCAGATGCATCTCCCCACGCGCCACGGCGTGCCGCAGGTCGTGCTCCAACAGGCGGCGCTGACGCACCTCCAGACCCATACGTGCCTCGAAGAAGCGATAGGTGCCGCGGCCCTCCGACTTGGCTCTGTAAAGCGCGGTGTCGGCATAGTTCAGCAACATTGTCCGCTCGTCAGCGTCGTCCGGGTAGAGGGCTATGCCGATGCTGGTGGCGATCTGCGGGCCGCTACCCTCAGTCTCACCAGATCGTAGCGCCTCCAAGATTCGCTCGGCGAGGCGACCGGCCTCTGACGGGCCATCGCATGGCATCAGGACAGCGAACTCGTCGCCTCCAAGCCGGGCCATCATCTGCGTGTCGGCGAGTTCGCTCGTGACGATGCGAGCGACGTTTTCCAACATTGCGTCGCCGGCGGCATGGCCGAAGAGATCGTTGACCTCCTTAAAGCGGTCGAGGTCGAGGCAGAGCACGGCGAGATTGCGTTTGCTCGCATCTGCCGCCCGCATCTCCTGATCGAGCCTTTTGCCGAAGCTGGCGCGATTGGCGAGCCCGGTGAGCGGATCGTGGTGAGCCAGGAACTGGATTTGGTGCTCAGCCTTCCGGCGAGCCCTGAGGTCGCGAACTGCTACGGCGTAATGCGGCTGGCCGGCGTGCTCGACCGTCTGCATGATAACCTCGACCGGAACCATCCCACCGTCCGCCCGCCGCAACTCGGTTTCGACCGGCCGCTCGGGGTGGCTGGCCAAAGCAAGCCGTGCAGCTTCGGCCGGAAGGAAGGTCGAGAGTGACGAGCCTGCAAGCGCCTCTTGGGTTACGCCGACAAGGCGGGCGAAGCTGTTGTTGGCGCTGACGATTGTATCGCCGGTGCAGACCATAAGGCCCTCGACAGCGGCGTTTGCGAGACTGCGCAAACGGTCCGTCTCACGCTTGGCGTGCCGGCGGTCACGGATGTCGAGTCCCAGAGCAGCTCCGGCAAGAAGCAGGATAGCAAAACTTGCCAGTGCAACTGCGACTGCAAGCCAACTGTTCGGGACTGCGGCCTCAGAGATCACGATGGTGGGGTCTGGCGTGATAGTCACCGCACCCATGGCGGTGAAATGGTGGCCACATATCGCTAAGACTAACAGCAAGGCGCTAAGCAGTTGCCGCCTCACGCCGTTGCTCCCGAGCCTGGTCGCGAGCGCTGCACTACCCAGGATGGTACCGAGTATTATCGAGAGGGTCGCCGTCGCTAGATCCCAATCCTTATTGCCGGCAACGTAATAGGCGGCCATGCCGGTGTAGTGCATCGCCGCGATGCCAAGACCTAGCATCGCACCGCCGGCCCAAGCTGCGAGGCTGCCGCCAACCAGAACCGCGATGGATAGGCCGCTTCCGACTAGGACGACAGCGATAACAAGGGACAAGGCTGTCAGTGCTATATCATAACCGCCGGGCAGGCCGGGCGCATAGGCGAGCATGGCAATGAAGTGGGTTGCCCAGATGCCTGAGCCTCCAGCACCAGCAGCAACGGCAAGCCAGCCGACTTGCATCCAACTGTCTGCGCGGTGGGCGTGGCTGACGAGGAAGACCGTCGTCAGCGCAGACAAAGCGCAGATGGCCGCCGCGAGGGCGACAAGGCGGAAATCATGGGCCTCAACGAGACAACCAACGACGGTGAGCATACGGTGAGACCTTGAGCGCGTTCACTCGCTAGGATCACGCCGAACCCATGTAGGCTGCCTTAATGATTGGCAGCAGATCGCGCATTCAGAGGTACGATCAGGGTGGGGCAAACTGTCTTAGTTTATGAAATGACATGCTAGAAATTTTCGTAAATGCAACCTAAAACGAATCTGCTTGAGGACCCAAATCTGTGAACTTACCGTAGCGCCTGTTAAGTTTATTTTGGTCCAGCCGCATCTAGTTTGGCGCAAACATTCTTACGGAGCCAGGCATGCAGCTTGTCTCGACATTGCTGCTGCTCAATCTGTAGACCGACGGCTGTAATATGGCGGAGCAGATCTGAGTATGAGGCAGTGATGATCGAACGAAAAAGTTCGTCTATAATTTTGTCTGCCTAAAATGAGACGGGCACAAACCTACTTAAAGCTGAAATTTTGCAGTTATCAAGCTGAAATAATATCGCGTTGTGACCCCCTTTGCGTTCGGTGATATGTGTCTGTGAGTGCCGCCAACCGGTTGGTTAGTTAGAGCTAACCGGCAGATTTACCGCCGGGCGCCCGTCACAAGAGCTGACCAATGGCGGCGATGAGTTTGAGGCGGTAGCGAAAATCGACTTGTAAATTGAACGCGTTATACCAAGCCTCGCTGAGCAGGACTCACGCGGGGTAGCGTCAGCATCTCGGTCGTGATTCCTTCCTTGGGTTTGGAGCCTGAGGAGGATGCGATGGCTGCTC